>CAYSVT010000001.1:0-13715 GCA_964434685.1 Candidatus Woesearchaeota archaeon
TTGAGTGGGCTTTTTTTCTTGGCAAAGGAATTTTATTAAGAAATCACTTGACGCACTCGCAAGGCTTGAATCCCTTATTCAGCGCCTTGGTTTTTGACTTAAAGACAATCCTATTCTTTGGCTTTATGTTCTGCGCAAAGGGGCAGTTCTTGAGATGGAATTTCTTCCCTTCTTTTGGAGCAACGTATATCGTATGGTGCTTTTTCTTTGCAATAACCTTCTTTTTTGGCTTTGGTTTTGCCCTTGACTTCTTCGGCTTCACTGCTTTCATTTTCTGCAGATTTTTGTAAAGCTGCAATTCCCTCTCATTAAGTTCACCCAATGTTTTCTTGATTCTGCCTTGTGAGCCGACAAGGCTGTTTAGCTTATCTTCAAGGTCCCTTATATCTTTCTTGACCAATTCAAAGGATTTGATGATGTTCTTCTCAATCTGGTTCATTCTCTCTCCCTTCCCTCAATTATGAAATGTATGGTTATATTTAAAGATTTCGCGAAAAGACCCTGTCAAATAGTCGGGACTTTTATGAAGGATATTGAGATAAAAATTATTAAAAGTCCCGCAGATTCGACAATGTCATGAATATAAAATTGCATTGTAAAAGTTTAAAGCAATGGGCTTTTACAGAATGATTCTGATTAACAAGATTTATAAGTAGCAGGGATAATGATATGATAAGAGGTGAGCGCACCTCAGCGATTTCTGGGGTTTTGAAATGAGAAAGGTAGTCCTTGGAACAGTATGGTGTGCAAACCAGCCGCCTGTACAGTTAGACGAGACCATCCAAAAAATAGATAGGGAATGTTATTCTCCATTATTTGAATGGCTTTCAAGGAACGATGGGCTCAAGGTTAATGTTGCAATAAACAAGAGTCTGGCAGAATTGCTGATAAGAAACAAATGCTCGAAAACCATTGATTATCTCGGAAGGGCTGCACAGAAAGGGGCAGTTGAATTGCTTGGGGGGCTGGCATACCATCCTCTTGCGCCGCTCATAGCAGCTTCAAGATACGGGAAAGAGGAGATAAAAAGGCAGAATGAATTGAATCATTCATTCAATAAAAAAATTTTTGGGGATTTATGGAATCCTGAAGGGCTGTATCTCCCGGAGTTTGGCTATTCTGAAGAAATTGGAAGGCTGATAAAAGAAATGGGCTATAGATACACTATCACAAATGGATTGTTGTATGCTGAAAAGAACAGAAAACCGCAGCCATTTGACAGGATTGTAGAATCTGATGGCATATGCCTGTTCTTTACATCTGACTGGAGCAGAGAATTTGCAATGACAAGGCCGGACAAGGGTGATTGTGACACAAAAAGATTGATTAATGATATGTTTAACGGCATGCTCTCTTGGTTTCAGGGTAAAAATGGATATACTGTATGGGGGTACGATATTGAAACAATAGGGCACCACCAAAGGGGATATGGCACGCATAATCTTGACATGATGGTGCAAGGCATCAAAGAGAACGATATGGAATCTGTGTTACTGAAAGACTTGCTGAGAATGTTTCCTGAAAGAGAAAATGCAGAGATGTTCCCTGGGACGCAAAGCACATCTGCAGGAGATATTTATGCGGGGGAATTCTTCCCCCTATGGCTGCATTCAAAAAACAGCATTCATAAGAGGATATGGGAGATTGAGGATTATGCCATTGAGGTGGTTAATGAAACCGCGAAAATAAGCAATTCAGGCACCTATAAAATTGCAAGAGGCAATATAGACAGGGGGCTATACAGCTGCAAGGCATGGCATGCAAATCCCCTCGGAGGACATTTCACCCCATGGGTTATAACAAAGGGGATTGATAATCTCATGAAAGGGATAAATGGATGTTATTTCCTGCTGAAGGATTCTGACAGAAAGATAATGGTGAAGGGAGGGGAAATTGACTCAGAAGAGGTGCTTGAAAAGGCAAAGAACCTAGAGAAAAGAATACTAAAGGCTATATGGAAGGAAGAACTAAACATACATTTGGAATAATCCAAAAATGACTGGGATAAAAGGGTTTTTAGAGAAAGGGATGAAATCTATCAACAGCGTTCTTAATTCTCCATATACTGCCGAAACAATGGCAATAAAGGAAGAGAGTGGGGGAATAGAGGGAAGGGTGATATCTGCTGAATTCAGATGGAAGGACTTAGGCAGGATAATCGGAAACAAGTCAAGATATACTATCTGCAGCTATGAAGAAGCTGTGAACATCTACAGGGTTTGCTCCCAGCCATTATCCGGCGCTCAATGCTATGCAGACTTGAAAAAGGGAAATGAGCATGTTCTCTACAGAAACAGGAAGTATCTTATCTGCCCGAGAAAAACACTCTATTATCCTGAAAAGAGAAAAGTGTTCAATGAAGAGAAATGGGCTGAATAATCTCTTGGTTAGTTGTTTTGGGAATATGCTTAAATAGATGAAATGACCCATTCTTAGGATGAAAAAACAGTTTATAATCTTCTTGATAATCCTCCTTCTTCTAAGTATATTAGGCGGGAGTGGATTGGCAACCGGTGAGAGAAGCAAGCCTCCTAGGAATATCGTGCTTATTGGGTGGGATGGCGCACAGAGGAATCATGTCAAGGAAAGTCTGATAAAAGGCGAGTTGCCTAATTTAAAGAATTTAAGTCTGGAGGGCAGACTTGTGGCAATCGATATTTCAAGAAGAACTGATACAAAGGCGGGATGGGCGCAAATCTTGACTGGTTATGAACCGGAAGTAACAGGAGTTTTCAGCAATAAGAATTATGGTCCGATACCTGTGGGATTCACTATCTTTGAGCGTCTGGAAGAATTCTTTGGGAAGGATAAATTTGTTACTGTAGCAGTTATTGGTAAGAGAGAGCATCTTGGCTATGCCCCAAAGCATTATGAGCCTGTTAAACAAAAACGGCTGAGTAAAAAAAGAAACGAAGGTCTGATAAAAATGGAGAATGGTTCTATATATCGCATTGTGCCGGCAGAGCCTTATTATCACACAAGAGAGAAGATGGATGTATTCATTAACGGGCTGAGATATAATGCAGATGTTGGGAATAAAACCTTGGACTTGCTGGGGAAATATAAAGATAAGCCATTTTTCTTTTTTGTGCATTTTGCAGAACTAGATAGTTCGGGCCATAAATATGGTGAAAATTCAAAGGAATACAATGAGGCACTAAAATCTGACGACTATTGGACTGGAAAAATAATGGAGAAGTTGAAGGAGCTAAAATTGTATGATGACACTTTAATTTATATCACTAGTGACCATGGATTTGATGAAAGAGGAATATTCCCTTGGGGAATATGGCCTATGGGGGATAACCATAATGATGCCCCTTATGTGTTTTTGGCTACCAATGACCCTCTTGTAATACGCCGGGGTGAACGCGAAGATATTGCCCCCACAATACTAAAGAGATTCGGTTTAGACCTTACTAAAATTCAGCCATCGCTTGACGGTCATCCATTAACCGAAGCTTACGAACCGCCAATATGGTAATTAAAGATTTGGTGGAAGGTTTTTTATATGATTTTTTTCTTAATCAATAATGAAAAAGAGGAATAAGAATAATAAAAGACTTGCGTCTTTAGGCAGAGCCTATCTCAAAAATCATCCTGAGATAATCAAAAGAAGGAATGAGGCAATAAGAAAGGCATACAAGAGCAGAAAACTCAGAAAAAAGATTTCAGAAGCCATGAAAAAGAAGTGGCAAGACAAGGATTTCGCAAGGCTTATAGACAAAAAGGTTACAGAATGGTGGCATAATCATCCCAATGTAAGAAAGGAAAGAAGCGAAAAAGTCAAGCAATTCTTCCTAACACATCAGGAAGCATTCAAAAGCAGCTTCATGAATGGAAAGGGCAATCTGTTCAAGCCAAAATACAAAACACCGCAAGGCTTCAAAGTCCGCAGCAAATGCGAAAGGCAGATAGCAGTATTCCTGCATCAAAACAATATCAAATGCGAATACGAAAGCAAAGTCTTAAACCTTGAAGGCCATATTTGTGTCCCGGACTTCTACCTTCCAAAATACAAAACATACATAGAGTACTACGGCGGCTTCCCCGGCTCATGGAAAAAGAAGGTCCTAAAGAACAAGCTCTACAAAAAGCACAAAATTCCCTGCATCTTCATCACCCCTGCTGAACTGAAGGACTTGGACTATTATCTGATAAATGATTTGAGAAAATTTAATCCCTAAAGGATATTCCGTTTAGGTGTTATAGAGCAGGGCTTAGTTTTGGGTGATTAAAAGTTTTAGGCGATGGTTTTTTATACCAATAACCTTTAATAATTAACATGCCAAAGAGGTATATTATCTTAGTATTTTTAATAATCTTAGCAATTATATCTTTGTCTATTTATGGCTATAGCCTATTTAATGCAAACTCTAAAAAAGATTTGGAATCATGCAAGAATATAGGAGATGAATATGCTAGAGATTGGTGCTATAATAAAATAGCTATAGAAGAGAATAATCGCTCTATATGCTTGAATATAGAAAATAGTGAAAGAATCAGCTTCTGCAACGACTATGGGGTAAGTTGTGAAAGAATGCCAATGCAGAGGTATAAGGATGAATGTTATGGGAATACTGCTATAATAAAAATAGATAGTTCCTTATGCGAGAAGGTAATCAGTGAAGGAAAAAAAGACTGGTGCGGAGAGCATGTTGCTGAAATAGAAAAAAATCCTTCTATTTGCACTAAGGTCAATGATGTTGAGAGACCTGACTGGTGCTATACTATCTTACCTAAATAAATCAAGAATTAAATAAAGAGATTTTGTTATTTTTCTAATTCAAGTTTTTCTCTTAGCAATTATAGAGTAAGACTTGGTTTGGAGTGATTAAAGGTTTAAGGCGATGAGTTTTTAAACCTCAAAATATACTTAAAATTAAGAGGTGATTAGCACCTTAGCTATTTCTAAGGTAATTTGAAAATGTATAAAGCGATTGATAGAAAAACACAGAATTTTCATGTGATGTATAAACCAGGAGGTCCAACTATTATCAATCTATTGGACGGGGACAAAGAACTATCTTATTTTTCAAATTATTCTGCCCAAACAGACTTCCTGCATAGAATTCAAGGCAGAGAGTTGTGTGACGAACTTTTAGATGCTGAATGCAGGGCATTAGTTGAGAGGCAACCACATTTGTATACTCCTGCACTTCAAAATTTACTGAGATACAAGCCAGTAGAATGCAAGCCAAAACTTCTTGAAAGATTATGTTCTTTTTTCAGGAAAAAATAGAATTTCTTAAGTCAGTCAGTTAGCTTTCGCCAAGAGTTATAGGGTTGGGTCAAGTTCTGAGGATGATTAAAGGTTTTTAAGAAAAACTTCGAACTTCTTTTTTCTTTAAGAATATGTTGATATAATAATTTATTCTGTCTCTTTCTCTCGTGTCAATTAATACTCCTTCTCCATAACTTGCCTTTTTAATAAATAGTATGCCTTCTTTAATCAGCTCCTTTGCACAATCCTTAACTTCTTTTCCTAAATGAGAAGGAAAGCCTTTCTGAACATTCTCGAATGGTGTATGCCCATGCAAACCCTTGCCTTTACGCAATAATTTATGCAAGATTTTTCCTTTTATCTCTTCCTTGCTCCACTTTATATCAGAAGGATTAATTGTTTTTTCGTGCTCTTCTTCACCCATTTTTATTAAGTATATTCTATTATACTTATAAGTATAGATTTATAAACTTTGCGATTTAGAGTATATAGTTACTTACTTAGTAAGTTAGTATAGGTATTAAAAATGGAAGACTCACTATTGCTACAATTAATGGGAAAGAATCCTCTATTGACAATTATAGATGTTCTCATAGACAATAAAGGGCTAGACTTGAATAAAGCCGAGATTATGAAAGAGTCAGGATTGTCAAGAGGCACTTTCTTCAAATTCTGGCCAGTAATAGAGAAAAATGAAATTGTAATAAAAACCAGAAATCTCGGAAGGATAGAGATGTTCATGCTGAATTCCTCAAACCCGATAACAGAAAAGTTGCTTGAGCTTGAGTCTTTCTTGATAGCAAGAAGCTTAGAGGCAAGGCATAAGAAAATTGAGGTTGCTGCTTGATTAAAATTTAGGTATTTAATCTCTAATCTTTGTATTCCTTTTATGTTGCAGTGCTTGGTTCTGCCTTTCAGCCGATGGATTTTTATAGGAATTCTGGCTTGTTAGATGCATGAAAAAGAGGCAGAAAGAGAGGGTTAAGACAAAGGGGAAAAGAGGGGCATTGTTTTGGGTTCCAAGGATTATTTCCATATTATTCATCCTCTTCCTCACACTCTTCTCTTTTGATGTGTTTGGTTCAGGCAACAGCATCTGGCTGGAATTAGTCGGTTTTGTGATTCACTCCCTCCCATCAATAGTCTTGATTGTTATTCTAATATTTGCATGGAGGAATAGTTTGATTCTATCCATACCTTTCCTTGGATTCGGCTTGTGGTATCTAACAATGATGATAGCAAGAGCCTTTCTCTCCTCCTCTATCTCCTGGTATATTGCAATAAGCTGGTCTTTAACAATTGCTTTGCCTGCTTTGCTTGTTGGCGTTCTGTTCCTTCTTGACTGGATTTTAAGAAAGAAAAATTAAAATGGAAGTGGCACGAAAATTGCTTATAAAAAGGGTGGTGCATGTAATTCTCTTGGTTTCTGTGCTGATAGCAACAGCAATATTTTTTATAAAGGGAGAAATCTGCATGATGATTGCTGGAGTTGGCAACATATTCTTTCTTTTGTGGCTTGCCTCTGCTGATCCTCTAAAGACGGGCATAAGAATAAAAACTAAAACCAAAAACATTGAGTTTCTGATTTGCGCATTGCTGATTTGGGTAGCTGCTTACCTTTTCATGGTGAAGGGCTTATGCGAAATCTTGGCAGAGATATTAAGAGCTGCAAGAACCATGATTCCAATATAGCAAAGGGGGAGGCTCTGTCTAATTAGCGGGACTTCCTATATTTTTGTCTTCTTTAAATTTTATCATTTTATTTGGATAGACACTAACATGCCATCTTTATTCTAAATTTCATTCAAGTCCCGCATTTGTGACAATGCCAAAGGGGGATAGTTTTTTATTTGCCTGATTGCTTATAATCAAATGAAAAGGGGTGTGTTTTGGTTTATCTTGGCAATTGCAGTATTTCTCATTATTTATGTTTTCCTCGTCTTTTTCCTTCGCTTCTTTCTGGCTGCAGAACCAAGAATGGGGTTATTTTCTTCCCCACTGGAAATGATCTGCGCAGATGCAGGAGGCAATTTATGCGAAGATCAAAAAGAATTCTGTGAAATTGAAACTATTGACTTAAGCCGAGAGCTTAATACAAGTGCAAGAAGCAGATGCTGCCCTGTTAAATGCCTTCCCTTTACAGAATATGAATTCTCATCAAAAAGGCACTGCATGAGAAATCTGCTGACATGGACAATTGATTATTGCTATTGCGAGCCAAATAAACAAAAGAATAAGGTTGCAGTAATTATTGCCAAGAATGGCATCTATGACAATGATGCAATAGATTCGCAGATTTTAGCATATTACAATGCAGTAAAGAAGGACTTGAACATAGGAAATGCAGGCTTGAAAAAAGTTGAAGGCACTAAGATGAGTGAATTGGACAGGTTTATTGATAACCTCTACTTGAATGATGATGTCGGTTATATTGTCCTGATTGGAGATGACTTGCCTGTTGCAGATGTCAGCAGCACAAGTTTAGAGAATTTTCATGACATATACAGAAAATTAGAATGTGTAAAACAGGATTGCACTCTGCATTCCTGCAGCGATGTTGCTGTTTCATACATCCTGCCACCATTTACCTATTCAAATCAAGAAAAGAGTGATTTTATTCTGAATGTATTAAAAACTTACACAAGATATCATAATAATTTTGACGCTCTAACCAAGGAATACAAGAAATCAGTCCTGCATTTAATGGACTACCAAGGATACGCAGAGGAAGGGCATATGGGGCTGGCTGACCCAAAAGAGAAACTGGGGTATAATCTGCCAAAGGTAGTTATCTTTAATACTGATTACCAGAAAGTTGCTGATGAATTCAAGAGGAAATATCTTGTCTCTTACATGACTATTCATGGAGATCCGACGACAGGAAGAGATATGTCCATAAGCATTATTGGCAATGAAACATTAAACCGATATGGCCCAGAATTTCTTTCTGGTGCTCATACTGTGCCATATTATACAAACATAGATGAGTTTTTGGAATTTACAAAAGAAAATGGCGCTCCTGCACTTTTTGTTGAAATCTCTTCATGCGGTGATATGATTATTAAATCTCCCCAGAATGACCCAAGATATTGCTGCTGGCCTCAGGCATTCATGGATTCTGGAACATGGCTATATTATGCCTCTGGCGGCAGTAGAGGGGAAGCAATCAGAATAAGAAAGAGCCTTTCCAATGAAAAGACAGTCGGCTTGGCTATCAGAAAAACAATTATGCAGCAGGATTTTCTTATTGGAGATATTCTTGCGCATATGAGATAATCAATAACATGAAAAAAATTAAAATAAAAAAAAGATATGTAATATGTTTTGTACTGTTAGTTATTTTAGGCGCAGTTTTAGGATATAATTATATTTTTTTGTCAAACCCAAGATTTCCTGTTATAAAATCCTGCGATGAGCAATTTATTGCTACCCAAAATGGAACTGAAAAGGCTGAGTGTTACGAAGATGCTGCTATAGCCCAGCATAACCCTGAATTTTGCGCGCAGGTAGGGATAGGCACATGGCGGGAGAGTGACTGCATAAAAGCTGTTCTTGCTGCAGCTCCTGATGACCCTGCAGTTTATAAAAAGCTTCGCAGCCCTTATTTAAGGGCTATGTTTATTTATCATAGAAAAAACTTGCCTCCTGAAGAATTCAATCCTTCTTACAGCATAGACGAATACTTCCTTGATTTTATTATAAACAAAACAGATCTTTCAATCAAGGACATGTTCATCTGCAAAGAAATTGATAATCCCTATGTAAGAAGCCCATGTTACAACCAAATCGCCATAGCTGAAAAGGATATTTCAATTTGCAATAAAATTCCGCGCATAGATATTAAAGACCATTGCCATAGATATATTGCATGGGAAACACTTGATCCTGCAATTTGCGGAAAAATTGTGGATATAATGACGCGAAGTACTTGCTATATGGAAGTTGCTGACCTCAAACAAGATTCTTCAATCTGTGATAAAGTTGAACTTGTTTTCCTTAGAAATATCTGCTATCAAACTGTTGCCGAGGTTAAGAGTGGTAAAATAAAATAGGTTAAATAGATATTAGCTTAATAAGAAAGTAGTTTTATAAACAAAAGTTACCCTTAATATATCATGGCAGCATTTACTTTGGTCCCCATTCTTATTGTATTATTAGTAATTTTAATATTCTGTGCTTTTGCATTTGACTGGAGAATTTTATGGAAAAGGCGCAAGATTATAGCAATAATCTTAATTATTATTCTTACAATTTATTTAGTTTGTTAAAGATTAATAAAGATAAAACATCGAATAAAAATGTATGAAAGATACCAGATTGCTCAGAAACAAAGACAAGAGCAGCAGAGGGTTTACACCCTTGCTGAATTAAAGGGTGAAGCAAGAATTTTGAATTTGTATATATCTGCCTTTGATGCTCTTGCTAATGAATTCGAAGCCGCTGCAAATGCCACATCAAGAGAGTCATTTAGAAGCCATATAAAATCAGCCAATGAAACGGCAGTAATGCAGAATGACAGCTCCTTTAATATTTTTATAGATGATATAGAAAACATTCTAATTAAATTTGAGATTGATTTTTGGAGGATACCTGTAAGCGAGTCTCTTACTGATGAGATTATACACCAGCTTAGCACAATCACCTCTGGAATTGGCGACAAGTGCAATCGCATGCTCGTAAGCAGAATATATGGGAGATATGACAGGTATCCTAAGGAGGTAGTAGAAACTAATTATGAATACTTCACGAAGGACCAAAAATCCCTTGCTTTCATAAGAGATATAAGCTCTTTGCAGCAAACTAAATACATGCAGGGCAATCAAACAGAATTAAAGATATCCCATTTAGACTCTGCCTTAAACAACTTAAAGGAACTAAATAATTCTGAATTTACAAGCATAATACAAGAAATTAAAAGCAGGGTGGAAAAAAACGAGGATTATAGAAAAGAGCTTCTGGAACTTTATAGCTCCATTATATCCTTTCAATCAGAGGAATGTAGAAAAGTGATAAATGCCGTAATTAGCGCATAAAAAATGGCAAATGGCTCTTTTATAAGTATAATAGCACTGTTGTTCTTGGTAGTGCTTCTTTTCTCTACAAATTTTAAGCTGTTATGGAAAAGGCGCAAGATTATAGCAATAATCTTAGCTGCAATTATTCTTGTCTTTATTGGCACATCTGCCTATCTTTGGGAAGTTCAAAAATATAGATATTTTGAAAAAAACTGCAATCCTGATGCAAGCAAGGACAAGGTTGCAGTAATTATTAAAGAAAAAGGCATCTTTGACAATGCAGAAATAGTATCTCGAGTTTCAGAATACTATAATGCTGTAAAGAAGGACTTGAACATAGACAATGCTGGATTGAAAAAATTTGATGGAGAGACAATGGATGAGTTAGATGAATTTGTTGAGGCTCTGTATCTAAATGATGATGTGGCTTATATTGTTTTGATGGGAGATGATTTGCCGCCAGGCAATACAAGCAATGAATCTAACACAAGAGAATTTCTCTCAATAAGGGGTTCAAATTACACAGACATTCAAAGGATAACAGATTTAGAATATATTGGCAGTAATGGTTTAACACGTAAATGCGACAATAAAGCATGCACCCAGAAAAAAGTTGTCCGCATATGCAGTGATATCGCAGTCTCTTTTATTATTCCTCCAGTCAATTATTCAAGTCAAAATAAAATCGATTTTGTCTTTAATATACTAAAAACCTATACAGACTACCATAATAATTTTGATGTTCTAAGCAAGAAATACCAAGAATCAGTTCTTTTTGTGCAACATAAACAAACTCCAACTCAAAAATTGTATAAAGGTAGTTTGGGATATGACTTGCCGTCAGTCAGGCTTTTTAATAAAGAGAAAGAGAGGGTTGTTGAGGAAGCAAAGAAAAAGCATATGGTTTTGATTTTTACCGGGCACGGCACAAGAACAAGTGTGGGAATCAGCATTGGCTACCGAACCTTGGAAGATTTAAGAAGGAGATATTCTAATCTCCCGCCAGATCAGATAGAGCAAATGTTAGGTGAAGGGGAATATTATACTGATTTAGAGGACTGGACAAATTTCTCAAGGGAAAATGGCGCTCCAGCACTTTTTCTTGAGGTTACTGCATGCGAAAATGCCTTTTTGAAGACCGACCCAGAATTTGAATACACAAGGCATTGCTGCTGGCCGCAAATCTACATGGAATCTGGCGTCTGGGTTTACATGCCCTGGGGAGCTAAATCTTTTTTTGAGTTCTCAAGATTAAGAGCAGGTATTTCAAATGAAAAAAGTATTGGTTATGCAGTCAGAAAATATGCATCAAATCATGGTGTCATTTTCGGGGATATTTTAGCACATGTAAGTTAAAGAATAAGAAAAATTTTTATATAAAGGTAAGCAATGAGTAATATGATTAAAAAGGGGTTGAAGCATCAGCATCTGCTTATCTTGCTGTTATCTTTCATTATTTTGCTGGCGTTGCTTTTTCCTTTTGCTAGTGCAAAGGTTGATTCTCTTCAGCATGGCATCTCTAGGTTGATTACAGCAGAGCCTGTTATTTCTGAATTAAAATCTGGAGAAAAATCTTTCCTTATATGAACAAGCAATGGCATCTATATACTGTCTGATAAAGGCAACTTGAAAAATTATATTCGTGCATCTTCAGTGACAAATATAGCAGAAATTGGAGATATAAATGAAAACGGAGAAAAAGACATCATCATATCAACAGAGGACAATTATTTTCCAAATATAAGGACTTATGACAGCAAACCAAAGGAACATGCCAAGGAATTTTATGAAGGGCTTGAAAGTCTGCAGTGGCAAAACAAGAATCTGCTTTAAAGAATAAGATAGAGGGGTCCGAAAGGTTTTTAAATGTTATAACATTGTTATAACGAAATGGAAACTATTATAAAAAATGCTGTAAAGGTCGGAAATAGTGCTGGAATTCTGCTGCCAAGAGCTTGGGAAGGATGCAAGGTAAAGGCAGTCCTAATTGAAGAGCCATTGAACATAAAGCAGGATGTGCTTAGAATTCTCAGTCCTTACTTGGAGAAAATTCTTGGGATATATCTTGTAGGCTCACATGCAAGAGGGGAGGCAAAAGAAGATTCGGATATTGATATTTTGGCTGTAAGCGAGGGCATAAGCAAAGAAATAAAGCAAGGAAGATACACTATTACTCTTACTGACATTAATAATATCAAAGAAGGCAAGATGAAAATGCTCTTCTACATACTTGCGCTCATAAAAGAAGCAAAGCCTCTAATCAATAGCCCTCTTTTAGAAGATCTAAAGGAATTAAAGCTGAGCAAAGCGAGCATGAAGTGGCATATAGATATGAGCAAATCTGCATTAAGAATAATAAAAAAATTCATTGAAATTGATGATATAGAGGAAAACGAAATACTGACAAGCGATGCGGTGATTTATTCATTGATATTAAGGCTGAGGGAGGCATATATTGTCGATTGCCTTCTGCACAATAAAAAATATTCAACAAAGGAATTTATGGAGATTTTGGGGGAGAGGGTGAAAGAAAGCGAGCTAAAAAAGATTTATGAAGGATACAATCTAGTAAAAAACGATAAGCAGGTAAAAGAGAAAATCATGCTCAAAGATATAAAGGAGCTTGCAAAACTGCTTGAGGGGATGTTAAAGAGGCAGGAAAAATGACAAAGAGGAAAAAAAGACTTGAAAAAGGAATAATATCACTAGCAGAGCAGATAAAAATTCACCAAGAAAAGAAAGAAAAAGCTGAAAAGGATGGCGATTTAGAATTGGTCGGATATTATGAAAAGGAGATTGGAGCTCTAGAGCGAAGTAAGAAGAAAAAAGAAGGACAAAGAGAGAAGGGCTGATTAAAGGTTTTAGGCGATGGGTTTTTATAGATTTGTTTGCTTGATAAAATATGATTGGGATTAAAGAGTCTTCAAAGAAGCTGAGTTTCTTGGATGAAAGAGCTGTGCAACTTGATGACATTCCAAGTAATAAATTGGAAGAGTTTGTTAAGGATTTTTTGAAAAATGATAGGGAGAAATTAGAATTAAACATGCTTCAATTTTGCAAACTTCCTCATGACTCGGATGTATTTATCTATCTGAGTACTGCCCAAGTTTTAATAAAAAGACATGGTTGGGATTATGTTTGTAAACTCGTTGGATATGAAGAACCAAAAAATCTAAATCTGATAGACAAGATATTGAATAAGATGCAAGGATACCTTTGGAAAGAATTGCTTAAACAATAAGACTTTTTTCTTTTTATCTCTAATCTCAGCATCCCTCTTAGCAGTTATAGAGCAGGGCTTTGTTAGGAAGTAATTAAAAGTTTTAGGCGGAGAGATTTTTTAATTCTAATTTAGGTATTCCGTTTATGTTGCAGGGTTGGTTAGGGGTGATTAAAGGTTTTAAGCGGTAGGTTTTTAAATTTAGATTATTTTATTTAAATATGAAAAGCTGGGTGAAGGGTGCTTTGATTGGATT
>CAYSVT010000001.1:13725-28606 GCA_964434685.1 Candidatus Woesearchaeota archaeon
CAAGGATACCTTTGGAAAGAATTGCTTAAACAATAAGACTTTTTTCTTTTATCTCTATCAAAGTATCCCGCTTAGCAGTTATAGAGTAGGGCTGGGTTAGGGGTGATTAAAGGTTTTAAGGAAGGGTTTTTTAATTAAGTAACAGTAATACTGAGATGACTAATAAAGTTGAATATCTTTTTAAAAAGAATGTTTTTGCAGTAGCATATCCAAAAACAAGAAAAATTTACTTACATGAAGACCTCTCTTTTTATGCTTCCTTGTACAAGTGGGTAAAGAGCCATGAAGAAAGAGAGATAAATAATTATTCTAAATCTAATAAAATAGTTACTAAGAATGATTGGTTGGATACTTTCAGAATTTTAAAGCAACCAATAGTTTTAATTGAGTTTTTGGTATTTTGGATTTTTCATCCTCTCTTCTTTTTTAAGTGGTTGTGGGAGAGCATAATGTTTTATATTACAGGAAAAGAAATCTCCCACCAGAACTTCTAAAAACTGCCGATTTATGAGGCAAGGGGTAGGGTTACCCTCCAGTCATGCTCGATGTCTCACTTCTTGAATTTTTTTAATTCCCTTATCTGCCTTGCTTCATGCATGGCTGATTCAAAGAAATCTGATGCAGAAATCATTTTCCATTTGTTCTGTTTTGCAAGTTTCCTGAACCCTTCCATCAGCTTTGCCTTTTTTACAAACTGCTCATTCAGAATATGATAAACAAACAACACAGGCTTTGTTTCCTCTTTCAGCTTGCAAACAAATGCAAGATTGCCTTTTTTATCCTTGACCCTGAATGTCGGAAAAAAGAGAGCATCCTCTCCTTTTCTTGTTTTTATCTTTATTCCTTTATTCTCCATTTCTCTTTTCTGCTGCCTGCTTAGCATAGAGCCGGGATAATAAATAGATGTGGGGCTTATGAGAAGTTTACCCTCTTTCTTTGGTTTTTTCATCTTTTTATTCTGTTTTTTTGCTTTTTATATTTTTATCTTTCTCTCCACTTGTTTTGCCTGTCCTGTCTAATTTCCATTTTTCAAGCTTGAAGTTTTTTGCAAGATTGCTTTTGCTTAATCTTGCCATTTCTCTTAACAGGTTATCATGATTGGCTTCTTTGAGTTCTGCTGGAGTGATTATCATGACTGGGACATGATATTTTTTATAGAGGATGTTTTTCTCTACTTTTGTTTTCCATGATTTTGGATGCCCCCCGTAAAACTCAAGAAATATACTTGCTATTCTTTTGCCTTTCCATATTCCTTGTGGAAAAAAATCTGGAACAGGGTCCATTTCAGGAAAGTTAAGCTCAACTGCCTCATAATTCGGCTTTATGTTGTTTTTGTAAAGCATGTTTGCTATTATTCTTTCGCCTTCGCTTTTTACTACCATGTTGTGCATTGCCCTGACTTTTCTTTCCTTTTTATTCCAGTATTCAAGCAAATGCCTTCTTGCCTCTGGATTTTGCTCATAGTATAACTGCTTTATCCTGCTTAGTTTTTTTCTCAATCTTGGGTGATTTTTGTATCTTTCTTTCATCCTTTTTGATATGAGCAGTTTGATTTTTGGGTTTGTGGCATATCTTTTTCTCAGGCTTTTGCTGATTTTTCCCGCGATTTCAGGATGCTTTTTTAAAGTTTCTGCCCTTGTTTTCCTTATTCTTTGCATAATTTCTGGATTCTTGCTCCAGTATTCCTTCATTCTCCTTGCATGCCTTTTCTTCCTGCTTTCTGTCCATGCTATTTCTGGCATTTCAGGATGTTTCTTGTAATGCCTTTTCAATCCTTCAGAAATATTTTTTATGTGGCTCTTGCTCAAGCTCATTCCTTTCCTGAAATCATATCTGCCCTGCTTCCAAAGCTGCCTGATTTTCAGGCTTAATTTCTTTTTTGTTTCCTTGTGTAAGTGCTTTCCCTTCCAGTAGCCTCTTTTCATTTTTATCATTTATTAAAGCTCATCAAGGGGATTCTTGATTTCTTCTAGGGATTTCTCTACAAATTATCAATCGGTGACTTGATTTTCTTGAGTTCTTCAGCTGAAACATGGGTGTAGATTTGGGTTGTTGAAAGGTCTGAATGACCTAAAAGTTCCTGGATTTTCCTTATGTCAATGCCATCTTCTAAAAGATGTGTGGCAAATGAATGTCTTAATGTGTGAGGATGTATGCTCTTGTTTATTCCTGCCTTGAGTGCAGCATTCTTCACTATCTTTTCTATGTTTCTTACTGAAAGTCTTCCTTTAATTCCTGTAAAAAGAAACTCTTGGCTTGCTTGTTCCTGCTGTTTTGCCCAGTCTTCTAATTGTTGATGTAGAGATGCGGGAATATTGAAAATCCTGTCTTTTTTGCCCTTTGCCTGCCTTACATACCCTATTTTCTCATTGAAATCCAAGTCTCTTGTTTTGAGGTTAAGAAGCTCTGAAACCCTGAACCCGCATGCATAAATCATGCTTACCATTAATCTGCTTTTTTCATTATTTATTGAGTCAATCAGCTTCTTTACTTCATCCTTGCTCAGCACAATTGGAATCTTCTTTTCACGCGAAGGTCTTTCTATGCCTACAGTTATGTCTCTGCTTAAAAGTTTTGAGTATGCATACTTTGCTGCTGAGAGAAACATGATGATTGACATTGATGCTTTTTCAGAAAGATGCTCTGCCATAAATGCCTTGACATCCTCTGTTGTCATTTCTTCTGGCTGTTTTTTTGAAAAAGCAAGAAGTTTGGAATTTGCATCAACGTAGTTTCTTATTGTGTAAATAGATTTCTTTGAAATCTTAAGTTCAATCTCTATTTTCTTAAGAAATTCCTCTTTTTCCATTAATTAGATTGTGCGAACTTGTTTATAAAGATTTTCAGAAATTTAATTTTTTATCATCCAATACATTAAAACCTTTTTCTTTTAAAGTTTTCAATATCTCTTTTTTATATCTAGAATCATGCAACATTTTATGATGGTTTGGGCATAATCCTGTCAAATTAGTTTCTGAATTATTTTCTTTGTTTTGATCTAGATGGTGTAGGTCTACAACCTTATCAAAACCGCATATAACACAGTTTGTGGTTATCTTTTTATATGTTGCCCAATCTAAACCATAATTTTTTCTTTGATTCCATACTTTATTATAGCCTAACCGAAAAACGAAATTATAACATCCTCTACAAAAATCTTTTGCATGCAATGGCATTTCCCTACCACACCTTTTACACTGGCCTATCCTTGGCTTCCATAAAACTTTTGTATAACAATTAAAGCACAATCCCTTTGCATGATGTTCTTTTTGCTCTCCACAATTAACACATTTTTTAATCATTTTTAGGATAAATCCGTTCGAATATAAAAATCTTTGTGCGAACTTTATAATGACTACGTTAGCACATAAAAAGAACTGATTACCGACAATATATCTTGTGCGAAGTTTTTGGCTGTTTTGGGGCTTTTTTAGGGTTTAGGGCTTTTTAGATGCCTATACTGCACGATTTCCTTAGCTTATCTAGGGTTAGAATGGGCTGGAGCTCATGCTTCTTGCAATAATCAAGATATTGCTTCTTTGTGGAATACAAGCCGCAGCCGCATTGATATTCAACCATGCTGAAGAATTGTTTGGGTTTTGGCTCATGAACATGGTGCTTTAATTTGTCTTCAAGCTGTTTTTTATAGATTTTATTCAGATTAAAACTTATGCTTTTTGCTTAAAAGTTTTAAGCAAGTTCATTGGGTTAAGTTTGTGGGTTATTTTGGTTTTTGATTATTTATTATATCTGTTATGTTATTGTTTTTTAAATTTTTCTTGTTGTTATTGAAAATATTGTATTTTTTCAGCTCTTTGATTTTCTTGAAAAAATCCTTGCCATAAAGCACTCCAGCAGTTACAAGCAAAATATTAGCTGGAATTCCTGGTATTGCTGAATAAATAAAAAAATGTTTTGCAGCTTCTGCATATTCTTGTTTAAGAAAATAGCTGCCCCCTTTGTAATAAGCTATATATGCTGCAGCCCCGTCTAAGAAAAGACCTGTTATAAGGATTGCTCTTTTTACTATTTTTTCCAGCTTTTGGTTCATGTTTCCTTTTTCTTTATTTTTTCTTGTTTTTGCTTAAAGGTTTTAATCAACGCAACACCACATAGTTATGCTCTTTTAGGTATCTTTTGTATTGTTTCTCTGTGAAATATATACCGCATCCGCATTGATATGTTGTAATGCCAAAGAAATCCTTTGGCCTTGGAACGCAGACATGCTTCTCTCTTTTTCTGCCAATTTTTATTGTCTTTAATCTAGATTCTATCCCTTTCATTTAAGAATTCTATGTTCTCTTTTTTGCTCTTTCTTTTAGGAGTATGCGTTGTTTCTGCCTGTTCATATATGCCATGCATTAAAATGGAAAATAATGCTGTAAAAATAAATCCTGCAAAGAATGCTATTAGCGTTGAAATAAGGCCTTGCCGCACGAATTCGGCATCAGCCACAGCAAAATTATAGATAATTAATATATAGAGCATTACAACAAAGATGATGCCGGAAATGCCTCCAATCATACCCCATTGGAGCCAATAAGGTAATTTACTCCACTCTACTATTACTCTCTTTTCTCGTGTCATTTTTCTTACGCTAAAACCTGTTGTTTTTGCTTAAAGGTTTTAATTATTTATTTTGCTGTTTTTCTGTGTTTTTCTATTTTTAGAATGATTTTATTACTTCTTCATAACACTCCTTGCAGAGATGCCATTTCTTTACACTGGAGTTATTATCTGGAGGGCTGAAAAGAATTGCCCCGAATTCTACAAGCTCTTTCTTGCATTTATTGCAGACGGGTTTAATTGCCATTTAGCTGCCCCCCTGCTGTTTTTCCAGCCCATCTTGTAACAAGCATTATTGCAATTACTGAGATGAGTGTGACAATTATTGACGCATAAAGGTTATAGACTGCTGGATCCTGCGGCAAAGAAAGCTTTTTGACAAGAGAATCTATGTAAAGCTTGATTGTGCTCTGCCAGGATAATGCTGCAAGGAGGCCAAATGCAGTTATTATTGCTGCAGAAGTAGATTTCCTGAACTCTGATTTGATTTTTTGGGCTGTTTCACCTGCCTTTTTGAGTGTTTCAGCATGCCTTAAGGCAATTTTTTGTATCATTTTCGCTGCTTAAAACCTTTTTTTATTAATTAAATGTTTTAATCAATCTTATTTAAATATCTTTTCCTATTTTTTCTGCAAAAAGGCTGTTTAATCAGGCTGTTTAGATGCCTGTTTTGGGCTGTTTAAACACGTTTTGTCGATGACAAATTGCTTTTTTGCACTTTTTCTGCAAATTCTGCAAAAAACGAAATGTTTTTATATGTGTTTATGTTAAAAATAACATGGGTTTTCTCTGGTTTGGGAGAAGAAAAGAGGAAGAAGCGGATAATGATGGTCATGAAGAGATAAAAGACTCTATTGATTCTATCAAAGATGACTTCTCAAAGACTGTTGAATGGATAAAACATTTAAACGGCCGTGATTCCGGGCATGAAGAAAGTGTAGGAGAGCTGCATTCACGCTTGTCGTCGGTAGAAGAGGATTTGGCTGAGATAAAGCACTTCATCTCTTTTTTTGGCCCTAGGGTGTTTAAACAGCCGTCTAAACAGTTACCATCAGGTGTTTATAAACAAACAGCTGTTGAGGTTGTTCAAACACCTGTTCAAACAGCCATTCAAACAGGTTTTTTACGCAATTTAAGCACTATGGAAAGGGCAATTGTGTGGGTCTTGCTGAATACTGAGATGAAATTGAGCTATGAAGATATTGCAGCACTCCTGGGAAAGGAGAGGTCAACCATTAGAGGGCAAATAAACTCAATAAGGCAGAAGAGTGAGAGTATTATTGAAGAGTTTATTGAAAAAAATGGGAGAAAGAGGATTTACATACCTGAAAAAATGAAGGAGATTCTGCTCAAAACAGTAAGGGTGAGCGAAAGGGCTAAGGGAGAGAATAAACGAACCACTAAAAGGGGTAAGAGTGAGGGTTAGAAATAAGAAAAGAAGGTTCGAATAATCAAGAAGATCATAAAAATCAGTGTTTTTCTAGAAAAGTGAGTTAAAAGTTCGTATAATTTTGCCTCTGAAAGAGGAAAAGTGAGAGTTATTTAAAGAGAATTCAACCATAAAAAAATAAGGAATATGGAAAAATGAGGGTTAAGATAAAAAATTGAAAGAAATAGGATTAAGGCTGTGTAAAGCGGGACAAAAAACAGGATTTGGGGCAAAATGAGAGTTCGTTTAATCAATAAAAAATAGAATAAATCCCTCCAAGCACTAAGATCCCTGCCCCTTAGAAAAGATAATCGGTATAACGAACAGTTTAGGAGAAACAGCCTATAAAACCTAACTCTTCTCTTATTTGTTTGTTAGTGTTTTTTATATAACTTTAGCGAATAACTCTTTAAAAAAGAGTAAGTTGAAGATTAATTAAAGGCCGGCTCGCGGATGTGCATAAGGCTCTGCAAGGGGGCAATTTCCCTCAATTCCTCGCCTATATGGAGCAACACTCTCTTGTTGTTCACCTTCTTTTTGGCTATAGGTATCCCCTTCCTTTCTATCTTCATGATATAATCCCTAATAGAACTCTCGCTTAGTGCCAGCTTGTCTGCCAGCATCCTGTAATCTACTTCGCCCTGCTCTTCTAGGATGTATATCGCTGAAAACACCTTAAATTCCTGTTTTGTAAGCTTCCTGAACTTAACCTTAAGGTCTGTCTTTATGTTGCTCATTAGGCTTGCTAAATCTGGGCTTGAATCTGCCTGTTTTATGCCTGTCGAGGATGTGTCTGTCTGTCTGTCTGTCGGAACCCCTTCATTTCCTATGGAAAATAGGGTATTTGAAGGGGCATTTTGAGCCTCAAGTGTCGGATTTTCAGCATTAACTGTCGGGTTCGTGTTGTTATTCTGGGCTATAATCGCGTCTAAGACTGAATTTAACATAAATCTCATCTCAGAAATCTCCTGTTTTAATGAACCAATCTCCTGTTCAACAGGCCTCTGCTGGACAGGATTATCCTCTTTTACCTCTTTCATGCTGATTTTCTACTTACAAGCAGTTTAAAAACTTTATTGTTGCAGAAAACAATCAACAAAATCAGAGAGGATATATCTCTTTTTCTAGGTAACCTCTAGTAAGTCTCAATGCCCTTTTCTTGGAGTTTCTTGTATGTCTCGTAGATTTTAGGAGAGATGCGCCATCTAATCCTTTTGCTGTATTGCTTGCCGCGAGGATTCTTATCTACAGCAATAATAAATCTCTTATTTTTTAATTCTATTAATAATCTCTTAATGAATTCTTCATCTCTCGCTATAATCCTACTTATTTCCACTGTAAAAAGTGATCTTGGAGAGTTCTCAAAAAGAACAGCCAAGATATCAGACATTATCTTATTCTCTTTTTCTTGTGATATTTTGCTCATTTTAGATTAAAACTCCCATCTTAGAACAAGATATTTATAGATTCTTTCTATTTCTTTATATGTTCTATGATCTATAAGGATAAATTTTTCATTAGGATACTGCTCTTGGAATAACCTATGCTTTTTTATTTTGGAATGATCTTCCCAACCTTTAAGTTCATGCCATTCCTTTTCATCTACCAGAAAATCAGGGGTGTAGGTCATCTTTGTTCCATTTGGTAGGTTGATAATGAAAGAATCTGCTCCCTAATCCTGTCCCTCTTTTCCTGGCTGATTCTCATAACCTAAGAAGAGGGTAAATGCTTATAAGTTTTTCTTAATTGAATTAAGCATGATTAAATGGATGGAGAAGCCTAACAGCGACAAGGAAATCTTTGAGTCCCTGCATCCAATCGTTGGGGAATGGTTCAGGAAGAAATTCGGCTCGTTTACAGAATCCCAAAGGTATGCCCTGTTAAACATAAGAGACAGGAAGAACATCCTTGTCTCAAGCCCGACTGGGAGCGGCAAGACACTCTGCGCATTTGCATCCATACTTAACTATCTCATAAGCCTTGATGAAAGGAATGAGCTGGAAGATAAGGTGTACTGCATTTATGTCTCTCCATTAAAGGCGCTTTCAAGGGATATAGAAGTGAACCTCAAGGAGCCATTGGAAGACATGGAAAGGCTTGCCAATAAAAAATTTAAGATAAGGGTATCAGTCAGGACTGGGGATACAACACCTGAAGAGAAGACAAAACAGCTTAAGCACCCGCCGCACATCCTGATAACAACACCAGAGTCTCTTGCAATTATCCTCTCAAGCAGCAGGTTCATAGAACACTTGAGGGCAACAGAGTTCTGCATAGTGGATGAGATTCACGCTATGGCTAATAAAAGGGGGGTGCATCTTTCTCTTTCATTAGAAAGGCTGCAACATACAAGCATTATTCCATTAACAAGGATTGGTTTAAGTGCCACTATCTCACCATTAGAAGAAATCGCAAGGTTTCTTGTTGGTTATGACAACAAAGAAAGGGACTGCCTTATTGCAGATGTTCAGTTTGCCAAGAAGCTGGATATGAGGGTGCTATGCCCTGTCCCTGATTTAATTAACACCTCTGCGCAAGAGATGCAAAAAGGGCTTTATAGCCTCATTGATAAGCTGATACAGGAGCATAAAACTACTCTTATCTTTACAAACACAAGAAGTGCAACTGAAAGGGTTATCCACCACTTGAAAGAGATGTTTCCATCCCGCTACACAGAGGATATTGGCGCTCACCACTCCTCTTTAAGCAAGCAACATAGGTTTGATATTGAGCAGAGGCTAAGAGAGGGCAGGCTCAAGGTGGTTGTAACCTCCACCTCATTGGAATTGGGTATAGATATTGGTTACATTGATTTGGTGATACTCTTAGGCAGCCCAAAATCAGTTGCGAGGGCAATCCAGAGGATTGGAAGGGCAGGGCATAAGCTGCATGATGTTGCCAGGGGGAGAATCATTGTTCTTGACCAGGATGATTTGGTTGAATGTGCTGTATTGCTAAAAGAGGCTATTGAGAGAAAGATTGATTCTGTACAGGTTCCTAAAAACTGCCTGGATGTGCTGGCACAGCAGATTTATGGCTGCGCAATACAGCAAAAATGGAGTGTTGATGGGCTTTTCAGCTTAATAAGAAATAGCTATTGCTACAACACGCTGAGCAAGGAGGATTTCTTCTCTGTAATAAGCTATCTTGCCGGGGAGTATTCCTTAGAGGCAAGGGATGTTTATGCAAAGATATGGTATGATGAAAAGACAAGAGAATTAGGCAAGAGAGGAAGGCTTGCAAGGATGATTTATATGACAAACATAGGCACAATCCCTGAAGAATCATTTGTAAATGTGGTTATTGCTGGCGGCGACCACAGAAACGAAAGGATTGGTGTGATAGACGAGGCATTCCTTGAGAGATTGAGGCAGAATGATGTCTTTGTCCTTGGCGGGCATAAGTATGAATTTTTGTATGCAAGGGGGATGAATGCATATGTAAAAGCAAGTGTTTACAGGCAGCCTACAATCCCTTCATGGTCAAGCGAGATGCTGCCATTAAATTTTGACCTTGCATTAGCAATACAGAGATTCCGCAAATTAATGAATGAGCAGCTGGAATCAAAATCCGAAAGAAACATAAAAGAATTTTTAATGTCTTACTTATACATAGACAATAATTCTGCGGATGCCATTTACAACTACTTCAAGATACAGCATTCTTATGCAAAGGTGCCACATGCAGATAGATTGGTGATTGAGCATTTCTCTGACCAGGGCAAGCATTTTGTTATTTTCCACTCACTTTATGGCAGAAGGGTAAATGATGCATTGTCAAGGGCTTTGGCATACCTTGCAGCGCGATTCGGCGGCAGGGATATTGAAATTGGGATTAATGATAATGGCTTTTTCCTTGCATCCCTTGAAAAGCTGAATGTTGACAGGGCATTAAAGCTTCTAAACGAGAACACGTTACAGCAGGTTTTGGAAGAAGCAATAGGCAAGACAGAGGTGTTCAAGAGAAGATTCAGGCATTGTGCTACTCGTAGTTTAATGATTCTGCGCAGCTACAAGGGCAGGGAAAAGTCTGTGGGAAAACAGCATTTTAAATCCGGCTTCCTTTTGGGGGCAGTACAAAGGCTGGACACTAATTTTCCCGTGCTTAAAGAAACCAGAAGAGAGGTTCTTGAAGATCTAATGGATATAAATAATGCCAAGATTGTATTGGGATGGATTAAGGAGGGCAAGTTAGAAATAGAACAGGTTCATAATGAGATTCCAAGCCCATTTTCACTTAACTTGATAATGCAGGGCTATTCTGATTTGATGAAGATAGAGGACAAGATTGCATTTCTGAAGAGGGTGTATGAACTGATAAAAAAGGAAGTTAAATAAGATTTTTAAAGCCTAAATTATAGCAATATTAAGGGGTGATTAGACACCTCAGCTATTTCTGAGGAATTTTGGAAAATGGCAATAACAGACATTTTTAAGATAGAAGACCTGAAAACAAAACATCTGCTCTCAGAAATAGTGCTTGGAGGCACTAAGCGGGAAAAAGACTTTGATGCGAAGCAGCTTGAAAGAAATCTCCCATTAATAAAAAAGGCATTTATAAACAAGCCAAATACAAAAATAGATTACCAAACAGATAAGGGTTCTGTTTATTATAACAATATTCGTCTTAGTAATATTGAATTCTTAGGGGAAAGTCTTCTTTATTTTAAGGCAAAGAATTTTAGCGTGTATATCCACCAAGTTTCAAAAGGAGCTATAAGCCTAAGCGAAGGCAAAGATTCATGCTTTCTGAATATTTACAGCAAAGAGTCTAATAGGGTATTTTCTTTAAGCAGGTGTCTTAAATGATTAAAAAAGAAGTGATATAGAAAAGTATTTTAAGTCTTGTTCTAAAAAAGATGGGGGAGAAAAGGGATGGTAATGTACAAATGCTCGATACTTGCTGACCCGCAGGGAAAGGCATGGGATTTTGCTTATTCTATCTATGAGACTTTAAAAAAGAGGGATGGAAAGTTTGAGATGAATGAAATAAGGATGAAGGAGTTTAGGGATGGGGAGATAAAGCCAAAGATTAAGGACAACATAAGAAGGAAAAACTGTTTCTTTATACATGATTCAAGCAAGCATCCTGCACAATGGCTGATGGAACTGATTTTTGTAAATGAGGCAATGAAAAATTCCTCTGCAAACGAGATTGTGGATGTGCTGCCTTATATGAAGTTCAGCAGGCAGGACAGGAAGGATGAGTCCCGCGTTTCAGTTAATGCAGTTGCGCTCGCAGATGTCATAGGGATGTATTCAGACAAGGTTCCTACAAGGGTGCTTACAATTGATTCCCACAGCTCATTGCTGCCGAGCTTTTACAGGATACCCTTTGATAATTTATACAGTTCGGTATTGCTTCATGATTATCTGAAAGAAAAACATCCCGGATTGCTCAATGATATTGTTGTAATGGCACCTGATGCAGGCGGGGCTTCAAGGGCGAAGGCCTTTGCCTCAAAACTTGGCATAGAGAATATAATTATTGGCTACAAATACAGAAAGAGTGAAGGAGAGGTTAGTGAATTCAAGATAATCGGAGAGGTTGCAGGCAAAAACGTATTAATAGTTGATGATATTGTGGACTCTGGTAATACCCTTATAGAAGCAACAAAGAAGCTGAGGGAGGAGGGGGCAAGGAATGTTTACACATACTGCACTCATGGCTTGTTTAGTGGTGATGCAAGGGAAAAAGTGAGTAAGGAATTGGATTTGGTTATTGTAAGCAATTCCATCCCCCAGCCGCAATATGACAAAATAGAAGTGATGCCACTGAATGATTTTTTTGCAGAAGCCATTTACAGGACAAACGAGGGCCTGAGCCTTAGCGAGCTTTTTGAATAAATAAAAGATTGTAATAAATTGGTCTAATCCCTTCTTATAGCTATTTAAAGAGAAGATAAAAACTGTGAATAATTATTTCAAAACACCAGCTAGGCTAATTATTTAAAAATACCTGTGAGAAATTTTATCCAGTCATGCAAATGCCTTGTTATCAGGAATCTCTGCCTCACATACTCCTTGCCATAATCACCCATCCTGTCACGGAACTTTTTGTCCTTGATCAGCTTGATAATCGGCTGCACAAATCCACTCAAGTCATATGGGTCAAGGAGATATCCACTCTTTTTGTGGACAATCTGCTCTGTTATTCCGCCAACATTTGATGCAATTACTGGTGTTCCTTTCCATAATGCCTCTGAAACAGTCAATCCAAAACCCTCTTTAAAGGATTTCTGGAGTATTACTGCAGCCCTTCTTTGCAATGCATTAACAAGCGTGTCATTGCTTATATTTACCAGTATAATATCCTTATTGCCTGATGCCTTCCTTAATATTGATTCGTATATTCCCTGCCCTTCTGGATCATCCATCGCTATATTGCCCATTAAAACAAGGGTGCATGGAACCTTCTTTCTTACCCTTTTGAATATCTCTATAACACCCTCATAATCCTTCCACTTGTCAAATCTCGATATTTGGCAGATAAACTGCTTATCCTGCTCTATGCCCACCTTTGAAAGCTGTTTGTCTATCACCCTTTCAGGCAAGTCAATATTTTTCTGGCTTAATGGGTCAATAGATGGCCACATTACCCTTTGTGGGGTAGAATTCTTCTTCCTAAATTTCTCACAAAGCACAATCATCTCATCATAATTCTTAATAAACTGATGAAGGTAGCTGAAAACTTCTTTGTTTGGTTTGGAGATATCTGTATGGCATCTCCAAATCCATGGCTGTTTTTTCTTATAGAATTTTATTAAGGGAAGGGGCTGAATATCGTGGATTATTACTGCATCATGGTCTATATGCGTGTAAATAGAAAACTTTTTGCAAGTTTCCATATAAATCTTCTTCTTTTGCGATGTAAGGTTTATTGACTCGCCCTGCAATGCATTGTAAAACTTCTTTGTTATGAGAAAAAAGTCCGGGCTTGCATGTAAAATCCTCCATCCTGCATTTATGCCAACATAATTCATTAATGGGATGAGATTATTAAGAATTTCTGCTATCCCGCCTCCCTGAAATGTGGTGTTTATGTGAAGAATATTCTTGCCAGAAATCTTCTCGGCATCTTTATATATTTTTTGCACAACCTCTTTTCCAACTATGGGCTCATACCTCTTTAATGAATCCATTATGTGAATAAATAAATGGGCTTAATAAAACTTTTTAAAGAAAAATGCCCTGAAGAAGAAATGGAAGTGGTTAAAGGGATAGAAGCATATAACAAGGCATTATGGCTGCCAAAACAGAAAATCCTTGTTATTGCAGATTTGCATATTGGATATGAAGAAGCGTTAAACAAGCGGGGCATTCTTGTACCAAGAAGTCAGTTTGAAGAATTAAAGAGGGAGATTACTGAACTGTTAAACCGATTCAAACCTAAGACTATTGTGATAAATGGTGATTTAAAGCATGAATTTGGCGAGATCAGCACACAGGAATGGGTTGACACAACAGAAATCCTTGATTTATTGCTTAAAAGGGCAAAGGTAATGCTTGTGAAGGGGAATCATGATACAATTCTTAAACCAATAGCAAAAAAGAAGGGATTGGAAATAGCTGATTTTTACTGCACAGGCAACATCTGTATAATGCATGGGGATAAAATAAGAATTGAAAGGCAGGTGAATGATTCAAACATCCTGATAATCGCGCATGAGCATCCTGCGGTCAGTTTAAGGGAGGGCGCAAAGACTGAATTGTACAAATGTTTTCTTCTTGGAAGATGGAAAAACAAAAAACTGATTGTAATGCCCTCCCTTTTTTCAGTATTTGAAGGCAGTGATGTGAAAAGAGAAACACTTCTAAGCCCTTATCTTAAGAATATAGAAAATTTTGAGGTATTTATAATAGGTGACAAGATTTACAGGTTCGGAAATGTAAAGGGTGTAGATTAGAAATTATATTCAGTGTATTTGTAACTATTTTGAGTCCTAGATTTTATCTTTTTGACTTTCACAATCCCCTTATTTACCCTCCCTTCAACCAATAATTCCTGTCCTGAACTATAGATGCTACTCTTAAATGAGATAATTTTGGGCTCAGAGGAATATATCTCGCATTCCAATGAATCTTTTTGAATCGGAGAATAAAAAGAGCCAGTCAGTCCTGATAATACAAAGCGGTAATAACCCTTTCTTTCATCGCGGGAACATATCCATCTCCCATCTACCGCAACATGCTTGCCCTCATACCCCTTAGGATTTTGCGCTATCTCCCTCCACTCCACCCTTTCTGGCTTAGAAGAAATAGCATTGCATCCCGCCAAACTCAATACCAATAATGAAGATGCAGCAATGTTCACAAGATTCTTACGCATCCTTCTATTTTGTAATAACACTTTTTAAATTTAATTATATTTTAAGCATCATTTTGTGAGAATTTTTTAAATTTATCCTGTTTAAACAATTGTTTACGTTTAAAACATCTTAATTAAGCATTGATGCACCAAGAATGCCTGCATCATCAAAGAGTTCAGAAATCCTCACAGGCACCTTCACTTTTGTGAACACCCTTTTATTCATCTCTGCAAGTGCTGAATCCAACAAAAGATTTCTTGCCTTGCTTATGCTTCCATTCAGCACAATCAGTTCAGGGTGGAAGAGATTAACGAGATTTGCCAGCCCCACACCCAAATAAAATCCTGTCTCTTCATACACCTTGATTGCCCTTTTATTTCCTGCCTCTGCCATGTCCTGAATTTCTTTTGGATTCAAGTCCCTTCCAATATATTTCCTTGACAGCCTTCTTACGCCGCGATCAGAAACATATTCCTCCAAGCAGCCAAAATTCCCGCAATTGCATCTTAAGCCATCATACTTGATGCTCATGTGTCCTGTCTCCCCTGCGAAATCCCTGCCATGATAAATCCTGTTAT
>CAYSVT010000001.1:28616-32344 GCA_964434685.1 Candidatus Woesearchaeota archaeon
GTTCCCCCCGTGTGATCTACGGCCAGCCCCATTTCAAACGTAAAAGTGAATAGCATGTAACTGAAAACAATTCTTCAAGATCCTTGGTATACTGAGCTTAGAACGAATACTGTTTATGCCATCTATTATAATCCCCCCACCCAATCCTGTGCCTATTGTCAGGCAGATAAGATTTTTGCATATGCAGAACCTGCTTTCTGCCAATGCGGCGCATTTAGCATCATTCTCCACCAATGTTCTTATGTGCATCTTTCCCTCAACCATCTCTTTGAGATAAACATTCGAGAAACCAGGCATATTCGGGGCGTTAACAACAATGCCCTTCTCATGCAGAACAGGTGAGGGCACGCCAATGCCTATCCTCTCCACCTTGACACCCCCTTTAAGCAATGAAACCAAATTTAGAATCTGTTTTATTACTAATGCCTTGGATTTTGCTGTTTTCACTTTTATCTTCTTTAATATCCTGTTTCTTTGAACAAGCCCTGCAGAAATCTTTGTGCCTCCAACATCAACCCCTATCCTATAAGTCATTTTGCAAATATCCTCTTTTTAAAGCCCTCTTTTTCTATTTTTTTATACTCATGTCCTGAACTTGTTGTGTGAACATCAATAAATTCTAAGGAGACATTTCCAGTATTTACTGTCCTGTGCGCAAATCCCTCAGGAATTTCATAGAATTTTCCTTGTTGCATCCTAATTGTTCTGAAACTATTGCCCTTTTGAAGCAGAATTAGGCCCATGCCCTTAATACAGTAATAGACTTCAGAGGCAGGAACCTTGTGGTAATGCCCCTTAGTCATAAAGAATTCTCCATTTACCCTGCCTGGCTTGATTATTGTGATTGCATAATTTAGATATCTCCTTTCTATTGAAAATACTCTGTAAACCTCTTTATTCTTATCACAACCCCCAATATTCCTGAAGAAATTCTGCATATCCCTTAATCGAACAATATGCAACCCGCCCCTTTTTCTTATTTCATCAATAAGCATACTTTCCTAAAGCATAAGAAGTTTAAAAAGTTAATTGAGATTATTTAAGATTGTGTATTGCGCGAGAGACTAATGCTCTTATGTTGAAGAATATATTCAAAAATGATGTTCCTGTAGAAAAGGGCTTGAATCGATGCCACTTTCTCTTATCTTGTCCAATCTTTTGAAACATGACAAGATTCCAGCAGGGTGTTCTAATCCTCTTATAGTTTGCTTTGTTATTTTTTATCCATGAGATAACTGCATGCACAGAACCCAGCCAATTGTCATGAAACAACACATATCCCTTTTCATTAAGAAGCAGGTCAATGTAGTAAAAATCAATGAAGGCATCATCAAATTTGTGGCTGCCATCGATGAATGCAAAATCTATTTTAACTCCTTCTTTAAGAAGTTGGGGCAGAGCATTATATGAGAAATCATTCTTAAATTCGAGATATTTGAGAAGCCCTAATCTCTTAATATTCTCCAAGCCAATCTTCCTATATGCCTTTTGGAACGGATCAATAGCATAGTGTTTGTGTTTAGCAGCCGCTATGATATACGCTGTTGAGCACCCAAATGCAAATCCAGTCTCAAGTGTTTTGGTTATTCCTTTTTCTTTTAGAAAGCAGTAGATGTATTCTGCCTCCTTTCTCTTGATGGGAGACCGATTGTATTCTTTAGGGATTATTAGCCTCTTGTAAAGATTGGGAATCATCTCTTTACAAAAATCAAAGGCTTAAAATAGCTTTCTTTTGATTCCTCGCCTTCACAATCGCAGATGATACAAGAACGCCCTTGCAGCCTAATTGCAATGCTGCCTTAACATCCTCTGCATTAGAAATCCCTGCACCGCAAAGGGGGATTATCCTATCACCTATCCTCTTAAGATTCAAAACAAATCTTCTTACAGACTTGGGCCTTTGTTTTGAGATGGAATTGCCTGTTGCAATCAGTTCAGGCACCTCAGATGCAATTGCAAATGGCCTTAATGATGCAACCTTTTTCGCTTCATTGCCTGAGGCTGCACAAACGAATGTCTTCAATCCTATTCTCTTGCACCTTTCAACTGTCTTTTTTAATAAACTGAAGGGAATCTTATGTTCAGAATGATTCAATAATGTGCCAATTGCCCCCTCCTGTCTTATATCCTCTGGCAAAATTGCGCCGGTATGCCTGTCCTGCTCAAAGGAATCAACGTGCTGTGCTATTACATCCATTCCTAATCTAGAAACAGGAAAGATGTCTGCTGGCTGCACTGCAAGGATAACTTGAAATTTCTTTTCTGCAATCCTGCACAATTTGGCAAGCTTCAAGGCATTCCTGCCTGTACCTTCCTTATAGGTTTTAAAGTTGATGAGGAGAATTGGTTTCATCTTTTTCTTTTCCCTATTCTTTTTGTTAAGAATACACCAAGACATACAAGAAAGTAGGAGACTAACAAGATAGATATTAGGAGGGCACTCATGAACCATTTATTTCCTCCTATAGGATCGCATACATCTTGAATAAACTCGAATAGTCTTCCAATAGGGCGGCACTCTAAAAACTGCCAATAACCCCACTTAAAACCCCAATAAGCACAAAACATATAGCAAGGATTCCCGTAAAATAAAATAATAGAAATCGGTGCCAATATAACCCCCTTTAATAAACTTGGTTTGAAAAATTTCTTCAAATCTACCTCCTGATTATACACGATTAAACAAACAAGAAAATAAATCATAAAGAGTTCTATAGCGTATATAAAATAAGGAATAAATATAAATTCACCTACCCCTCCCGGTCTTATGACATCTGAAATAGTATAATATTTATAAAAACTCCATGAAAGATCCTCTTTGGAAAAAGGGCACGTGTTAAATTTGCAAACAGGTGCCTGAAGAAAAACTAATGGTAAAAAAAGAAGACGTGTTAAAAAAAGAAGTATAACTAAGATTATCTTTAATTTAGTTGGCCTAAAAAATTCTTTCAAGCTCATTTCCATATAGTCTCTCTTATTTTCTTTGTTATTTTAAGAGGATTGGGATGCTGCCAGATATTCCTGCCGATGGCAAGCCCTGCTGCACCTGCTTCTATTATGTCCCTTACATCCTTCAAAAGCGATTTTTCATCCCTCTTCATGCCGCCTGCGATTACAACTCTTGTCTTTCCAGCTGACTTGACAATCCATTTCAGATCATTCTTGTTACCATTATACTTCATCTTTACAATATCCGCACCTATCTCTAATCCCACTCTTGCGGCATATGCCAATGTTTCCCTTGAAATCTCATTCTTAATCGCCTTGCCCCGCGGATACATCCATGCTATAACCGGCAGGCCATTCTCATGAGCCTCTCTTTCAATATTCTCAAACTCTGACATCATCTCTGGCTCATGAATACTTCCGAGATAAATAGTATATCCGACTGCAGCTGCACCCAGCTTAATCGCCTCTTTTACAGTGCAGAGCTGTGTAGCTATTGGCTCGCCCTCCACAAGGTTTGTCTTGCCATTTAGTTTTAGGATTAGTGGAACTTGTCTTTTGTAATACTTCTCAACAATCCCCTTTTGCAGGATTACTGCGTTATACTTTCCCTTCTTTGCTATGTCTAGGATATAATTGGGGTCAACATTCCTGTCATTAAAGTCTGTCGGCCCATGCTCTAATCCCTGGTCATATGCAAGAAATAGTGCCTTATTCTGCCTCATAATTTTGTTTAGTCTAATCATTTCAAAGATGTTTGATTTTTGTTTAGTCTAATCATT
>CAYSVT010000002.1:0-21465 GCA_964434685.1 Candidatus Woesearchaeota archaeon
TGTTTCCTATTTAATGCCATTCTCTTATCAAATTTTGTTTCCTATTTAATGCCATCTCTCACCAAAAATTATTTGGAATAAAAATGTTTCGTTTTTCAGCCTTCAACCCTTTTCGCCTCACTAACCACGATTGTCTTTCCCTCATCTTTCTGGAAGTGGATAACAGAATCAACAAAACTTTCCATCTTGGCTTCGTGGCTGACTATAATCAGTTGTGCAACCTTCAGCTCTACAAAAACATCCCTCATCTTGTCAAGCTGCTCTGAACTGAAGCCATCTGTTGGCTCATCCAGTATCAAGATATCCCTTGTCCTAATCCTGCTCACAAGGGTGTTAATAACCTGGTTTAATGCAAGCCTGTATGCAAGGGCAGCAGCAGTTCTTTCACCACCTGAAAGGAAGCTGTAATCCAGTTCATAACCGCGATTCTCAATTATTGGTGTGAAGGTTTCATCCAGCCTGACTGACAACTCTGAAACAAACATGCTGAACCATTTCTCAAAGAGTATGTAGAAATCTGCATGCAGCTTTGCCATAACCTCATGCTCAATAGTTGATATCAGCACAAGCAGGTTATCCTGAATCCAGCTGCGCAGCCTGTTTAGATACTGCAGATTAGATTTAATCTGCTCCTTCTCGCAGATTTCCTTTCTGAGCATGTTAATAATCATGCTTATTCCCTCCATCTCCTTTTCAGTCTGGGCCTTCCCTATCGCAGCATTCTTCTCTGCAGCCTGCGCCTCGTCAAGATGAGTTATCAACCCCTTGTAATCTGCCTCTACTGAAGAGAAATCTTTTAGAATATTTGCAAATGCCTTTAGCTCCTCCCTTGCCTTCTCATGCCTTTCCTGCAATTTTTCCTTTGATGCCGCAAGCTTCTTTGATTCAAGCTCCTTCTCCTCAAGCCTCCTCATGTTCAGCTTGAATAGATTCATCTCCTTCTCCTTTTGCTGCAAATCAAGCAGTTTCTTCTTTGATTCTTCAAGCTTATAGGCAAGCTCCTTCCTTAACCTTTCGTATTTCTCAACCTCGCAATTTATCTTTCCAATATCCTCCCTTATTCTGTTGGTAAAGTTGTGCTTGTGCTCTGTCACAACACTCTGCCTGCATGTCGGGCATATGTCCAATTTGTTTACATCATTTATCAGGTTATCATTCTGCTTCTTGCTTGTTTCCAGAGAGGCAATCTTCTTTTCAATATCCAAGCTCATGCTTTGCATCCTGTTTATCTCGTTCTGCTGGTGAATCAGGCCCTGCTCAATGCTCTGTATTGTGTCTATGCTCACTCCCTTCAGGCCATCCCGCAATTCCTTAACCTGGCCAGTGATTATGGTAGAGTGCTCAATCGCCTCTCGCAGCTGCTCTGTCACAAACTCCATCTCTGATTTCTTCTTGTCAATAGATGCCTTCAGCTCATTGAATTTTGTAAGCCTCTTCTCCATCTCTGCAAGTGCCGCCTTCCTCTCATCAAGTATCTTCCTTTCCCTTTCATGCTCCTCTGCAGCAGCCCTTAATCTTATTTCAAGCCTCTTTGCCTCTCCCTCTTTATCTGTCAGTTGCTGCTGCCTTGAATCTAAATCATTTATCTGCCCTTCCTTGTTCTTTATTATCTCCCCCAATTTTCTTGAGAATATGCTGATGTTCTGCAGGGTGGTTTTGTATTTGTCTATGCCGAACACCTTGCGCAATGTATCCATTCGCGTCTCAGCATTTTCTAATAGGATTTCCCGCATTGATTCTTGCGGGGTGTAAACAGTATACTTGTATAGAATGTCTGTCTTGGTGAGAAATTCTTGGGGGTAATTCAATAATTGCAGAATCCTGTTCTTCAGCTCATTTGCAGAGAGCTCCTTTCTCTCTCCCTCAATAGTAATGCTGCCTGTATCCTGCGCCACTGTGCCCTTATTTCTCTTGAGTGTCCTTTCTATCAATACACTTCTGCCATCCATATCAAGCTCGACTGATACAGTGCCATTGCTCTGACCTGCCCTTAGCAAACCATTGCCGCTCAAGCCGCCCCTCTGCAAACCAAACAATGCAAATTCCAGGGCAAGCAATACTGAAGTCTTGCCCGCCCCAATATCCCCGCTTAAAAGAATGCTGCCATCAGGAAATTCTATCTTTGCATCCTCATAGGAGCGGATATTCCTCACGCAGATTTTTTTGATTTTCATTTTACAGCATCTTTACGAGCAATTTATTTTGATTTTCATTTTACAGCATCTTTACGAGCAATTTATCTATTTCCTTATTATTGCCTAAAATTCCCATGGGATAGGGCAGTCTCGTGTCCTTTTTGAAGCCGCCAATAGGGGGATGTAATCTAAAAAATGGCTTAAGCCCCATATCAGAAATCTTCTTTTTGCCCCCATAGACTTCGTCTATGAATTTGTCTGAAATAATCTTTTTGTCTACGGGCTTGTTTCCCTTTAACAGCCCTCTCCTAGTTATCAATTCCTTCACAAGCTCCTTGCTTATCTTACCATAGGAAACATAATGCTGAACCCTCTTTAACATACCCAATATTTCCTTGTTCTCAGAAAGCAATACTGCAGAAAATTTTCTTCTTAATCTAAGTCTGTCAAGTGTTACTTTTGATTTAGATTCAGTGTCTACCATCCCCTTAGTCCTTATTGCAACTATCATTTTCTCTCTCCTAATTTTTTTAATGCCTCAAAACAAGCCTTTGCAAGGTTTATCTTTGTCCTTGTCTGGCCGAATGTTTGGCTGTATATATCCCTGATTCCCGCGAATTTGAGAATCTTCTTGCATTCCTCCTCTATAACAAGCCCTGTGCCTTTGGGTGCAGGAATCAGCACAATCCTTGAACTGCCGCATTTTCCTTCTATTTTGAATGGAATACTATGCTGCTCGGAGCATGCACAATCAAAACTTCCACAGCCCCTCTTAATTGTTGCTATGTTTAGTTTCGCATCCCTAACAGCCTTTTCTCGCGAAGGCAGAGTCTCCTTTGATTTTCCATATCCAACACCAACATGGCCATTGCAATCACCAATAACAGCCATGCACCCAAATGTTGGCACATTGCCCTCTTCACTCTTTCTTTGTGTCTGACGCCAAGCCCTTCTTTTGCCTCCGCCGAATTTTCCCTTGGACTGGCCAATGGCAATCAAGTCATCTTTCAGATTTTTAACTAGATAATCCACTATTTCTTGCTCAAGTATCTTTACATTCTTTAAGATAATCTCATCTATCTCCTTAATCTTTCCCTCTTTGACTAATTTTCCAAGGCGGGTCTTAGGTTTCCAAGATTGGAGCCTTTCTTCTTCAATCCTTTTTTCTATTTTGACGACTAGCTCTTCTTCTGTTTTTTCAATCTCTTCAACCCCCCCATTCTTTATCTCTTCCTTTTTAAAATTCTTCACTCATTTTATCTTGCTCCTTATCTCCCCCAAATTAATCTTATTTTTCATGTGTTTGCCCTCTATCCTGTCCTGTGAAGGCAGCATATCAGGAGAACATCTTACCCTTACACCGGCATCAATAAGCCCCTTGGCTACAGCATATAACCGAGAACCCTTTGTTGACCTTGCTAAGCCAATGTCGAGTATTACATCATTAATGCCGGATTTACTGAACTTAATCTTATCCCCCAAAAGCACTCCTGCAAGATATGCTGCTGGAATTGATTTTAGTGAACCCTCTTGAGATAAAGACCAACCATATTTTTTAAGTTCGGAGGAGCTTGCAGACAATTTTACAGAATCCTGCGCCTCTTTGTTAAATACTACTTGTGCAAGCACATACCTGTTTGTTTTTCTCACAACAATTCTAGGCAATCCTGACATGAGCATGAGAAGTCTCGCTTTATAATCTGTCTTGTTCTCTCTTCTTCTCCTAAATTTTATCCGTTTATATCTCATTTTCTTTGAGGTAGGATATCATATGCTTTAAATCTTTGAATATGCCTGATTTAGCGTAATTCCTCAATTTCCTGTATCTCTCTCCAGTTATTTCTTGCCTTCCCCTTAACATTTTGAGATAGGCCCGTAATTTTCTTATCTTTAAAACATAACCCCTCTTGCCCACCTTAACTTTTTTGCTTATCCTGCCCTCACGCCTTCTTTCCCGCTTTTCTTTTTTATGCCTGCCCTTTACAGAGCTTATGCGTATTGCTCCATCCTTAAACAGATCCCTCATATCTTGTTTTGTTATGGCTTCTTTTATCTCATTTACCCTTTCTTTGTCAAATATAACCCTGTTTATGCCAATCTTAAGTGCAGCCGCAGCTATCCTTTTTTTCTTGGTAAGATTCATTTTTTGTTCTCCTTTGCCTCTTGAACTTGAGCAGGCTTTTTGTTAGCCTCTCCACTTTTGGCTTCCAATTCCTTAAGAAACTCCTTTACATTCAAGTTGAGAATCCTGATGCCCCCTACAACAGCCTTTTTCACTATTTTGCCTTTATTCTTTAGACCGACATGTGCTATGATTATCGCGTTGTCTTTGGAAAGATTTTCTAATTCCATCTCGTTATGAACTAACACTGGCTTAATCCCCTTCACTCTTCCCCTGATTATGCGCGGGCTTCTGTATCCAATTGAAGGCCATGCACCATGGCTCTTTTTCTTCTCTCTTAGCTTGTTGTGCCTTCCCTTCGGCTTTCTCCACACTTGCTTTTTCTTTCTCCTCAAGCCAAGGGAGGATATTTTATACCAGTCCTTTCTGACAAATCTTGGCTTTTTTACCTTGCTCACAACCTTATTGTCCATTCTAAATCTTCCTCCCAGCCTTTTGTGTCATAAATATGCCATCCTGAAATACGCGCCTGTCCCGCTTCCTAATTCTTGTCGCAGCCTCCATATTTGCAGCAGTTTGTCCAGCAGCCTCTTTGTCTCTAGAGGTAACAGTTATTACATCTCCCTGCAATTTAACATCTACATTATCAAGTATGTTTGCTTTCCTTTCCCTGGTTTCACCCAAAAAGTTTTTTATTATAACCTGCTTATTATTCATAGAAACATTGATTGGAAAATGAACCGAGCAAATCTGAAGCCTGTATTCAAAAGTCTTTTGGCTAAACATATTTCTTATATGGGCCGCTATGGAACCAATAATCTTTTTTTCTCGCTTAGTTGCATTGTCTGCTTTCAGCACTATGGTGTTTCCATCTTTCTTGAGAGAGACATTGTGAAGAACAAACCCCTTCTCCATAGGAGGGTTCTTTATTATTATCCTGTCGTCCACTAAACCAACATCCATTCCTTCAGGTATTTGTATAATTTTACTGATATTTTGTTTCATCTTAATTTTACAGCATCTTTACGAGCAATTTATTTTGTTTCATCTTAATTTTACAGCATCTTTACGAGCAATTTATTTTGTTTCATCTTAAAAACAGTAAGCTATTAGACTCCCTCCAACACCCTTCTCTATAGCCTCTTTGTGGGTCATCAGTCCCCTGCTTGTGGAAACTATAATAATCCCAAAATTCCTTGAAGGCAAGAATCTTCTGATATACTTGTCCACCTCCCTTTTCCCTGCATAAAATCTTGGTTTTATGGACCTGCATTCATTAATCTTGCCCATTTTGATTGTAATCCTGCCATGCTCCTCATGATACTCAGTGATATAATCATTCTTTTTCATTATTTCCAATACACCAATCAATAACTTTGTTTTTTGCGCAGTGCAAGATTCATTCTTGGCCCTCAGCGCATTCATTATGCAGTTCAATGCGTGGGATAATATGTCTTGTACCATTTTAACAGTATTTTTTGAAACCTATTTGTTCTGCAATCTCCCTAAAACATTGTCTGCAGAGGTGCAGCCCATACTGGCTGAGATGCCCGCCATATCTTCCACATCTTTGGCATTTCTTGGCAGCCACTCCAAATTTTCTTTGCTTTGGTTTGCAAAATCTTAAAAAACGCGCCTTTATTGCAGGTTTGCTTTCAAGTTGCTTCAATATTTTTTGCCAATCACTTGCCGTCATTTTATTGTATTTGTGTATTAAATTTTTGTATCATGAAATTTGCTGTTTCTTCTTTGGTAATTCTGTGTCTTAATGGGATTTTAGCCATTGCATGCTTTCTCTTGCTTACGCAAAAGCCAGCCCTTTTAAGGGTGATTGAAGCATCTAATCCCAAAATGCCGATTTCCCTCTGGAATTGGACGCCAGGAATTTCAATATACTCATGAACTCCAAAACTTACTGTGCCATTTCCAATCTGTCTATTGCTTAATTTGTTTCCGATAGCGGCAAGCAGTCTTGTAATTAACTCATCGGCTTTTTTCCCCCTTAAAGTAACCTTGCATCCAATTTCTAATCCTTCTCTAGTGCCAAACGTAGGAATCCTCTTTCTGCTAAGGGTCTTTATTGGCTCTTTGCCAGTCAGGTACTTTAAGAGGTTTACACTTCTCTCTAGTTTCTCGCCTAAACCGCCGCAGTTTAATACCAGCTTTTCCATCTTTACATCTTTCATGTTTAATACCGGTTCCTCCATCTTTACATCTTTCATGTTTGTCATTTTAACCTATGACCAGCAGATTTTTTATTTGGACCATTGTCTCCCCGAGAGATGTTTTTATCACAACTGTTTTATCCTTGACATTAATCTCTTTGATCTCCCCGCTCAGACCGAGATGCTTCCCGCTGCAAGAGACTGCTTTCGCCCCCTCCTTTAAATGCAGCACTTTGATTATTTTGTTATCCTTGAGATTCAGAACAACAGAATCTTTAATGTTTGCCTTTATATCATCTAAAAGATTGTATCCATTGTCTAAATTCAACTGAACCTTGTTATTCCTTAAAATCCTTTTGCCAATGACCTTGCATATTTTGTGCTCAGAATCCTTCTCGCCTGTCTCTTCCAAGACGAATTTACGGCTCTTTGTCACACCCATCCTAAAGAATTTATTTGTTTTGGTCAGCGATAATATATCAAATAATCTTAAGGGGAATGATTCATCCTTCCTTATCTTGCCATTCACAGCAATCTGGCCCTCGAGCAGTAAAATTCTTGCCTCCTTCCTTGTTTTCGCTATACCTAGCATATCCCTTAGCGCCATCAATAGCGAGACATTGTCTTGTGCAGATGCCTTTGGTGCCAGTATAAATTTCGGTTTGCCCTTCCTTGCGATAGGCCACTTATTAGGCGCGCACATCCTTCTCATCATCATTTTTTTTCTCCTTGCGCTGTTTTTATTTTTCTTTCTATAGACGCGATTCTTTTTTTATCATCAAGATTTAATTCAGTTATCTGTAACACGCTCGGTGAAAATGGTATATTGACCTTTGTTCCATCCCTCTTGTTTTTTTGGATCCCTTCCACATAAAGTCTGCTGTTGAATGCATCTATATCTGCTATTTTTCCCCTTTTATTATTGTGACTGCCCCCCATTACCCTTACAGTATCACCCCTTATTACAGGAAATGCCCTCCTATTGTATTTTTTCCTGAGTTCTTTGCCTAGATTGCAGCTTAACCTGTCTCGTTTGATATGCAATGGAGCATTAATTCTGTACTTTCGCTGCTTTCTTATCTTTGCACTTGACTTCCAATTGACTGAAAATTTCTTTTTCATGTTCTTACACAAAATTGACTGAAAATTTCTTTTTCATGTTCTTACACAACTGCCTTTGCAAGTTTTGAAATAGAAGGCCATCTTTCGGCTACCTCCCTTGCTACTGGCCCCCTAATCTGCGTTCCTTTAGGGTTGCCCTTTTCATCCTTCAGCAAAACAACAGCATTATCATAAAAGCATATTCTTTCTCCTGTTAATCTTCTATATGACTTCCTTTGCCTTACTATAACTGCATCAAAAACTTGTCCCTTCATTTCTGGCAGTCCCTGCCTGATGCTAACCTTAACCCAGTCTGCAATAAATGTGGCCAATTGTCTGCCCTTTACACTCTTGCCCCTCTTTACTGAGACGACTCTTGCTATTCTTGCGCCGCTATTATCTGCTACCACTACCAATGCACCGAGGTTAATCGCCCTTACTCGCTTTGCACTTATAGCCTTCATTTTTCCACCTGCAAGATAATATGATGCACTGTCTTGCTTAGCGGTCTGCACTCACCAACTCTAACCAAACTGCCAATCTTCACAGTTGAAGCAATGCAGTCAGGCACATGTGCGTGCAGCTTGGTTTTAGCCTTCGAATACCTTTCATACTTGGGGTAGTATATCCTTCTTTCAAATTCTATTATAGCAGTCTTGCTGTACATACTTGTAACCACCCCCTGAAACCTTCTTCCTCTTATGCTAAGGCTTCCATGGAATGGGCATTTCTTGTCATTACATTCAGTTTCCACTACAACTGCATTCTCTGCTGGTTTTTTTCTGTTTTTCATTTTTACATTTAGGTTTTTTCTTGCTTTATTTTTTCACCAAGGTTTGCTTGTTTCTTACTCAATCGTCTCTTCCGGAAAACCCAAGGATATCAGGATTTCTCTGGCTTTCTTTTTGTGGTTTCCTTGAAGTTCTATTGTATTGTTTTTTATTGTCCCACCACATGCCAAAGTGCTTTTGAGATTTTTGGCAATCTCCTTTATGTTTATCCCTGTATCAAGGCCGCTTATGAGCGTTGCGACCTTGTGGTATCTCCTGGTTGCGGTCTCTATCTTTATCTTCTGCTTTTCCTTTGCAATCTCTTGGCAAACACACGCTTCCCTTGGTAAGCCGCATTTAGGGCATATATCCATTTTTATCTTTGTTGTGTCTCTATTTTTATATTCTTAGCATTCATTCTTTGTTGTGTTTCTATATTTTTTATATTCTTAGCATTCATCAAGGTCAATATCCTTGCTATCGTCTTTCTTATTTCTTTAAGTTTGTTGTTTGACTGAGTTCTTGCTGATTTTTGGCTGTATGCCTTTAAGAGTTCTAGTTCTAACTCATTTAATCTCTTCTTTGATTCTTCTTCAGACATACTCTTAATCTCCTTTTTCTTAATTATTGCCATTTTTATCCCCTGATTTTTTACTTAAATGTTTCTTTTCTGTTTCTACCATTTCATCAAGAGGTTCAACCAGTAATTCCTTCTTGATGTCAACCCGGTCATACATTGTAACGCCTGTGTCTGGAGGCATAATCGCAACCTTTACACCGATTGTTCCAGGAACAGTCTGGGCAGCAGTCTCCGCCCTGCTAACAACCCTTGCGACATCCCCTGTTTTCTTTAGATATCCAAAAGCAAATCTCCAGGATTTTGCCCTTTCACCTGGCAGCTTCCCGCTTAACCTTATCTCTGCACCCAATGCACCGGCATTCTTTATCCTCTCAAGCGTCTTGTATGCCACAATCTTGAAACGGATTGAGCCAAATCTCTCTAGTGCAAGGGCGATTTCATCTGCTACTATCTTAGCATCCAAATAAGGGTTGCTTATCTCCGATATTTCTATATGCGGATTTTCCATTTTAAAATGATCCTTGAGGAAATTTGTCAATTCCGCTATCTTTTCCCCCCTTCTGCCTATTACAAGCCCGGGTTTGCTTGTTCTCACTGTTACCTTCTCTCCTACAGGCGTTCTTTCTAATATCACACTGCTGATTTTGCCCTTGCCTAACTGTTCCATAACAAACTCCTTTGCTGCAAATTCCTCCTTTTTCATGTGGATAAACTTCTTCTCTATCATTTTTGTTCTCCTTCTGGTTTTTTCTCTTCTGTTTTAGCGGACTCTTCCTTCTGTTCAACCTTCTTTTCTTTGTCCGCTGGCTTTTCCTTGGTTTTTTCTGCTGATTCCCCCTCAGCAATTATCAAAACATTTGCTCTTTTGAATCGCAGGAATCTCCCTCCACGTTTATCAATTGCCTTGTCAGCCTTACATATCTTAATCTTTAAGGTGTCGACATCAATACCCTTAAGAGAGGCATTCGCACTAAGGTTTTTAAGCATCTTTATGAACACTTTTGATGCCTTGATAGGATATCTGCCTGATTCCATCCCCCTCCTATGAGGAATCTCAGCACCCCTAAACCCTATTGCTTTCTTGAATGTAAGTACCGATTCTAGTAAGGATATGGCCTCTTCTATACCCTTGCCCTTTATTTCTTTGCAGATTGCAGACGCATGCTTCCTTGAAATGTTCAGCTGCTTGCCAAATACCCTTGCTTCCTTTAAGTTTGTCATTTTAAAATTGTTGCATTGTAAATTATGCTACTCCTCTTCATCATTTTACTTTACAGAGAGTGCAGCAGAGCTCTTTGTTGCACCTATGCCTGGAGCGCTGTGCTCCACTTTCTTTCTTGTAAGCGAGAATTCACCAAGCCTGTGCCCCAGCATCTCCGCCATTATCTTTACAGGCAGAAATTCCTTGCCATTGTGGACGCATATTGTCATATCGACCATTGCTGGAACAACTACTAATGATCTTGAGTGGGTTCTGATTGCCTTGCCCTTCTTGAGTTTTTCCTGTGCTCTTAACAAAAACTTTTCCGTAATACTGGACTGTCTAAGCAGATTTCTTCTGCCTCTTGATTTCAAGAATTTTGCAAATTCCCTTATCCCCATACTCTTCAGCTCCTCTATTGTTTTTCCCCGATATTTGAATTCAATCATTTTATCTCTTCCTGCCTGTTCTTCTTGGGTGGAACAATCCCACCATCGCACCAGGCGGCGCATTCCTTTTTGCTATTTTTGATTTAATTCTTTTGCCCCTGCCGCAACCAAACGGATGGTCAACAGCATTCATTTTTACTGCAGAGGTGCGTGGCCACAACCTGTTTTTTGCCTTCATCATATGCCACATCTTTCCTGCCTTGAGAATTGGTTTTTCAAGTCTTCCTGCAGCAGCTGTTCTGCCCATAGTTGCACGTGAACTATCTGAAAATAGCTTTTCCTGTTTTGACGGCATCAAAAGTGTTGCACCATTATCTGTTTTTTTCACGATTTTTGCTGATGAGCCGGATGTTCTTACAAATTTTCCGCCATCGAATGGCACGCTTTCTATATTGCACACGTCCGTGCCTATAGGCATGCTTGAAAGCGGCGCAATATTCCCCGATTGGATGGCTGATGTCTTTCCAATTTCAATCTCTTGTCCTTCAATAATTCCCTCAACTGCAACGTTGTGGAATACCTCTTTGCCAACCCTTATCTTGGCAATCGGGGCAAAGTGTGCAGGAGAATTTATTAACTTCAGAACTATTCCCTTCCCTTCTGTCCTTGGATAAGTAATTCTTATTCTGTATGCCTTTGGCCTCACCCTGTAAGTAAGGCTTCCATGCCCCCTCGCCTGTTGTATGATTCTCTTTCCCATTTTTATATTAATTCCTCCACTTTTTCTACTTCTATTACAATGGCTCCTTTTGCAGGGTACCCTTTATTTTCCTTAAGGGATTTTACAAAGTCTACCCATTTTCCAGATTCATGGTAATTAGCTTTTCCGTCAATTCTCCACCCCTTTTCTCTTTCCCAGAAAACTAATGACACATTCGGGTTCTTTTTTATATTCTCAATAGTTGTCTTCATATAATTATTAGTAATAACAATGTTTCTGTCATTTACTTTTACATCGGTCACAGCTATATTGTGGGGTTTATTATAGTTCATGCTAGCAAGAGAGATTATTGCCTTCTCAATATTCTTTTTGATATTTTCTATTTTAATTACCATTTTACATTAACCCTAATTTAGTTGCAATGTCTATTGCAGGACTCTCCTTTTTGAGCTTTATATATGCAATCTTTTTATTATTGCGAATCTCAGTGTTTATGCTTTCAACATTCACATTAAACTGCCTTCCTATTTCTTCAGCAATCTGTTTTTTGTTCGCATTCCTGTCAACAACAAACAATATTGTGTTCTCTATTTCAATGAGCTTCACTGCCTTTTCAGTTCTTAACGGATATTTTAATATCATTTTAAATTTCCCAATTCCTTGATTGCATTTTCAGTATACACTACAAGCCTGCCAGGAACACTGCCAGATGCGAGATTTTTAATATTAAGATTCTTAACGCTTGACGATTCAAAATATTTGCATTTAATCTTTTCATTTTGAGCGTAAACTATTAATACATCCACTTTTCTGCCGAACAGTTTTATAAGAAGATTGTTGATATCCTTTGTTTTCATTCCAGTAATAGATGAATCAAGAATGATAGGCAAGGGTGATTTTAGATTGATATTCTTGTATCTGCTTTTTACAACAGGAGAGGAAGCGGTTGCAGCAATTGCAGAGATAAGAGCAATCCTTTTCTCTTTCTTATTGATTTTCTTCTCTTTTCTTTCTACTTTTGGCGGGTGCGCCTCTCTGCCCCCTCTTGCGCTTGAAATCTCTGCACCAACCCATAAGAATCTACTGCCCCTTCTCGTGAGCAATTTTCTTGGCACCCTCGAAATGCCGTAACCGTAAGCAGTCTTCCACTTTCTTCTTGCGTGCTTTATAATGCCAGAAGCAGAATGCCTCATTCCTGCATAGAGGAATGGTGCGTATGGCTGATTATATTTAGATGCCTCATAAACCTTAAGTATTATGTCCCTTCTAACAGGCATTGAAAAACAATCCGGTAAATCTGTCTCCCTTACAGCCTTTCCATCCTTGTCTAAGACTTGTGTTTTCATTTTAGAATCTTAACAACCTCAAAATTTTGTTTCTTTATTTTCATTTTAGAATCTTAACAACCTCAAAATTTTCTTTTTTTGCCTTAGGCCTTGCAGCAATGCTCAAAAGAACTGCACGTTTAGCAGGTCCCTGCATAGAACCCTTCACAATAATGCAAGGGTTTTTGATTATCCCGTAATTATCAAGCGGTTGGGGAAAATCTTGTTTGATATCCAGAATCTTGTTGTTGTATTGCACTCTTGTAAACAACCCAAGCTGTCCAGCAAGCGGTGCACGAAACGAAACCCTTGCAGGTTTCCATGGCCCAAGGGTGCCAGGTCTTCTCGTTCCCTTTTCACTCTTGTGCTGCCTCAATGAGATTCCAAATCTTGTTATTGGACCCTCCAATCCCTTAGCCTTTGTAACACCATGCACATCTATCAATTGGTCTCTTGCAAAAACCTTGTCAACAGAGATTTCTTTTCCCATCAAATTTTTTACCAAGTCAAATTTTTCCTGCAGTGTTCCCGCAATTGCAATCTCTGCGATGTCAGGGCTTTTCTTTATGCCTGTTTTTTTAACGACAGAATAAGCAATAATCCTCAAATCATCATATTTTGAAATGTCAACAGAATCAAGTGTCTTTGGCTGTTTTGGCGTCTTCACAACCCTCTTCAACTCCCTATCATTGGAAATTACAACCTCGCCGGCAGCAATGCCGTTCTTGTAGAATCTGACAGAAAATATCTTTAATGGAGGGCATTCAAGCACTGTAGCAGGCAGCACAATTTGTTTATTTTTTGTCATGCTGTTAGGCGTTAAGTCTTTTGCAAGAATCCTGCACATCCCCGCCTTATAAGCAACAAAACCCAGAATTCCCCCCCCCCTGTCCTGAATATTCTTCCAGTTTACACTAGGCAAAAGTCTCTCGGCCCTTTTTCTTGGCCAATACTGTAAGCTTCCACCCCTCGGTTTACTTGTTTTTGGCATTTCCTAATTATCAGTAAGTAAATTTCCATTTTGTTAAGAGCTTCTTAGCGGAAAAACTCTTTGCCGTGAACCTTCTTGAAAGAAAAAAGAGCGATTTATAAAGGTTTCGGGGATGGCGGATGGCGGGAGAAATGCATCGGCCGGGACTCGAACCCGGATAATCAGCTTTCTTTTTAGAGAGGATTTTCTCTCCGAGTCTCCTTGATTTCTTTCCGAAGTTTCTTTCTAAGAAAGCTCAAAGAGAGCTCTTGGAAGGCTGAGGTCCTGGCCATTAGACTACCGATGCATAAGGGAAACCTACGGTTTCTTCTCAACTTCCTTCACACTTCAGACTTAAAAATCTTTTTGATAAGGTTTTTAAATTCTCTTCCTTTGGGATAAAAATGACGGAGCATAATACGCCTCAGATTAATAGTGGAAAGAGCTGGTATGACAAACATTACAAGTTTCTGTTGGCAATAGCCCTTGCACTAATGTTTGCAACCCTTGCTTATCTACTCTTCTTTTACATCAAGCACGGGGACATAATGTACAAGGATGTTTCATTAACAGGTGGCACAACAATTACAATCTATTCTCCACTCACCCCAGAAGTAAAGAAAAGTTTGCCAAAAGACAGCGTAATAAGGGAGATTAGTGACTTGAAGACAGGGAAGCCGATAGCATTCTCTATAGAGACCACAGAGAAGATAGAAGATATAGAATCTTCCTTAGAAAAAAAGCTCGGCTATAATCTGACAGAAGAAAATTCCAGTGTAGAGTTTACCGGCGCTGCATTAAGCGAGAGCTTCTATAATGAATTGAGAATTGCGTTGGTTATAGCATTTGCATTAATGGCTATAGTTGTTTTTGTAATGTTCAGGACATTTATTCCGTCAATTGCAGTATTGCAGGCAGGATTTACAGATATAATTGTTTCTTTGGCATTTGTCAATTTAATCGGTTTTAGGGTTTCTGGTGCAGGGATAGCAGCATTCTTGATGCTTATTGGTTATTCAGTCGACACAGATATAATGCTTACTAACAGGGCGTTAAGAAAGGGAGAGCAGACGCTTAACAAGAGGTTGAAGTCTGCACTTTACACTGGGTTGACAATGACCCTAACATCCCTCGCAGCAGTATTTCTTGCATGGGTTGTTGTAAGGAATATTTCATCAGTCCTTTCAGAAATATTTATGATTCTAAGCGTAGGATTGGTTGCAGACATATTTAGTACTTGGTTGGGCAATGCTGCGATATTAAAATGGTACTGTGAAAGAAAGAGGATTTTGTAAGATGAAGATTCTTGTGACTGGCGGGGCAGGATTCATCGGAAGCCATATTGTAGATGGTTTAATCAGCAAGGGCTATGAAGTGGTGGTTGTAGACAATTTGTCAAGCGGCAAAATAGAGAATGTTAATCAAAAGGCACGGTTCTACCAAGTAGACATCAGCAATAGGGAGGAGATTGAAGGAGTATTTCTAAGGGAAAAGCCATCTATAGTTAATCACCATGCGGCACAGAAGAATGTTAGACTTTCAGTTGAGAATCCCATATTCTACCTGAGAGATAATGGCATTGGAACATTAAATATCCTTGAGAATTGCAGAAAGTATAATACCGAAAAGATTGTTTTTGCCTCTACAGGCGGGGCTATTTATGATTCTTCTGACCTACCAGTTAGAGAAACATCCAAATTAAACCCCCTTTCCCCATATGGAATCACAAAATTGCTCGGTGAGCTCTATCTTAAGTTTTACAATGAGACATATGGTTTGAGATACGTCTCTTTGCGTTATGGCAACGTTTATGGACCACGCCAGGATGCAGAGGGGGAAGCAGGGGTTGTGTCAATATTTGCAAATTCAATGATTCAAAATAAGGCTCCAGTAATATTTGGCGATGGTGAGCAGACAAGAGACTTTGTGTATGTAAACGATGTTGTAAATGCCAATATCTTGGCTATAGAGAGCAGCAAGGCAGATAATAATCCCTTCAATATAGCCACATGCAAAGAAACCAGCATAAACGAGATATTCCTTATGCTGAAGAAGATAATGGGTTATGAGGGGGATGCAGTTCACACAAAATCTAAAGAGGGTGAAATAAGGAGAATATTTTTGAGTTACGACAAGGCTAAAAGCGCTCTTGACTGGCAGCCGCAAACCGCACTAGAGGCAGGACTCAAAAATACAGCAGACTCGATAATTAGAAAATGAAGCTGACATTTAGGATTTGGGTGTATATAATCGCAATGATAACTGCGATTATAGCCCTGGGCATAAATTTCCAATCAGGTGTTGTGATAAAGAGTATTGAGCCCAACTCCACACTATTTGAGGCAGGTGCGAGCGCAGGGGAGATAATTAAGAGTATTAATGGGATTCCCATTCTGAATCTGCAGGATTATTCTAATATAATATCAAATATCTCTGTTGAGCCAATAAAGTTCATTGTCAAGACTGAAAGGGAGATAGTTAATTACACTGACTTAACTTTAGGCATAGAATTAGACAACTTGACAATAATTGACGTTTCTGGCGCAGCGAAGAATGCTGGAATCAAGAGGAATATGACCCTCTTAGAGATAAACGGCTACAAGATTAATGATGACTTTGAATTTTATAACATAAAGAGTCAGTTGGAACCAAAAATAAGGGTGGCAATAAAAACGAATAAGAATTCCTATGATATATTCATCAACAAGCCGTTGGATATCACTGTAGGGAATGTTCCCAGAACCAAGATAAGAACAGGTCTAGATTTGCAGGGTGGTGCCCGGGGTTTAGTAAAACCCGAGAGAAAATTAAACCAAAGGGAACTTGCAGACTTGTTGGCAATCTCGCGTTATAGGCTCAACATTTACGGCATAAGTGATGTTAATGTAAGGACAGCCAGTGATTTGAGCGGCAATACATACATGCTTATTGAGGTTGCAGGTGCAACACCAAAAGAATTAAGCGAGCTGATAGCAAAACAGGGCAAGTTTGAAGCGAGGATAGGCAATGAAACTGTTTTTGTTGGGGGCAAACAGGATATTACATCTGTATGCAGAAATGATGCCACTTGTTCAGGCATAGAATCTTGTTATGAGGCAGGCGGGGGATATGCCTGCAAATTCGGGTTTGCAGTTTATTTGTCAGAAGAGGCAGCAAAAAGGCATGCGCTGATAACAGCAAATATAACGGTGAATGCAACTGAGCAGGGCAATTATCTCAGTAAAAAATTAGATTTGTACCTCGATGACAAATTAGCAGACTCCTTATTGATATCAGAGGGTTTGAAGGGAAAGATAACAACCCAAGTGCAGGTGCAGGGCAGTGGATTTGGTAAGGATGGCCAAGCAGCTCTGGACTCTACAACAGAGTCAATGCAAAAATTACAAACAGTATTAATAACGGGAAGTCTGCCATTTAAGCTGGAGATTGTAAAGCTGGATTCTATTTCACCCTTTTTGGGTGCAGAATTTATCCAGGCAATATTTATTGCCTCTGCACTGGCATTTGCAGGCGTGTTTATTGTGTTATACATCAGATTCAGAAGGATAAAGATAAGCCTGCTCGTCTTCACTGTGATGGCATCTGAAATCTTGATGACACTGGCATTTTCAGCATTGATTAAGTGGAATCTCGATCTGGCAAGCATTGCAGGAATAATTGCAGGTATTGGCACAGGGGTGGATGACCAGATAGTAATAGTTGATGAATCCAGAATAAGCAAGGAATATAGCTGGAAGGAAAGAATCAAGAGGGCATTCATGATTATTTTTGGTGCATATACAGCAGTTGTCGCATCTCTATTACCATTGGGATGGGCTGGTGCCGGTCTTCTAAAGGGTTTTGCTATAACCACATTTATCGGGATAAGCATTGGCGTATTTATAACAAGGCCGGCATTTGCGGACATGATAAGCAGAATGGCTGATTAAAATGTTACCTAAATGGCACATTCTTATAGCATTTTTTATTTTTCTTGTGCTTTTTCCATTCTTTTCATGGTATTCTCTAGTTATCTCATTATCTTCGGTTTTAATTGATACAGACCATTATATCATTTCCTGCATAAAAAGAAAAAGCCTAAGCCTTTCCAAAGCATATACCTATCTAAAAAATTTAGATAAGAAACAATCTAACAAGAATTTCAAAGCAAAATATTGCTTTTTTCTGATGATTTTTCATACATATGAATTTTTGTTCTTGTTATTCCTGTTATCATATTCTCATAATCTATTCCTATTCATCTTGTCTGGTTTTTTGATTCATTTGGCTGCAGACTTAATCTCTATCTTTGCAACTTATCCGAGAAGATACTTCTTTCTATGCCTTAAATCACTTTCTTTAATGTATCACATATACACAAGGAATAAAAAGAGTTTTGGTGAGTTCTATTCAAAATGAGGATAGCAATAATCGGTGCAGGATATGTTGGCTTGGCTACAGGGGCCTGTTTTGCAGAACTTGGAGATGAGGTTGTTTGTGTAGACAACAACACAGAAAAAATAAGTCAGCTGAATCGGGGAATTGTGCCTATTTACGAACCAGGATTAGAGCCTCTTGTAAAGAGAAATTTGGCAGAGAAGAGGCTTTCTTTTACAACTAGAATGAAGGATGCAGTAGAAAAAGCAAGAATAATATTCATATGCGTTGGAACTCCCCCAAAAGATAACGGAGAACCAGACTTGTCTGCTATTGAGTCTGTTGTAAAGGATATAGCAAAATATGCCAAGGATTACAAGTTAATCGTTGAAAAATCCACTGTGCCTGTTCAAACAGCCTCTTGGCTGAAGAGTTTGCTTAAGGAATACATTCAGGCGGATTTTGATATAGCAGTTAATCCTGAATTTTTAAGAGAAGGCTCAGCAATAAAGGATTTTATGAATCCTGACAGGATTGTTATCGGAACAGATAGTAGCAAGGCAGCAGCATTGCTCTCAGGGATTTATAAGCCGTTAAATTCACCGCTACTATTGACAGATATCAATTCTGCAGAATTGATAAAGCATCTTAGCAATGCCATGCTTTCCCAAAAGATTTCAACTATCAATCTTATTGCACAGTTATGCGAGAAGACAGGTGCAGACATTGAAACAGTTGCGAAAGGAGTTGGCTTGGACAAGAGAATAGGCCCAGATTTTTTGAAGGCAGGGATTGGTTATGGTGGATTTTGCTTTCCAAAAGACTTGGATGCACTGATACACATACTGCAAAAACATGAGATTAATTCTGCTTTGTTCGAGGCAGTCAGGAGGATAAACAGCATGGCCCAAAATTTATTCGTATCAAAGATTGAAAAGCAGCTTGGCAGCCTTGAGGGGAAAACACTTGCAATTCTTGGCCTTTCCTTTAAGCCCAACACAGATGATATGAGATTTGCCCCTTCAGTGAGGATTATAAGGCAGCTGCAGGAGAAGGGCGCAAAAATAAGGGCGTATGACCCCAAAGCAATGGAAAATGCCAAGAAAATTTTGGATGAAGTGCATTACTGCAGGGATGTTTATGATGCTTCAAAGGACTCGGATTCCCTCCTCATTTTAACAGAATGGCAGGAATTTGTGGACATGGACCTGCAGAAAATAAAGTCCCTGCTTAAGCAGCCCATAATCTTTGATGGCAGGAACATATTTAACAAAGAAAGAATTCAAAAACTGGGCTTTACTTATACTTCCATTGGCAGATAAAATGAAAACAAAAATTAGATTTAGCTTATGTTTTATTTAGCAGATAAAATGAAAATTTTGATTAGCGGGGGAGCAGGTTTTATAGGTTCTTGGTTGTGTGAAGAGATGCTTAGGCAAAATTATCAGGTTATCTGTGTTGATAATCTGTCTACCGGTTCAGAGCAGAATATCTTACACTTAAAGAAAGATAAAAATTTTGAATTTATAAATCAGGATATAATTAATACTTTGAAAAATGATTTTGGTAAGATAGACTACATTTTTCATCTTGCGAGTCCTGCCTCCCCGCCAGACTACCAAAGATTGGCAATTGAGACATTGCTTGTTAATTCTCTTGGAACTTTGAATATGCTTGAATTAGCGAGAAAGAATAATGCAAAATTCCTGTTCGCTTCTACATCAGAGGTTTACGGAGACCCTCTTCAACATCCCCAGAAAGAAAATTATTGGGGCAATGTCAACCCAAACGGTGAAAGAAGTATGTATGATGAAAGCAAGAGATTTGGTGAGGCGTTATGCATGGGATACTATAGAAAATACAAAATTGATGTGAGAATAGCGCGCATATTCAATACATACGGACCAAGAATGCAGAAGGATGATGGCAGGGTGATTTCAAATTTTGTTAATCAAGCATTAGAAGGAAAACCTTTTACAATTTACGGCAAGGGCAACCAAACAAGAAGTTTCTGCTATGTTTCTGATATGGTTTCTGCATTGTTTAAGCTTATGTTTACAAGTAATTTGAATGGTCAAGTGGTTAACTTAGGCAATCCAAATGAAAAAACAATTTTAGAGATAAGTACTATTATTAAAAAATTAACCAATTCTAAATCGCAAATTGTATTCAAAGAGCTCCCAAAAGATGACCCTACAAGAAGATGTCCTGATATCAGCAAAGCAAAAAAACTTTTAGAATGGCAGCCAAAAGTAACATTAGAAGAGGGATTAAAGAAAACAATTGAATGGTATAAAAATGAGGGGTAGAAGAAAGAGTATAATAAAAGAAAAAGAAGAAGGGGAAGGTGGAGAAGAGATAAATCATTCTCTTGTAAAGATAGCCAAAGGTGCAGGAATAGTCTTTTTTGGTATGATGTTAGGCAAGGTTATAGGCTATTTTTATGTTATGGTTGCTGCAAGGCTTGGAACTGAGCAGTTTGGCTTGCTCAACTTGGGTTTTGCAGTTGTTTCAATGCTTACAACCTTTTCAATAATAGGACTGGATAATGGTATATTACGTTATGTCTCATATTATCTGGGCAGAAAAGACAAAGCAAGGGCGAAAGGGGCAATACTCTCTTCCTTAAAAATATGTTTGCCTTTAAGTCTCTTTTTTACAGTAATGATGTTTATTTTTTCACAACAAATTGCAATATACCTCTTTCATAATACCCAGATTATTCCTATCCTAAGAATTTTTGCATTTATGATTCCATTTATGGTTATTGCTGCATTGTTTCTTGCAAGTTTCAGGGCTTTCCAGCGTGTTGAATATGAGGTTGCATTAAAGGAGATTGTGGAGAAAGGCACAAGGTTATTAATTATGCTCATGCTTGTTTATTTGGGTTTTGGAGTTATTGGAGCAACTTATTCTTATCTCTTTGCTGCAATTCTTGTTTTTATTCTTGCTGTTTTTATACTTAAAAAGAAGATTTTTCCTGTTCTGAAGACAAAAATTAAAGCAAGATATTACACGAAAGAACTGCTTTCCTATTCAATTCCTCTTATGTTTACCAATATCCTTGTTTTTGCGATAATATGGATAGACACTTTAATGTTGGGCTATTTTAAAACTGCTAGTGAGGTAGGGATTTACAATGCAGCTCATCCTACTGCTGCATTGATGTTTGTTTTGCCTACTGCTCTTATTTCTTTGTTCCTGCCAATTATAACAGGATTTTATAGCCAAAGAAAGCATAAGCAGATAAAAAAACTTTACAAAGTAGTTTCAAGATGGATCTTTTTTGTTAACTTTCCTTTATTATTATTGATGACTGTTTTCTCTAGGCAGATTATAAGGATTATTTTTGGGCAGAATTATGCTGCAGCAGCAGTTCCTCTCACAATTCTTGTTTTTGGTTATCTTGTGTATTCTATGAGCTATACTAGCAGCAACATATTGAGTATGGCAAAAAAAACAAAATTAATCTTTTTTATAACTTCAATTTTTGCAGGTTCAAATATCTTGCTTAATTACATGCTTATTCCCAAGTACGGAGTAGATGGAGCTGCAATTGCTACATCTCTTTCTTATCTGATAGGCTCTATTACTTTTATCTTTTTCGGGCACAAAAAAATACAAATACTC
>CAYSVT010000002.1:21475-21747 GCA_964434685.1 Candidatus Woesearchaeota archaeon
TATAACAAACACTTACCCCTTTGATAAAAGCTTTTTCAAATCATTTGCAGCAGGATTGATTGCTATAACTTTTGTTTATTACTTAACAAGATTTATTTTTGAGTCAGTTTCTTTTTATGGCTTTGTATCGATGTTCTTACTTTTCTTGCTGCTTTACTTTGGATTACTTTTTTTCTTTAAAGGCTTCGAGAAAGAAGATTGGGATATGCTGAAATACATAATTAAGAAATTTAGCAGTAAAAATATAAGGACATTGCCCCTATCTTAAAATA
>CAYSVT010000003.1:0-1166 GCA_964434685.1 Candidatus Woesearchaeota archaeon
AACTATAGAGAATACAGGCAACAGGAATGCCTCAGTCAACTTCACGTCAGACAAGGCAGCTGCCGCATTTATTGGTGGTGGAGTGGGCGCAATAACAGACCCATTCTTCCAATACAGAGGAACGCTTAAGGATACTGGTACATGCGATACAACTTGGAACTTAACAACAACATATACAGAGGTTATTACTGCCAACGCAAACGAGGTATGCGACTGCATGAGGTTTGAGGACGGCAATGACGAGCTTTTCTTCAATGTCCAGCTGATAGTCCCGCAGGATGCTTCCGTCGGGCAGCACAACGCCACTCTGACATTCACTGCAAGTGACTGGAGCGGGTCAAACAAGGTTTGCTGATTTTTAATTTTTTTTGATTTAGCAGTATTTTTGTAGAGAAAGTTTTAAATAATAATAGATTCTCCTTGGTTTAAATAAACTGATAAATCCCATCTAAAAAATAAGATGAAGCTTGCCACTATCCTATTATTACTTCTTTTTTTAGCGGTATTCTCTTTAAATGGAGTTTATGCAGTAGGAATTGGTTACAGGTATGTTCTTACAGGTGTTCCTATTGACTTCCAACCCAACATGGAGAGGACATTTAACTATGAACTTTTGGCTAATGCGGGCACAACAATGGATTATGAAATAAATGTCAAAGGGGACTTAAAGCCATACGTCACACTAAGCACGAATCTAATAAAAGATGTTCCATCTGGAAGCAATGTACCCTTCTCTACACACCTGAAACTGCCATCTAAATTAGAGCCAGGCATACACGACGCTCAGATATGTGTGTTAGAGACTCAAACGCGGGGGGGTGGCGGGATGATAGGAGTAAGAACAGAGGCATGTGGTGGATTCCTGATTCGTGTGCTTTATGGGGGGAAATACCTTAAAGTAGAGAATTTTGATGTTCCAGATGTTAATATAGGTGAGAAGCTGAAGATTGGGATTACAGTGAAGAGCTGGAGTGAGGTAGACATAGACAGCATAAAAGCCTCAATTGATATCTTTGGCCAGAGTAGGGAGGGAAAAGGAATAAAAAAGATTGCCATAATTAGGAGAAACCCAAAAATCAATAGAACAATCTTTTTGCCTTTGTTCATTTTCCCTCTTCCTTATTTCCAGAAATCCTCAAAACTGCTCCATATTTTCTCTTTTTCTC
>CAYSVT010000003.1:1176-10656 GCA_964434685.1 Candidatus Woesearchaeota archaeon
AAAGATTGCTACTGTAATGACAGAAGAGAAGCAGTTAAAATCAAATGCCCAAGAAACCCTAACAGCATATTTTGATACAAATGGCTTAGAAGCAGGAAGTTATACTGCCACTTATACGCTCTTTTATGATGGGCAGGACATAAATGATTCGACAGAATTTAAGATAGGTGATTTATCATTAAAAATTTTGAATTACACAAGGGAATTTGAGCAGGGCAAGGTGGTAAAGTTCGAGATAGAGGTGCTGAGCCAGTGGAACAGCAGGATAGGTGATGTGTACGGCACAGTAGATGTGGATAATGAAAGGATGACTACCCCCCTGATAAGTCTTGAGCCGTGGGAGAATAAAACCCTTGTAACTTACTGGGATACAACAAACAAAAAGGTAGGCGATTACAATGGCAGAATTGTCGTGTATTATTCTAATAAAACAACACAGGAGGATGCGAAGTTAAGGATTATAGTTGGCAAGAGAGAATGGAGGGTGATGTTGATAAACATTTTTGGGATTTCGCTGATAATCATTCTGGTAATACTCTTGATTATTATGATATGGAAAACAAGGAAGCTCGGTAAAGCAGCAAAAAATAAGCAGAAAATGGGAAAATGAATGCTAAAAAGGAATTGAAGAAAAAAAAGAAGATGCATAGAATCAGGCTATTTGTTACTCTACTCATTATTGCCCTCTTCATGACTAGTTTTGTTGAACTCATTTATTTCTTTTATAGCATAAAATATGTGAAGGTCTATGATGTAGTGCTGCGTGTTGAACCCAACAAAGTAGGCTTGAATGTTGATGTTGAAAAGGCAAGAGTAAACCTTGGGATTATTCAGCCCGGTGGTACTGTGAAGAGGGATATAGTCATTGTTAACAATGGTACAGAACCCTTTCTGGGGAATGTTGTGACTAAAGGTGAATTAGCAAAATTTCTTGTGATAGAAAAGAATTTTGTCCTTGACAATAATGATAAGCCAAGAAGTCTTTCTCTTATTGCTAACATTCCCTCTGACGCAAGAATTGGGAATTACAGCGGGCAGGTAATTATATTCTTCAGGAAAGTTTAAGCACCAAATTATTATTTTTGTGTTTCTCAACTGCCTAATTTACGAGGGCATTTACAGAAAATTTAGTAAGAAAACTATTTAAATTACAATAAGCAGTTAGATATAAAAGAGGATGAGATTTACCAAATCATTTTTGCTGTTTGCCCTGCTATTTGTTCTTCTTTCTATAGCTGGAAATCTCTTTGTGTGGAACATAATAGGAAATTCTTTTTTGGCGGGCTTTGTAACCTCGGGAATAGTCAGTTTATGCATTGATATCCCACCGACTATCCCACCAATAGGCGATTTAAATGCGACTGTCGGCCAGCTTTTTTATTACAGGGTGGAGGCATCTGGTGCAACAGCTGACCAGATTTATTATTATGGCAAGGCTAATGACACCAAATTTAGCTCATTTAATATAGGCAGGACCAGTGGTGTAATCTCCTTTACACCCACAATTGGGGAGTTAGGCAACTATACCGTCACTATAAATGCCACACATGAGATATGCGAAGGAAGTTGGTCAATAGAAAGGATTAACTTCAGCATAATCGAGCTTAATGTGCCTCCGGTGTGGATAAATCTAACCACATATGAGTTTGGATTGACAGAAGATGCGCTATTTACAATTAATATGAGCGACAATGCCACTGACCCAAATAATGACACTATAAGCTTTAGCGATAATGTCTCCTTTGATTTTCCCTCATTCAACTTGACTTTTACAGGTTTTATCAACTTCACTCCTAATGATTCTGATGTCGGCTATCATCTTGTAAACATAACGATAACGGATAATCGCGGGAAAATGAATTCCTCAATATTCAACTTTACTGTTTATAATGTCAATGACCCGCCATTACTTGACTTGATACCACACCAATATGCATGTGAAGACACTCCCTTCAATTATACTGTTACCGCAACAGATAATGACACGCTGCTCAGGAGAAATCCAGATAATTTAAGCTTTTATGACAATACAAGTCTTTTCGTGATAGGGGACACAACAGGGTATATATCATTTACTCCAACACACTATCAAACAGGGGAGCATACTGTCAGAATATATGTTACTGACAATATTCTTACAGATTACAAGGATGCGAAGTTCAGCTTGATTGAAACGAATGAAGCACCAGTAATGGATGCAATAGGCGCGCAGACAGTTTGGGTAAACGAAACTCTTTATCTGGATGTCAATGCAGTGGATGAAGAGCAGGGTTCAGACAATTGGAGCAATTACTCGGCAAGGGGCAATCTTACATTTAACTCAACCTTTACAATTGGAACAACTTTTTTTACTATAAACGCCACTGCTGGCATAATAAACTTCACAACAAATGATTCACTTTTGGGCACATACACTGTCAGAATATGCGTTAATGATACAGGATTGCAGAATCAACATCAAAATATAAGCCTGTGCAATGATGGGAATAAAAGCTCTGCATGCGAGACAATCTCATTAACAGTCACGAATGTTAACAGAGCGCCAAACATAACTGGCTGGAGCCCCCAGAATCTTTCGTTCCAGATAATGGAAACTGAAACTATAGCATTCAGGATTAATGCAACTGACCCCGAGGGCACAGTGCCGTCAATGACATGGTACAGGAATGGCGTGCAGGTGCAATACGATTCTTACAATCATAGCTCTAATTACACCTGGGAGACAGTGAGAGGAAACAGGGGGAGTTATACAGTGATTGTGAATGTCAGCGATGGGCAGTTAGCATCAAACAAGACTTGGAGGTTTAATGTGACAAAGGCACCAGATATAACACCGCCATCAATGGAAGTAGGTGGCGGCGGCGGTGGGGGGGGAGTACCCCTATGCAGGGAGAGATGGGTGTGTTCCGACTGGAGCATATGCCAGAATGCAACTGCGGAGGAATCTCTGACACACTTGAAGAATATATCGGAGATTGTTTTTGACAAATGCACGCTGAGTAGCATAAAACGTGGCATGTGCGGCTTTTCATTAAGGAACTGCTCTGAATTAAGCAAGTGTACTACATTTGCTCACAAGCCGAATGAGATTACTGTTTGCACATTCACAGCAGAACCAACATGTTTTGACAAAATAAAAAATTGCCATAATGGCGGGTGCGAGATACTTGCTGACTGCGGAGGACCATGCAAGGAATGCCCAACCTGTTCTGATGGCATAAGAAATCAGGGTGAGGATTGGATTGATTGCGGAGGGCCATGCAGGCCATGCACAATGGAGTATCCAAAACCGTCAAAATGCGGTGACAAGAGATGCGAGTTTGATGAAATCTTGTCATGCAAGAAGGACTGCGGCTTTTTTTGGATTGTTGTGATAATATCAGCAATCTCCCTGTTCCTTTCAATAATATTCTCAAGGTGGTGGATACTGCTTGTTTTGGCAGGCAGGGGTGAAGATGAGAAAAAGAAACTCTTGCAGAGGGTCTTCTATTTAATAAAACAGATTCAGAATGCGCTTGATAGAAAGGATTTATCCCTTGCTAAATCCCTTTACAAAGAGGCTAAGAAGATGTATGATGAACTAGAAACACAGCAGAGGAAAAAGGTTTATATTAAGCTTTTGCGATTATACTCAAGTATAGAAAAGAAAGAGGAAAAAGGGAATGGGGAGAATTACTAACGCCTAATTAGTTATCTTAGTACTAAATAGAAAAATTTATTAATAGGGGTAACCAAAAAGTATATATTAAGATGCCAAAAAGTAGCCCAAAAGATACTAAAAGAGGGAAAGGTAAAATACCTGTCACATTCAATCAGCAGCAGATACAATTGATTGAAAAATTTATGGGCATTATGGGCAATACAAAGGCCGAGATAATAAGAAATATAGTTATAAACTGGATATTGCAGCAAAAATTAAAAGAGGCGAAAGAAGAATGAGCAAAAAATCTTTCTTGCAGATACTAAGAGATAAGAGGAGTATGACTTATTTATCATTGCTGATTTTGTTAGTTGCAGTACTCTTCTTAGTCATTACAACCTCCTCTTACACTATCCAAGGCACAAGCTGGAATAGTTCAGGCACTTATAATCTCACGGCATGGGATGACACCGACATTAAGGGGGGAAGCCTTACAAGATACACAAATGGCACGATATGGTTAAAAACAGAAAGCAATTGGAATGTCTTTTTTTATGCAAACTACACTAACAGCAGCAGTAATTCAAGCTTTATCGGTGGCGATTCAAACTGTTCAATAAGGTTTAATGAGAATCTTACTGGAGTTTTTACAGCATGGAAGAACATGACTTTCAGCTCCTCAACTGATAGGTATCAATATAACAGGTCATTCTCCTACAAGGGAGATATATCTTATGAGGTTAATTGTACAAATCTCACACAGGGCAGATTGAATATATCAGAATCTATTACAATAACAAATACAAGACCTAAGATTACTGCTAAAATAGAGGCTGAAGGAAGGCTTCCAGATGAAACAGTTACAGAGGACAGTGTATGGACATATAATATTACACTGAATGCCTCTGTCGTTGAGGATGATTTGAACGACCAACTAACTTATTCGTACACGGCAAGCAGTACAAACTTGACAAATTTTACACTTTCATCAAATGGGATATTAACGATTAATGTAACCTCCAATCAAACAGTATCTGTAAATAGCTCAACAAGAAGACAAATAGTGCTCGTTGCAAGGGATGATGAGCTTGGTTCAGACACAGCAATACTCAATATAACATATACAGCAGTCAATGATAAGCCGCTTATAACAAATTGTTCTGGCAGTGTATGCACTTATGTCACGAATAATACCAATGCATTGGAGAGTCGGCTTTTTACTATGAATTTGAATGCAAGCGATGAGGAGAATGACATTCCATACTCATTCAATATAACCTTCACAAGCTGTCAGCTTGCAAATTGGTCAACTCGCGGCAATAATTGCACACTCTTTAATGTAAATGATAAGTATGTTTTTAACAAAACCAACGGCACGTTCTGGTTCTTGCCGACAAATAATGACATTGGCAATTATACAATACAAATCAATGTCACTGATGCTGGCTCTCCAAATGCCTCTAACATGAGCATAATGAATATTACTGTAATAAATGCAAATGATTTACCACAACTAAGATGGAATTGCACTGATGTCTCTGGAAGCAGTTTATGGACTGCAACAGAAGATTCAATATTCAGCTGCTTTGTCAATGCAACAGACCAGGATGAGATGTACAACCTTACATTTGCCACAAACATATCGTGGTTTACTTTTAACAACAGCAGAACTTCAATGGCGATAAATGATACAAATTCAAGTGATATAAATTCAACATTTGTTGCAAATGTAACCTTCACCGCCAATGATTCAATGGTTGGTTTATGGTATGCTAATATAAGCGCTACCGACTCCTTTGGCGGACAGTCAAGTGTTGTGATAAACTTTAATATATCAAATCTGAACGACAGTGTCGGCCTTGAACGAATACCAAATAAGATTGTTTATACTGGCATAGAGATATACTTTGAGGTTAATGCAAGTGATGATGATTTGCTCATCCCCATACAAGGCAAGCAAGCAAATTTTAACTATAGCGACCTACCTTTAAACTTTACCGTAAATATCACGCTTAATGGCTGGAATGTCAGCACGCCCAATCTTACGCTGTTTAGATTGAACTTCAGCAGCCAAACAGGCAACAGAACCATTAGTTTTGCACGATTTACACCAGCATCCACTGACGCTGGCAATTATACTGTAAATATCAGTGTAAATGATTACAACAGGAGTTATGCCTCACAAATTTTTAATCTGAATATAACCCAGAATACGTTCCCATACTGGATAAATTTCGATAATTCAACCAAGACTCTGACAGAAGGCACAGCATTTGCCCTTAATCTCTACAGCAATGCAACAGATGACGATGGGGACAAGATAAATTTCACTACAAATACGAGCTCTACTGACTTCAATTCATTCTCTATGAACCTTTCAGGCAGCATAAGCTTCACTCCGATTGACCAGGATGTTGGCAGTCATTTGGTGCATATCAATATTACAGACACAAAGGGTGCGGTAAATACAACAACAATAAATCTTACAGTTAATAATATAAATGATATTCCATCATTGGCTGCAGTAAATGCAACTGCACTGGCAATGGAGGATTCTTCATTTACAATGTGGTTTCTTGCGACAGACAATGATTTCTATATCCCGTCCAAATGGAAATCATTCTATAACGAAACCCTTAATTTTACTATAAATATTACAGTGGCTAATTCAAGCGGCTCTTCGAACCTTAGTGGTGGCATATTAAATTTTAGCAAATACAATAACACCGCAGCGATAATCAACTTCACGCCGACAAAGGCGTTTGGCGGCAATTACAGCATAAATGTTACGGTAAATGATTCTACTGGTTTGATGGCATCAAGAACCTTTACCCTGAATGTAACATCAATCAATCATCCGCCAGCTCTCATGACCTTGGCAAATCAGAATGCTACGGTAGACGGCAGTTCATTATTTTATGATATCAATGCCACAGACATAGAAGATGGTGCAGACAACGGTACAGGGGCAAGCAACCTTACATTTGCCATAAGAATAATGAATTCCACAAACTCAAGCAGAGTCAATCTTACCAGCTACCTTCTGGATAATGCGTGGATTAATATAACTATTGGGACAGGAAAGGTAAGACTGAACATAAATGTGAATAATAGCGCCTCAAACATAACTAATGTTACTTTCATCCCCAACAGCACATTTGTCGGTGTGCATTGGCTGAATGTAAGTGTAAATGACACAGAATCAGCTATTGATTCCAAAATATTCAAGCTTACAGTGTTTGATACAAATCAGCCACCAACAATATCAAGCAGCACAATTTCAAATCCGAATGTTAACTCAACAGTTGGCGGTTACACACTTTATAGGACACCGGAAAATTGCACTGGTTCAGACTGCCAGACATTCACTATTTTTATCACAGACCCGAATTCTGACTACCCGAATTATGACAACTTTACAGTGAGATGGTATGTCAATTCGGTATTAAACAAAACAAGTGCAAATGTGAGAAATGATACTGCTACAACCTACACTTTTTATACAAACTTCAGTGATGAGGGGATAAGAAATATAACTGTTATTGTTTATGACCCCTACAACGCAAATGCAACAATGAACTGGTCAATTAATGTAACCCACTCAAATGCGCCAGTGGATTACTCAGGGCCTATCCCGAACTCAACAGGACACTCAGGCACAAGTAGCGCAACATTCACGATGGATTTAGGCACGTATTTTTCAGATGTCGACCATAGCCATGCAAAATACAATCAGTCAATAAACTTCACATTCAAGCAGATGGATATGAATTACACAAATCTTACCACACCTAAAATCTCACTCAGAATTAATAATGACAGTCTTGTAGCCACCTTTTCCACTTCTTCAACATCAGAAGAATTGTTTGAAATTCTGGCGTGTGATTCGATAAATACCAGCATTTGGTGCAGGCGTTCTAATAACTTTACTGTTAACTTTACTGTTATTGCCCCTACAGTGACTGTAGTAACCACTAGTACTGGCGGTGGTGGTGGCGGGGGCGCAAGGATTCCCTATGCATTAAAGCTTATAGTGCCCGAGCCAGTATCTATATACACTAACCAGCAGATAACAGTGCCCATAAAAATACAGAATAAGGGCAGTGCTTCTTTTAGCGATATAACGCTTGGTGCATATTCCACATTGGAGGGCATGAAGGTGGAATTGAGCAAATACAAGATTAAGACGCTTGAATCAGGCAAAACCGAAAAGGTTGATATGGTAGTATATATTGAAAAAGGCAAAACAGGCTCATATGAGATAATCCTTAATGCCTCATCTGAATCGCCGAAATATACTGATACTGCAAGCTTTTTTGTCAATCTTCTTGAAATAGGGTGGGAGGAGAAGATAAAGGCGCAGGAAAAGATTGTGTTTTTGGAGGAGCTGCTGTTGGGGAATCCAGAATGCCTTGAATTGACTGAGGTGCTTAAGGAGGCGAAGAAGACATTTGAGCAGAAGGATTACAAGAAGGCGATGGAGCTTGCTGAACAGGCAATCCAGGCGTGCAAGTATGCTGTGGCATCAAAGGGAAAGGTTGTACAGATAACTAAAAAGTACAAGTTAGAGCAATACAGCCTGCTGATTGCAGAGATTCTTTTTATATTAATTTTGTTTTTGTTATAAAAATGAATAAAGAGGAATTCAGGCAGAAGATAGAGCATTATTCTAAGGTTATAGAGAAGATAAAGGAAGAGGTTGCAAAGATTGTTGTTGGGCAGCAAAAGCCAGTTGAGGACATCTTGTGTTCCATAATAGCAGATGGTCATGTCTTGGTTGAGGGTATTCCTGGGATAGCAAAAACACTCCTTGTCAGGACACTCGGGAAGATTACTGGATGTGACACGAAGAGAATACAGTTTACAGTTGACCTCCTGCCAACAGACATTATAGGCATTACCACATACAGTGAAGAGAAGGGATTTTATGTTGTTAAGGGTCCAATATTTGCCAATTTCCTGATTGGTGATGAAATCAACAGAAGCCCGCCAAAAACGCAGTCTGCTCTGCTCGAGGCAATGCAAGAGAAGCAGGTTACTATAGGCAAGGAAACCTTTACCTTGCCAAAACCATTCTTCGTAATGGCGACACAGAACCCAATCGAGACTGCAGGCGTATACAATCTGCCAGAGGCGCAGGTAGACAGATTCCTTTTCAAGGTTCTTATGTATTATCCTGATGCTGCGGACGAGATAAAGATTTTGACAACAAATGTCACAGTGAAAAAATTTGATGATTATGACCTCAAGTCAATAATTGGAGCCAAGGAGATAATAGATATGCAGGAGCTTTCGAAGAGGATTTATGTAAGCAAGGAAGTTGAAAAGTATATAGTTAATATTGTCCAGATGACAAGGAATCCAAAGATGTTAAGCGTTGGAAAGTATATAGAATGGGGGGGTTCACCTCGTGCATCTATCGGACTTTACATAGCAGCCAAGGCACGGGCTTTGATGAAGGGCAGCACATTTGTCACACCACAGTATGTTAAGGATATAGCACATAATGTTCTAAGGCACAGAATACTGCTTAATTATGAGGGGCAGGCAGAGAACATAAAATCAGATGATATAATCAATGAAATATTGGCTAAGGTGCCTGTGCCATAGGTTTCTAAAATGAGGTGCAATAAAATATATGGATGCGGGAAGTTGATATCTCAGAAATTGAAAATTTCTGATGACTCTCAAAAAACGTGGAGATTGTTGAAGAGGAACCCGCAGGAAGTTGTTTATAATAAAAAGATTAAGGAATTAGAAGAAAAAGAGACCCTCTTTAATGATAAGAAAATAGAACTAAATGACTATTTAGACTATCTAACCAAAGAGGCTAAGGCCTT
>CAYSVT010000003.1:10666-14216 GCA_964434685.1 Candidatus Woesearchaeota archaeon
ATACTGATGATGAACCCGCCTTATGGTGAAAGATTGAAGGAAGATGAAATCAACCGCCTTGAGGTTGCTTATAATGAAAAGATACCTCAACGTGAATATTCCAAAGGCAGTAAAGCAGTTTGAGGTTGCATTGAGGAGAACAGTTGCTGCAAGGGTTATTGGACATTACAGGAGTGTTTTCAGAGGGCATGGGCTGGAATTTGATAGTTACAGGACCTACACACCATTAGATGATGCAAAGATGATAGACTGGAAGGCGAGCAGGAGGGCAAATCAGATTTTAGTAAAGGAGTATGTTGAGGAGCGCAATGTCAATGTGATATTCTTAGTGGATGTAAGCAACAGCATGGTTTTTGGCTCTACACCCAAATTAAAGAATGAGTATTCAGTTGAATTAATTGCGTCAATTGCCAACGTCATATTAGGCTTTGGGGATAAGGTTGGGCTTGCGTTATTCAATGACAATCTTGTCAAGGTATGCCCGCCTGAGAGCGGTGCAAAGGCGCTTTTCATTATCAAGAATGTACTGACAAACCCTTATCTGTATGGCGGGGATTTTGATTTAGCCCATTCATTAAGGCTTTTAGCAGGATTTGTTGAGCCTGGTTTGACTACAGTGATAATTGTGTCGGATTTCATCGGTCCCCGCAACTGGTCAGATGCACTTAAGATACTTGACAGGAGATGTGAAACAATCTGCATAGTTGTTTCTGACCCGCGCGATTATTCCATGCCTGCAGAGGCTGCTGAGATTGTTGTCGAGGACCCATTCTCGAAAAAGACTGTGCTGATAGACCCATTGCTGATAAAGGAGAGATATGAGGAGTATGCGAGGCATCAGTTTAATGAGCTGGAAGAACTGTTCCTTGATGCAAGGTGCGATTATGTCAGGCTGTCAACAGACAAATCATTCATCCTTCCGATGGTAAACTTCTTCAAGTGGAGGGCTAGCAAATGGAGATAAGACTTGAGCATTCTGTGTATTTGTGGTTCCTGCTATCTTTGATAATGCTTGTTGCACTGCATTTTATAACATTGCGCAATGTCAGGAGGAGGGCATTAAGGTTTGCTAATTTTGAGGCAATCGAGAGGGTGACAGGGGCAGAGGTGCTGTCAAAGAATCTGGTCATACTTTACATCAGGCTTCTGATAATATTATGCATCATTATTGCAATATCTGGTCCGATGTTCAGATATGTGGGCAAGGTTCAGGATGCAAACTATGTTCTTGCAATTGATGCCTCAAACAGCATGAAAACAGAGGATGTGAAGCCAAATAGATTAGAGGTAGCAAAGCAGGCAGCCATCCTTTTTGTTGATTTATTAAGGGCAAAGACAAATATTGCTATTATTTCATTTTCAGGCTCAGCATTCGTTGAACAGGATTCCACAGATGACTTTATGAAGGTGAAGAATGCCATCAAAGGAATAGAGCTTAAGTTTGTTGGAGGCACAGATATTCTGGATGCAGTTGTTGCAGGCACTAACCAACTGATTAAGACAAAAACCGGGCAGAAGGTTATAATCCTGATTACAGACGGCCAGATAAACATAAACACAGTATATGATGTAGTGGATTATTCAAGCAAGAACGGTGTTACTATAAACACTATTGCCATCGGCACTCCGACCGGCGGGCCGTTAGTAAATATCTCTTCGGGGAATATTGTTTCAAAGGTTGACGAGGAATCATTGCAGTCAATAGCCTATGGCACTGGTGGAAAATATTTCAGGGCTGAAAGCAGGGATAAGCTTATCAGTGCCTATCAGGAGATTGCAGTATCCTCCATCGGTACAGTAACAGTAAACCTTTCACCATTTATGATACTTCTTGCGTTAGTCCTTCTGCTTGTAGAATGGTTCCTGATAAACACAAGATACAGGACTTTGCCTTGAGGCAATGTTGCAGAATAATCATTGATAAGTTTTAAAAATAATGAATAAAAGAGGATGTAAGATGGTAATGATATCCGAGTTTGTTGTGTTAGAAGGGTCGTTATTGGAAGGCACGAGACTGGAAGAGGTTATAGATGAATATAATGTTAAAATCTTACATTTTCATAGCCCCAAGATAGACTCAGAAACAGGAAACCACTATAATCCCAAACAAATTATAGGAAAATATTTTTTATTAAAGGTAATTGGTTCAGATGAAGCAGTGAAAAAATTAAGATTGGATTCTGTAAAGTATAAACCTAATTAAGATTGGATTCCGTAAAGTATAAACCTATAAACCCGTCCGTCGCTAATTATCCGATGTAGCTCTTCTGCAATCTTTCCAATCTTTCAACCAATTCCTGCGCTTCCTTGTTCAGCGTTTCAATCCTTCTCTTGTGTGATGGGCTTTTCAATTCATCTATATATGTCTTGGCTATCTGTTGCTTTGGAGCAGATATTCTCAGTGCAGGAGTTTTATGCATAGGCATCTTTGGAATTTTTTCATGTGTTCTTGCTGATTTTGGGAGGAGATGTTCATGAGCAGGCAGTTGAATCTGTTTAACAGGCTCAGCCCTTACCTCTGGCTGTATTGCCTTTTCAATTACTGATTCGCCAAATGCCTTTAATCTTTCCCTTGCCTCCTTTTCAAGCAATGAAAGCCTTTCCAATTCCTCTTTCGCCTCTTTCTTCTCCTCTTTTGGCTTTAATTCCCTTAATTTCAGCGGCTTTTCCTCTTCTTCCTTAAATTTTGCAAGCTTCTCTGCAAATACCTCTAGTTCCTTCTTGCCCTTTTCGCTGTAGAAGGAGGAGAACATCAGCTTATTCACGTCCTGATAAAAGCTTATTAGTTTGTTGTAAACCTCTTTCCTTTCCTCCTTCGGCAATTTATAGTATGATGATAATATCTTTTGGTATGTCTGCTGTGCGATTTCCATATCCTTCTTTAAGGCATCCGTCTCATTCTTGATTAATTTAAGCATCTCCTCCCTTTCTATTGTTTTCTTTTTTGGCTTTCTGAACACATCTAAAACACTCTTGAATAACCCTTCCCTCTTTTCAGCAAATGCATTGCTTACATGAATCTCCTTTGTAGTTGCACCAGCCTTTTGGACAGGCTTAATGTGCTCTGTCTTGAGCATGCCCCCTATCTCATCTGCAAATATCTTCAGTTTATCATGAGATATAGGCTCACCACCATATTTTATTTCTGAGAATTTGTTGCATATGTCTATCAACTTCCCTTTCTTTCCTCTTTTTGTGAGTTCCTCTGCAAGTTCATTATAGGTGCACTGGTAATGTATATTTAGCATCTCCTTGAAGAATTTCTTTGTAATCTCTGAAAGGACATTGAATGCCTCTTCTGGCGGCAAATCATTCAAATGATGTTTGAATCTGTGTATCTCCTTCATGTATTCTGCTGCTTCTCCCTCGAGCTCAGCAGTCTCTACTGGCTTTGTATGCCCCTTCGCCTTTCTTGAAAGAAATCTCGTTGGCATCTGCATCCTTGGGGCATGGGTTTTCCACACTTGCATCAGTTCCTTTTTCCTGCTTCCGATGGCAATTGAAGCAAGAACAACGAGTATTATAACACTTATAATAATTATATAAATTA
>CAYSVT010000003.1:14226-20539 GCA_964434685.1 Candidatus Woesearchaeota archaeon
TGATAAAAGGGGGACAAGGATTATTGTGGGATACTTGTATTGCCCTATACTAATCTCCGCACTTGCAAGATTAATGCAAAGCAGGAGAATAATAATTGAAATTATGACACCCCTCATTCCCCAAAGAGGGCAAATTAATATAAAAATCTTTGCATAGAAAACTTAAAAAACTCACTCTACCTATAAATAGCAAATGAGAAAAAAGAGGGTGTTGTTTTTGTTGGTGTTAATCTCAATAATGTTAATCTTGTTGTCCGCCATAATTAGGGCAGAGCAGCAGAAGGCAGTGGTGAAGTTCCATTCTGAGGGGGGCAATAGGGGGATAACTATAAACCTCTTAAAATTCTTTCCAACAGCCACGGAATTCTTTCACAAGAAGGCCTATAATGTTTCAATAAATATCAGTGAGGGTATTGCGACGATAACCCCGAATTATAATTGGAGGGGTGATGAGGTTCTTGTCTTTTCGCCAAATAAGACAGTTATAGAAGAGCTTGAGCGTTCAGCTACTGAACAGCAGGTTACAGCCAATCTCGAGCCGATTATCGAGCTTAGATTTCCAGCAAAGCCGCAGTTCGTGGTAACTGCCGGCAGAATAGATTTCAGTATTATAGCATATGACCCAGATGACAATCCCCTTATTGTGGAATGGCTTGTTAATGGTGCGGTAGTCAAGAGGGATTCTTCTGTCGGGGGGGTAGTAAGCCATTTTACATTTAATCCAGAGAGCAGTGAGCAGGGGCAGATTATGAGGTGGCACAAGTTTGATGATAAGATTCCTCACTATGCTCTTATAGTAGTGGTAAATGATTCAAAGAGTTTTAAGATGGTGGAATGGAATTTTAATGTGATAAACCAGACATGCACCGATGTGTGGAGATGCGGGAACTGGAGTGAATGCATAGATGGGACGCGCACAAGGGTTTGCACTAAAACAAACAAGGAGTGTCCTGAAACTGTAAACAAACCGCCAACGATATGGCTTGACCCTTCCTGTGCTCCAATAACAAGAAGTTGTCTGCCCAACTGGACATGTGATGAATGGAGTGAATGCAAGACAGATTATAAGGCGGACATAGTCCTAAAAGGGGTTGTAGCAGAGACAATAGGCACAAGGCAGGAAAGAATGTGCTATGACAGCTCTTACTGTATTGGAAGCGTGGGGGTTGAGACAAGGGATTGTGACAAGACAATTCCTGTAACTACAAGAGAGGTGGACTGGTGCCATAGCAAGTATACAGAAATATATAATGCAGAGAGTGGAATGCTCATCAGCAGGGTAAGAAAGTCTATGATTGGGGAGGGTGGCATGGATATTGATTTGAGCTTGAGGGAGCTTAGCAGGATAAGTTATTGCTGGTACTGTTTTGATGGCGTAAAGGATTTTGACGAGGATGCGATTGATTGCGGCGGAGCATCCTGCCCGCCATGTGAAAGAGAGAAACTAAGCGGATTTAGTATTGCGGACAGTCTGAGATTTATATTGTTCATAGCAGCGGATGTATTGCTCTTGTTCTATTTGTGGAGGGTAATGAGGGGCACTAGGTAATCAGAATTCTCCCAACTTCTTCTGCCTTTTTCCACCAATAAGCTCCTCTTTGGATATGTTAAACACTGCAAATATGTTCTCAACTGCGGGAATAATCTGGTGCTCCACATAATAATCAATGTCGTAATCTCCCTCTTCACCAGGCAGTTTTGCCTTGTCTCTTATCCTCTGTTTTTTTCTAGTAGTAGGCGCAGATACATAATACTCAACAAGCATGCCTGCGTCTACAGGCATTCCTGCTGCAATCATTCTCTTTGCTATTGCAACATGCGGCCCTTCAGAGAGATATTCCTCAATTGCCTTTTTCAGTTGCGTGCGGATGATAAGCTGCTCCCTTTCAGTCTTGCGGTTTCTTATCTCCTTTATAATCTTCTTTACATACTCCAAACTGGAATCTGCATTGCCCTCTTTCAGTATTCTTTCCAGCACAACATTCTGCACCTCTCTTGCCAAATTACACCAGTCTCTCCTGACAGTTTCAAATCCTCTTATCTTCATCTTTCCAGTATAATCAATCAAGGCATACTTCTTTTTTGCCCCGAATTCCCCTGTTCTTTTGGTTACAAATATCCCTCTTTTGTAAAATGCCTCAAGCTCAAGTTCCATCGGTTCAGGCAGATTTGAATTCAACCGCCTCAAAAATTCCAGTGTCTCATTCTTGCTTTTCTTGTTAAGAGAGAGAGAAAACCCGTCTGTATCTGCATAAATCACTGAAAATCCTTCGTTGTTTGTCTTGTCAATCATCTCATGGATGAATTTTCTGCCCAATGTGGCGGTGGATGCAGCTGCCTCTACACAATAATACCTTGCGCCAAAGAATCCCATGTAGCCATATGCAGCATTTGCAAGAATCTTGAACGCATTGCTTCTTGCCCTGAGCAATGCATTTGGATTTTCTTTAAACTGCTTTTTTGCCTCTTTCCTCTTTTTTATTATATCTTCCACCATCGATGGAAGGAATCCCTGTTTTTTGCTGAAATAATAATTGTGTTTTCTTTTATCCATCTCTACATCCATTATCTCATTAGAGTACTTCTCTGCCCTGTTAAGAAGTGTGGAGAGCGATAAATTAAAGGATGCGATTATTGATGGATACAGGCTTGTAAAATCAAATACAGCAAGGTTTTCATACAGAGCAGGGTTTGGCTGGAGGACAAATGCACCACCATACTTCTCTCTCTGCCTCCTTTCCTCAATCTGCTCATGTGTTGGCCTATGCTCTGCTATCTCATTGAATCTGTTCAGATTGTGGATTATATAATTCTCAACATGCTGGGAGAATCTATCACGCGAAACATCAAATAATGGTTCCTGCATTACTCGTGTGAATTCTAAGAAGTCAGGCCATAACTTAAAGAATAATTTTTCTGTGAGAAGAGAATCTTGGAGGTTGTATGCAAAGAAGTCTTTCCATTCATTCTCCTTGAATTCCCTGTGGTCCTTTCCCATATGATTCTTGCCAAATTCATGCTTGCCTTCACCAATAAGTTCAGATGCCACCTCATCCAAGCTCAATGTTTCAGACTGCAGATACTGCGAATAAGCAGTTTCAATAAACTTAAACAAGTCAATGTGTGCTATGCCAACAATATCAGCAGAAGGCACTCTCCCCCTTGCAAAAGTCGGCTGAGAGCCATCAACACCCAAGTCCAATTTCATTTTGTTCTTTTCAGCCCTTGCCCTTAAGTAAGGCACATCAAATCCATCTGAGAAATAACCCACAAGAACATCTGGTTTCTCTTTCTGCACAATTTTGCAGAATCTTTCAATCATCTCTGCCTCGTCCTTGCAGAATTCTACGTAATCCTTTGCATGAGGGGTCTTTTTCCATGTTAAAACTTTTTTGAGGCCACCACATACCACAGAAATCATCAATATGCTGCCCGTGCCTATCTCAAGCTCCTCTGCCTCGATGTCAAATGCCATTGTCTTTGGCATGAACTCTTTTTCAGCGGCCTCTTCTATCTTCTTTGCCTTAACAACAAAATCAACATCCAAAACAGCATCCATCCCCCTGAGTTCAAGGCTATTACCCAATAAGTCACCATCAATAGAATACCATTGCAATGGTTTCACATTCTTTTCTAGGATATATCTTGTGATGTAGGGAATATCAATCTCTCTCTTCATATCCACACCATCAAATTCCTTGACAAGCTCGCCAACAACACCCATGTCTTTAGGATTGCTCACAACAACCTTGATTGCCTTGACTGCCTTACCAAGAAAATTCTTGTCATGCAAACTTGCATTTTTAACATACACCTTCCTGCCAGCAGCCTCTGATTTCACATTTTTTATCTTGTCCATAAGCTTTTCAATTTCCTTCACACTCAAATCCTGTTCTGGCAGAACCCAGAAGAATGCATCACAGGAATCTATTACACAAACCCTCTTGCCCTCAGCAGTTTTGCCAAAAACCCGCACAATTGCCTTTCCTTCAATGTCAACATAATCATAATATAAAGAGATAAACTGCAGTTTCATTTTACAACGAAGAGATTAGAGTCAGTAACATCAAACAATCCAAGCCTGCTGCCTGCATCGAGCCATCCATGTGCATAATTCAAGCATCCAAATGCGTTGACGTAGTGCCCCTGCTTGCGAAAGTATGCAGCATCGGAGAAATACCTTTCAGCCATATCCAGCACAATCTCTGCATCCCTTTTCCTTATCTTATTTATTTTCTTACTTGCTTTCTTCAATGCCCTTTCAGTTATTGAGAAATACTTTTCAAGCCTTCTATTGCAAACAATGTCTATTTTCTTTTCCCTTTTCATGTTTGGCTACACAGGGGAATCTTTATTTTGGCAGTTACACCGCAATTCTTCTCCTTGTTGCCTATCTTTATCACAGGTGCAATAGTTACTTCAGTAATATTCTCTGCATTAATTACAAATGTCTTCTCTTCATTCTGTATTGGCATGGCAGCATAGAGTGTTGATGCCATAAACCCAGAGGCAATTTCATTGTCACTCATTGCCCTTGAATATACCCCCACCTCATCAACTGTCCCGTTAAACTGGATTCCTCCAATACCATTTAATTTAGATATATAAAGATTGCCAGCAGGATTGTTGATGTTATAGTTTCCCAAGCCGCTTAAGGTGTCTGTCCTTACGAGACTGCCGTCAACATATATCCTTTTCTGTTTTGTTGAAGAGCTGTATGTAGCGGAAACACGCCTCCATCTGAAAGGGCTGGGAGGGGAAGGGACCCCACCAAGAATTGTCAGGGTTTGGCTTGTTAGGGCAGAGCCATCCTCTTTGCCATCATTTGGGGTTACTTCGCATGTGAATATATCATCTACTTCTGTTTCCTGGCTTACAATTGTGTTGCTGCTTGTCCTTCCATCCCTTGTTTCAACATACCTTTGCAATGCCTGTGCCTGTGAAAGAGATTTATTATAAATTCTAACTTCATCGATTAATCCCCTGAATGTGTCACTCATTGAATAGGAGCTCACATAAATATTAGAGGTATTGCTGAGGAATCCTGTTCCAACCAGATTTGCATCAGTTCCTTTGAATCCATTAACATAGACTGAAGCTGTTGTGCCATTGTATGTTGCAATTATATGCACCCATTCATTTAAAGGAAAATTTCCAGTTGTATTGATGTATTCTGTTAAAAATTCTGCATCAGAGCTATTACGCAAGGCAAAGTGCACCTTATTCCCTTCCCAAAAATACACTAACCATGAGCCATTTCTTACAGCGCTCCACATTTTTCCAATTATCCTGTCCCCATAAAGTGCGCCTCTCAAACTGGATGGCTTAGCCCATACCTCCACACTCATCTCTTTTTGATTGGTTAAGGCAGGTGTATTTGTCACTATAATTCTTTCACCACTTGTAAAATTATATGCGCCGCCAGTCTTCCCATTATTTGTCCAAGTAGGGCATTCTGCAGCAGCACAAGTTCCAGCATGATTAAATCCAGAATAGTCTTTGGCGCTGGGGCCTAAAGACAGATTAAGATTTGTATCAAAAGGCATGTTCAGAACAGTCATGCTCATGCCATTCCTTTTCCAGTTGTATATGTTTGTAACCTTATCCCCATCTGCATCTGCTGTGCTTTGGTTCTTGCAGATTATATTATCGGTTGTGTAATTCTGCCCAGATGTTGAGTATAATCTTGGAGTTGAATGTGTTGGGGGGTTGTTCGGTGCTGATGACTGCAATGCATAGGTGGTATTATCTGGAGTGTTTGTTCCGAAATAAATGTAGCCATTGACAACTGCAGGTGTTGAGGTTATATTCGCTCCTGCAGTATAATTCCATAATTTGTTTCCATTTGTTGCATTTATTGCATAAAACTGCCTGTCTGCCCCACCAATTAGCACAACCCCTCTCGATACGATTGGTGAGGAGTCTAACCAGCTTTTTGCTGCAGGAATTGTATAATTCCACAACTTGCTGCCACCAACAGCATCAAATGCATAAAGCTGGTTGTCATACGAGCTGATATAAACCCTGCCATTATACACTGAAGCAGTGGTTGCTATCTCCCCACCAGTTGCATAGCGCCATATCTCCAATCCAGTTGTTGCATTTATTGCATAAAAATTATAGCTGGTTGAGCCAAGGTATATTATCCCATTTGAGACAGTAGAAGAGCCGTAAGCATTCCACCCACCTTCTGTAAAATTCCAAAGCTTCTGACCAGTTGATTCATTTACTGCATGAAGAAGATTCCCATTCCTTGTTGCTGCGTAAACTACACCATTATAGACTGAAGGAGAGGATTGAGAACGCCAGCAAG
>CAYSVT010000004.1:0-10271 GCA_964434685.1 Candidatus Woesearchaeota archaeon
TTCAAAATAAGCTTAATGGAAATTGAGCAGCAAAACGGGCATAGTGTATGTGAAATTCGCCTTAAAGGAGAGCTCTGGGATTTTGGCCCTTACGTATTTCCCTTAGTAGACACAAATATTGCAACGCTCGTCTATGATGGGAGAATGAATAGGTAATTCTAAGCTTAGTGATATTTAGCAAAACCTTCTACAATAATCAATAAAATCCCAAAATTGAGGCCAGCTTTTATTAACAACGTTAGTCTTCTTTATATAAAATGGCTCATTTCTTGATTTTTGCCTCATCACTATCGCCTGAATAGCTCTATGGTCATCTGAATCAATAATGTCCCGTTTATCTGCTGATTTAATGACATCTTCCATATGCTTAATGCGATTGCTTTCATGCCCTTGCAAACTTGGCCATTTTTGTTTTGCCTCTTCTGCAGCAATCAGATTAAATGCTCTTGCAAAACAGTAATCCTCTGAATGTTCTGGCACGAAACTGGTTTTTCCACATTCTAAAATTTCTGTATAAGCAATTGCCTGCTTGAGTATTGTTTTATCCTTGCGTGGAATCCAACATAACCCTGAATTTCTTCGCTCCTTCCAACGAGCAACAGCCTCATAGGTTAATTGCAGCTTGTAAGGAGGATTTGCAACACGCTCTTCACTGCCTAACAGAACAGAGGCACTCGCCCATTGTGATGTCCTGTTATCTAAAGTCAGAAGTTTTTCTAAAGGCCAATTAACAATCTCTGGATTGTCGCATATAATCCTCTCCTTCAAAGTTCCTCTCAAGATAAATTCTTTCTTTTTTTCAAGTTTCCATGAAGCAAATTTCAGGAATCTGTACAATGTAGCTGATTCGCCAACATCAATAGATTGGTTGGATTTCCAATCTATTAAAGCATAATAAAGTGCTCGTAAGTCTTCACTTAACGAGTTTTGTTCGCCAAGGAACTCTGTTATGTCATCGTATCCTTTTATTGTGTCAAGTACACCTAATCTAATCATCCAAGACTTATCCAGAGGGATATATTCAGAGATTTCTTTCATTCTCTTATCCATTTTAAAAAGATTAATTCTACCTCTTTACTTTTCTGCCATCTGCAAATATCAGAGCAGATGGAACTCCAAGTAGCTTCCTACCATCAATAACAAAATCTACCTCCGCAATAATTTTTTGGTCTATTTCTTTAATAGATGAGGCAGGAGGTCCACCTGAAATGTTTGCAGATGTCGTTATGAATGGCACTCCAGCTTTTTTGATAAGGCTTGAGAAATAATTCTTAGGGATTCTTATGCCAAGGGTTTTTTCCTTGCATGCCTGCCGCAGGAAATGCTCATTCCTTTTTTCCAAGATAAGAGTATATCTGCCCGGAAGATATTTTTTTATAAAATCATTGCTTGTCTTAAAATGGTCAAGAATCCACTGGAAAGATGGGGCAATAACTGAAAATGGCTTGTCGTTTATCCTTTCTTTGATCCTTTTTACCCTCTCAACTGCCTCTGGGATTAATGCATTGCAGCCAATGCCATAAACTGTGTCGGTAGGATATACAAATATGCTGCCATCAACTATCTTTCTTATCAGGACGTGCTGCAAGTGTTCGCTCTTTTTTGTCTCTGCTATGGTGAATAACCTTGGCATCATAATAGCCCCGACAGGATTCGGACCTGTGTCAACTGGGTTCTCCAGATTTCTTTCCGAGGTTTCTTCCTAAGAAAGCTCCCAGAGCCAGTTATCCTTGACCGCTAGACTACGGGGCTTTATTGCTTAAAGACATGGTAAATTTAAAAAACTTTGGAATGAGAAACTTTTTATATGTGGATTCTCTTTTGTTTGTATGAGAAATAGGGGTGCGAAGCAGTTAACTGCCCTCTTTATTGTTCTTGTTCTCTTTATGAATGTTGTTGCCGCACAGCCTTACCCAATCACTGGAAAGGTTGTAGATGACTTAAGGATGTTTTTTGCTCGGGGTGACAAGAAGGCCGAGATTGCCTTAGAGGTAAGAGAGAAGGATATTAACTCGGCAATTGAGAATATTAAAGCTGGAAATATAAATGAAGCAATCAAAGAGCTTGAAAGAGCAAAGGAAAGGTTAGAGCTGATACAAAAGACTGCTTCTCCTGATGTCATTGACAAGGTTAATCTCAGCGTTCAGGAAGTGATAGACAAGATTATGCAAAGCAAGGATATCAACCCTGAGTTTTCCGCCTATTTAGAGAAGCATCTGAATGAGGAACAGAAAACCCAGTTCGCAGTTCAACTTTCCGACAAGATATTTGAGTTATGTGAAGAGCTCGCACAACAGGATTATGAGTTGATGTTGAAGGAGCCGAAATGTGACCCGAAAAATGCACCCCCTTGGCTAAGGGACAGAGTAGACAAAGAGGTAAAGAAGAAACAGCAAGAGGCATCTCAGGAGATGATAAATGAACTGACAACGTGCATAAATGACCCCCGTGATTGTGATTGCTCTGGCATTCCAATCATGAATGAAAGAGTAAAATGTGAGAAGAATAAAGCATTAGCGATAAGATGCGAATTCCAGAATGATGATGCTGCATGTAAAGAATTGAAGGATATGAAGATAGATGCCCCAAGCAACTTGCCTCCCTTCCTAAAACCATTCTTCCAAAAAACAGTTGATGATATGATAAGAAAGAAGGAGAGTGAAATGTTCAATAAATTTGCGCCAAAGGAATGTGCAGAGGCAGGCGCACAAACAAGGGAAGAATGCGAAAGTATAATGTTTGAAAAGAACGCACCAAGAGAATGCATTGAGCAGGGAGCAATAACAAAAGAGGAATGTGAGAAGATAATGATTGCTATATATGGACCTCCACCAAATGAATGTATGGAAAATGGTGAATTCATTGGTCCTGAAAGATGTGAAGAGAAGATGGTCAAGTCCGGCAAGATTCCTTCAGAATGCATAAAAGATGGCAAGCCAATTCCACCAAATGAGTGCAATAAGATTCTTGGTGAAAAAATGGGAGAGGGGGGATTTGTTGAGGATATCAGCACAATTCCAAAAGAGTGTATTAAGGATGGTACTCCAGTGCCACCAGAGGAATGCATGAGGATAATGAATGAATTAGGAATCACACCACCCCAGCCACAAGAGGGCAGGTCTAGTGGAACTGGAGGCAGAAGGGGGGGATTAGGAAGCCAAAAAATACCCCAGGAATGTGTTGGCATGACCTTTGAGGAGTGTGAAAACTTCATAATGCAGAAGTATATTCCAAAGGGATGCCAGGACTCAAATGCGTTAACGCCGGAGGAATGTAAGAAGGCCATGCTCCCAGATGATTGCAGGGAGGCTGGAATTTTTACGAGAGAGGAATGTGATACCTGGAAAATCAAGCAAAGAATGCCAAAGGAATGTGCAGAGAAACAACTAACAAATCCAGATGATTGTGCAAAACTTATGTCTAAGAATGTTGTTGTCTTCTCTCTAGGAAGTGAACTTGATTTTTTAAGCAAGAAGGGAATCAGCTTTGAGCAGGTTCCTGATGTATGCAAGGAGGAAAGCAATTTTGTAAGAGGGATGGAATGTGACGAAGCTCTAGCTCAAATGGGGATTACTCTTCCTGCTCCTAATGATATCTCAAACATTCCGAGAGAATGTATAAAAGATGGAAAACCTGTGTCTCCGCAAGAATGCCGAGAGATACTGGAAAAGAAGATTGTTGAAGAGAATATACCCGGTCCCTGCAAAGAGGCAAATATCTTCTCCCCAGAGGAATGTGGGAAGTTTATGGAAAAGCAAAGGCGGGAATCAGGAGTAGGGATTGATATGCCTCAAGAATGTTTTGAAAAATCTCCTGAAGAATGCAAGAAAATAATGGAGGAGAAGGGTATAAGGGTTGAGAGGATTGAAAAGGCAGAACAAGTGGGGATGACAGAAAGAGAAGGAATGGTGGAAAGGGGTGAAGTGCGACTGCCGAGAGAATGCATTGATGTTGGTATTGCAGACAGTGCAGCGTGTGATATATTCATGTCAAAGGTGAATGAGGAGAGAATGAAAAGGGGTGATAAGATGATTGTGGACAAAGAGGGCGATAAGGGATTTATTTCACCTGAACAGGTTAATAAGATTGTAGAGGAATCAGAGAGAAGGGCAATTGAAATACAACCAGACACTGAGAGGGCAGAGGAGATAAAGCAAGAGATTCAGGATATTCAAGAAAATATTCAAATGGTAGAGGAAAGGGCAGAAAGAATAGAATTACCTCCAGTTACGGAGATATCTGTGCCTGCAACAGAACAGCCTGCACCAAGCCCACCCTCACCACCAGCAGAACAAGCCCCACTAACAGGCACAATTATCAAAAACATAATCAACCCACTTAATTTGTGGAGGGATATATTCTCAAGAATTGCATCCCTCTTCTAAAATGGAAAAGGATATAAACTATATCCCTCTTTTTTGTATATGAGACTGATGCTGATAATAATTATAATACTGATTATCGGTGCATTGTTTATAGTCCGAGAACAGAGAACAAGCTTCAAGGATGTGCACAGCACACTCCTCTTTTCTCGCGTTTACATGAAATGGATTTGGCAGATTTCAGTAAATGTCAAGGACATTGTTGTATATGCATCCCACATGAACTGGATGCCTGAATTGATTCCCAAAAAAACAACTTCTCTAGTTAATCAGACACTCAATTCAAGCTGATTCTAAAGATTTTTAAATTTGGTTTGTAAGGGGATTAATAAGAAACCTCTCTTAAAGGGAAATTGATAATAAAAAACCAAAGGTTCTTTAGAACTCCTATGTTTCATAGGGAAGTTAATAAGAAACCGAACATTTAAAGGGAAAAGTTGATAAGAAAAACCGTAGGTTTTGCTTATGCCTCTATAGCTCAGTTGGTTAGAGCGCGACCTTGGTAATGTAGGAAACTACGTTTCCTAACAATCACCTTCCTTGGTGAACAAAAAAGGTTGAGGTCCCGAGTTCGAATCTCGGTAGAGGCTTTTCAAAAAACATAACTTTAAAAGGGATTTTTGTTAAATACAAAGATGGAAAAAAGGGCGAAGAAGAAATTGTTTGATTTGGGGCTTGATTCTCTTAAATCAAAATATGAAACTGCGAGGAAGAAGTATAATCTGCCCGCCTTTGCCCTGTTGAACGAGCAGTTTGAAATTGAAAGAATAGCAGACCGAGAGACTGAAATGCTGTTGAGGGAGGTAAGGAAGTCAATCACAGAAAAGGCAGTGGCATTCCTAAGGTTCTTGGAATTAATGCTCAATCCCTCCAACGCACCCTTCTTTATGTTTACAATAATCAAAAATCTAAACAGCCCAGACAAAAAGATTATAGAACAGATTTATGAGAGGCTCTGTGAATTTGAGATAAAGGCAATCTCATTGGACTTGAAGTATAATGAAACAAAGGAAGCTGATTTCATCAAGTTTGCCTCAAGGGAATGGAAGAGCATGGAGGGGCAGTTTACAGAGTTGGATGAGATAATAACAAGGGCATGGAAAAGCTCTTCCAAGAAGAAGGAAAGGGATTATTTCGGTTGATGTTTATAACTCAAAACAATCTTTTCTATTCTGTATCCATTAAGACGCCTGTCTAAATCCATCTCTGTTTTCTTATTCGCTTCAACTATCACACACCCCATACTTCCCCTTAGTTTATTTCTTTTTATTAAGTTCAAGAGTGTGGATTCCTTAACGCCTCTCTTGATAAGAATATTACGATGCATCTCATTTCTTATATCATCTGAGAAGTAATACTCTAAGTTTGTTATCCCACCAATATCAAGGCATGCAGCAAAAGACTTTGAACTGGGCTCATCAGGATTGCTATTGCCTATCTTCTCCATATACATTATCCTCTTGTATTCTTCCATTTTTAAGAACTCTCAAAACAGGCTAAGTTTTTAACTATAGATACCTCAATTAATCTTACTATTCATTGATGTACGTAGCAACAACTCTTTGTTTTCTTATTTTCTCTATCTTTATCGGGTGTTCTTTTTCATATAACTTGTGTCTTGCTTCTTCTTTGGTGGGGGAACATGGAATAGGATAGCAATATCTCTTGGTCATTTTTATTGTCGCCCTTATGGCATCTCCTGCTTCAATCGGCCAAGCCCCATCAAATTCCAAGATTTTTACAGGGGTATTACTCTCTACTTCTATTTCGAGCTTAGATTTCTGACCGCAAAATCTCCCACCGCCAAGCTCACCGACTGACATCCCGCTAAGATTATACACGTTATCCACTCGCCCTTTGACACCCTTAACAATTGCGTCAATTATTTGATAATTTACTTTCTTAGTATCTTTTGGCATTTCTAAAAACCCTCAGAAACAGCTGAGGTGCTGCTCACCTCTCTTATTTTGCTTGTATCTTCTCTTTATAAATTTAATGGGAAACGGAAAACGCTTACGTCTAATTCAAGAACAGCGCAGGGCATTTTCAAATTCCATGATGCAAGAACCCTTGGGTGAACCTCTCCAATCACGCCAACAACCCTACTGTTAATGACAATCATTCCCGCCCTGCCTTCTATAAAACTTTCTATCTTTGCCTCTTTCAGCTTGTATTCCAAACCAAACTGCTTCACGATATACTCTAAAATCTGTTTTATCTCTGTAAAGTCTGTTTCATGGCTTGTCACTGCAACAGCAAGATGCCTTTTTGTCCCCTCCTGCAGTGTGAAGCATTCACCTATCTCAAAGATTCTTTGTGGGAATTCCTTTGTTGTATTCTGGCTTAGGAATTCCAGTGCTGAAGGCAACAGCGAATTGCGCAGGCAGCTGTAGTTTAATGAAATAGGATTGCCCACCTCAATAACCTCACACTCTGGCAAATGCATCCTCTTTAATAGATTGTCCTTGCTTGTAAGGGTGAATGTGGCAATCTCCTGCATATCCAAACCAAGAAGCAGCTGGATAATTTTCTCCTTAATCTTCACAGAATCTGCTGCCTTTCCTATTGTTGCAATGCTCACATCCTGCGGCTGAAGATTGCTGTAACCATAAGATACCGCAACATCCTCTATTACATCGCGTGAATCCATTATGTCCTGCCTGTAGGGAAGGTATTCAAGCTTTAATTCTGTTGCAGAGGTTTTGACATCAAATCTTGCCCTTTCAAGCAGCCTGGCTACTTCAGCTGGCTTGAGATTCAATCCGAGAATCCTGTTGCAGTAATCCGCATTGAGGGATGTTTGAATTGGTTTTAAATCAGGCGTTGTAATCCTTCCCCTTCCCTGTACCTCAACAGAATATAACTGCCCGCCCCTTTCAGCCAATGCAGAAACCATGACGTTAAGCACAGGCACAATGAACCTGTATTCAAATCCGGTCACTTCAACAAAAACATTTCTTGTCTTTTCAGTAACCTTGCCTGTAAAGTTGGAATTTATTATTGGAGGCATGCTTAGCACTTCCTTTGCAGAATCAATCAGCAATGGATATTCGCTGCATCCTGAAAGGAGATGGGCATACTGAATCCCCTTTTCATGCCTCTGAAGAATCTGTCTTGGTGTTAATGGCTCCTCCATCTCCAAAGGCACAAATTTAATCCCATCAGGCTCTATTGCCGTGTATATAACAGGCCATTTTATCCTGTCAAAATCATAAACTCCCAACGCTGCCTCTTTCCTATGCAAACCAAAATTCTCGCACAGCTTTTCCTGCAGCTGTATAATCTGTTTAATTGCTTCCTCGCTCAATTTCAAATCCTTAACAACAGCACAAATAACAAGTGGCCTTGCCTTCTTCACACTTTCATCTACTTTCACAACAAAATTTGATTTCTTGATTGTGTAAGAGGGCATTCCCTTCTCCTTGCCTATCTGCCCCTTTATTATCCTTGCAATTCCTTCTGCTGACCACAAATCAGGCCTGTTCGCATCTGCCACCTCCACCTTCAACAAATCTCCTTCAGCAGAATCAATAGATGCCTTCGCATAGCTCAGCAATTGCTCCAGCTGCTCTGAGCTGAGATTTTTTCCGATTAGACTGCACAAGTCCTTCCTTGAAATTTCAATTGTTGGCATATTCTTTATTATCTATTTTTTATTCCAATAGTATATATAACCACAAGTGTCGCACATAGCATACTCAATCAAATGTCCGTCCCAACATTTTTCTTCTTTTATTTCCAGTTTAACCTTAACCATATGATTGGGGCAATTTTGCAATGGATGATTTACTGCCCTGATTTTTCCAAGTGGGAACTCTGTTTTTTCTGAACGCATTGCATCAACTAGCCCTCTTAACATTTTTATTTTTCTTTATTGTGAGGAATTTTATGCTAAGCACACTCTTACAAATGTTTTTTCCCTTTTTGATTCATATAACTGCTTCAATCCTAATAATCGTAAACCTGGAGGAAGTGCATCATGAATTATCTGGTCTGTATCGCCATTCTCGTAATGAATCTGCGGAGGAATTGTTTCAGTATCGTAAATTACGGCATTCTTCTTCCAGAGTCTCTCGTCATAACCCCTCAGGAGATATCCCCTCTCTGTCACGACAAATGAGCCTAAATATTTCTGAAAAGCCCTTAAATCCCTTTGAGGCAGCATTGGAACTCTTTTCAAATCAATCTCAAGGTTGTGCATGCTGTCACCAAATATCTTTGATTCAAATTTTTCCAATACTCCTTCTATAATTTCCTCTATCATTTTACACTCCTCAATAAATCCAAATCATAAGTGAACAGATTTCTTATGTCCTCAATATTCAGGCGATGCATTGCCAGTCTGTCTATGCCCAAGCCCCATGCCAATACAGTTATATCCTTGTTAATTAATGGCTTTACCACCTCTCTCCTGAATATGCCGGCTCCTCCAAGCTCCATCCAACCAAACTTTGGATGCTTGCCAAATAATTCAACTGATGGCTCTGTAAATGGGAAGTAGCTCGGCATGAATCTTATGTCTTTCACCCCTGCAATCTCTCTGGCAAATAAGGCAAGGATTGCAAACAGATTCCTTAATGTAAGATTCTCTTGTATGATTATCCCCTCTACCTGATTGAATTCTGAAAGGTGCTTTGCATCGACAATGTCTGGGCGGTAACATCTCGCTATTGCAAAGTATTTCCCAGGAATCCTTGCCTTTGGCAATTGCCTTGCTGAAAGGACTGTGCCCTGCGGCCTGAGAATAAGCTTTAATGCATTTGCAGGATTCCATTTGTATCGCCATGATTTCTCATGCTGCTCCTTAACATTCTGCATAATCCTCTTATCAATGTCTGCCTTTATCTTGTTCTTTATGTAGTATGTGCTGCTCCATTCCCTTGCAGCATGAAACTGTGGCTGAAATAGTGCATCATAATTCCAGAACTCTGTTTCTACTAAACTTCCTTCCATCTCCTCGAATCCCAATGCCACTAATGTCTCCCTTACTTCCTGAAGAAATTCATAATATGGCTGTCTTTTTCCGCCAAAAATCTTTGGAACAGGGCTCAGAATGTCATACTTTCTGAATTGCTTTCCCTTCCATGTGCCCCTTTGCAGCATTTTTGGTGTAAGCTGCTCGACAAGATTGCTGAATTTGCTTAAATCAACCTTTGAAAGTTTCCTGCCGAGTTCAGTAGCTTCAAACTCCATCTCCTGCAACTCCTCTATCTTGATTATATCCCTCCTGTCTTTCAGCTGCTCAACGCAGTATTTCTGCTCTTCCTTTAGATTCCCAGCATCTAATGGGAGCTGTTCTAAAAACTGCTCCTCCAATGTCTTCTTGATTAATTCTTCCTTCTTTGCCTCAAGAATAATCCTCCCATTCTCTAATCTTGCAAGTGCCTTTCTCTTTAGCACACCTAATGCTGCCTTGAATTCATTGTCAGACAAGCCAGATTTTTCAGATGCTTCCTGTAATGATACTGTTTGATGCTCTGCCAAGAGATTAATCAGCTTCCTTTCAGGCAGGCCATTCTTCTTGTACAGAACACCATTCGTGCCTAATGACACTTGTTTCTTCTTGGAATATTTTAATTTTACAAGCCCCTTATTGCTTAAGAACTGCAATGCCCTTATTGTGCTTGTCTTATCTATCTTTGCCCTTTCCACTAATTCATCAATAGACTTTGAATCCAATAATGGCAGGATTTTCCTCTCAATAGGGCTTAAACTCGTTATAATCCCTGCCTCTTTAGATGTTTCAATGGCCATTCAATAGATAAGAGAAAGAGTTTTAAAAACCTTTTGAGAATTCATCCCTTCATAAAGTTTTGATTATTCATTATACTGCCCTTCTGGTACTCCTATTGATTTGCCTTGCATTTTTTAATCCTTGCTGCCATAACC
>CAYSVT010000004.1:10281-14776 GCA_964434685.1 Candidatus Woesearchaeota archaeon
ATGGCTCTTTTTCCATCTAGAGCCTCATCCCTACATGCAGAATATGTCATGTAATGGTTCAACAGCCCATCACATTTCTTCAAGAGATACCTTAAATCTGCTATGAAATGCCTGCTTTTTATCAGTTCTGCAGGGAAATCCGCTTTTCTTATCGCCAGATTGACAATCTTTTTCAATTTCCTTTCTGTAGGATCGTTCAATGCCTGCTCGAATTTGTTTTCTAAATTTGATTTTGTCATTTTAATTATTTGTATATTTTGACTTCCTCTCCCCCGCTCAATAATTTTTCATACTTATCTGCGAATTCTTTTGCTGTGTTGAGATAATTTTCGTCAAGAACATTTATTGATTCCATTTTCGTATCATCAATATCATAGCTGAAATTAATTTTGAGAACCTCTTTTGATTGGTGCTTCTTCATCTCTGCAACCCTTATGTCTATTATTTCCCCAGAGAATCTTTTAACTCTCACAACAAGGTCTGGGTTTTGTTTGTTTAGTTCGATTTCTGCAAAATGGGCAAGCGTGTTCGCTTTTGATGTTCTAATAGAATCCATTCGCTTCATATCAATTATCTTTACCATTTTAATCAGCTCCTCTTTGGCTTGCTTTAAGTGCGTTGTAGTGTGATTTTGCAATATAACTAAGGTTCTTAATCTCGTTTATTGCCTGGTGAGTCCCTAATTTTTTGGCTATAGTAAAGTAATGTTCCCTCACTGAAGGAATATTGAACAGTCTGATAGTATTTACAATATTCTGCATAGCTGCCTCAAGATTTTTATCTTCCATTTTATTTGTCTCCATAAATGCTGGTATTGCATCCTTTGCAGAGCTGTCCTGCACCTTCAACATAACCTTCTCTCTGGATTATTGGTGTATCTTTTGTATAAGGTGTTACGGCATTACAACTAACACAAGTGTCGTACACTTTATCCTCTAAAGTCTGTGTATCATTTTCGTTTGCCATTTTTAATCTCTCTCCAAGAATTTTAATCTGCTTTTTCCCAACCATCTTACTTGTTTCCCCACGCATTCATAAAAAGCTGCCTTAATGCAGAAGTAAAGAATTGAGAATTTATCCAGACAGCCGTTTCCTCGTCAGCCCTGTTTGCACCATTCTTGTCTGTAAGCATGAACAAAAGATGATTCCTGTCCACCAAGAAGAATCTTGCATTCAAGTCTATCTGCTTTATCTTTGCATTCAAATCCTTGACAGCATCATGCGGCTTGTTGATAGCAAGCTTGGCAGAAATGCCCTTCTTTGCCAGTTTTTCAAGGAGGGGCTTTAGAGATTTAACTTCATGCTGCAACGCATCTGCTGTAGTTGCGATTATGACCTCATCCTTGGCATTATTAGCCATCTCCTGCAGTTGTGCATAGATATTTGATTTTCCCCTTATTGCACCGCTCAACTCCTCTGCAGATATTGGCTGAATTCCCTGCTTGTGCAATAATTCAAGCTCCTCATACTCATTTGTTTCCTTAAGATTGCTCAAAACCTCATTCCTTTCCTCTGCCTCCTTTACTGCATTATTCTTCAGCTTTTCAATAACTACTGATGGGTTTACAGAGATGTATTTTACAGGCTTGCCTAACTTTGCTATCGCAAAGCCCTGTTTTTCCAAACTTTCCAAAACATCATAGGTTCTGCTTCTTGGCACACCGCTTAACTCTGCTGTCTCCCCTGCAGACGAAATCCCTTTGGAAAGCAAGGCTAACCAAACCTTAGCCTCATAAATATTCAGATTAAAATAATGCCTTATTTTCTTTAGCAATTCTGGTTTTATTATCATTTTATCCCCCTAAAATGTCTGTTAAGCGGTTTTTTACCTTATTTATTGAATAGTCTCTCCCTACAAGTGCTATGCAGGTTGTATTCTCCCTGTCCTTAAATGAGGTAATATAAACTAGATTCCTGTTAATCCCTATTCTACCATTATCTAATTGAACAACCTCTGGCCAATCCCTTTTATTATCAATTCTGATTAGATTCCTGCCATATCTTACCCTGTCATTCTTCTCTGCTACATAATCTATTACCCTGCCCATCGTTATGTATGTACGAACCTGATTTCTGTGCCTGTCAGTTATTGTTTTCCCTTCCTTTGCTATTTTAATTATTGCATAGCTCATTTTATCCCTCCAGCAAATTCTCCCCAAATACTGTTTTTAGTATAACATCTGCCTTGTATATTGCCTTTTTTATATCTGAAGTATTTTTCAGGTTATCAATATAAGAAATCTGATTTCTCAAATATTCATTGCTAACTCTTGCGCTTTCGTCAAACAATCCCTTTATTGCCTGCTTATTGCAATATTTAGGAATAATTGTTGCGATTTCTTTTATCTTCTGTATTAGTGTCATTTTCCCTAGTCCCTATTTTATTACTATTCGTAAGTAACAACTATATATAAACCTTTCGGTTAAGAAATTTGAAAATACACTAAATCAAATAAATCACAAAAATAAAAAAATCAGGCTAATTCAGGGAATTCTTCCCTTACCTTGGAGAATTTGCTGAGTATGGGCTTAGCCACTTTCTTGAATGACTCCACTATTGTAGGACCGATTGCCACCTTGTACTTCTCTATGAGCCTGTTCACAGCTGCAGCCTTTTCCGGCTTTGTAATTGTAACCTGCCCGCCTGCGGATACCTTTATCTCTCCTGTTTCTGATGCATACTTCAATGCATTGGGTCCTGCAACTGCTGCTGCTGCCTTCACAACTGCATCCGCCAACTGCTCATAAACATCCTTGGCAACTGTCTGAGGCATCTCTGCAAATCCATATGTCGCTGAAAATTTGTATAAAGAAAGTGCAATCTTTATGAAGAATGCGCTTGTCAGTATCAGGAACACGCCCTCAAAGATAATGAGATACTGGATGATTCTTGTCATCTCAATGCTCATTGCAACCATTGTTATAAGGATGAACACAATACCCAGGAAGAAGCACGTAAAGAAGAATGCCAAAGACACTGGCATCAGCCACTGCAAAACCTCTTTCAGCTCGCCCTTAAGAAACCTTTTTGTTGCAATTGAGGATATCACTACAGTCATAATACTTAGAGTCAATACCGTCAAGGGTATCACATACTTTATCAACACATCTGTCAGCATCTTTCTAACCTCCTTTTAACCTTGTGTTAAATCAAACACCTTATCGCAAAATTGCTCTATTTGAGTCAATAATCTTTCATCCATCTCCTTCTCGACAGACATCACGACGCCTGTCAAACCAAGCAGCTTAATCTTATTTATGAGGAAATGTGAAAATTTTGCTATTGTGCCTGACTCATTGTAAATGAGTAATGTGCTTAATGCATCAAGGAATATAAATTTTTTGCCTGGCGGCATCGCCTGTATTGCCTGCGTTAAGGCAATGCCCAATTCTGTCAGGGATGATGGTGAATTGATGAATAAGCAGTTGCTTGTCCTCTCAGCCCTGCCTCCTGCAGTCTGCGTTATGCAGTCTATGAAGAATAATCTATTTAAATCAATGCTCTCCTTGTTAAGTAAGTTCTGCAGAGTGATATACGGCTGGTTTATTGTTACATACAATCCAAACAAGCCCTGATTGATAAGCACCTTAAGAACATCAAGATTTGTTTTTATGATAGTCTTTGCAGTAGTTATTATAAGGCATATTGAACCCTCTGGCAACTCCTGAATCTCTTTTAGCAAATCAACCATTTAACCACCCTTTTAAAATTCTTATTATTATAACATTCTCTTTGAATGTTTATAAAACTTGCTCTTCATTTCCCAAAAAAGCTTTATAAAGCAGCCTGCAGTAATAAAAAGAAAAGAGAAATGAAACACCCATTAAAGATAACAATCATCATTTTGGCAATGTTCCTTCTCACCCAGCTGATTGGGCTTGCTGTCATAAATGCATATTCCCCCTATGTGAGGGAGGAGGCAAAAGAGGTCAATGGCACAGTAATTATTGAGAATGTGAGTGTACAGCCGCAATTGCCATATGGCATGCAGCCGCCAGAAATGAAGCCTGAAATCTCCCTTGTTTCCATAATCCTTTCAATAATACTTGCAACAGGGATTATTCTGCTGTTAAGAAAATTCGGTGCTACCCTGCTGATTAGGGTATGGTTCTTTTCTGTGATTGTGATTGCGATGGGAATAACATTCAATGCATTCTTGTCAGGCTATTTTCACATTGGCTATGCAGAGATGCTTTCAGTGCTTTTTGCAGTGCCGCTAACAATATATAAGGTGTTCAAAAGGAATGTTTGGATTCATAATCTCACTGAACTGATGATATATCCAGGAATTGCGTCTGTATTTGTCCCAATACTCAATACCTGGACGATAATAGCACTCCTGCTTGTAATCGCAGTCTATGATGTTTATGCAGTATGGCATGCAAAATTCATGCAAAAGCTTGCAAAATTCCAGATTCAAAAGATTGGCGTGTTCACAGAAATATATATTCCATTAATAAAGCTGGCACATTGGAATTGGAACATTTGCATTAA
>CAYSVT010000004.1:14786-19462 GCA_964434685.1 Candidatus Woesearchaeota archaeon
TATTCCCTTTATAAAGAGGAAAGACAGGGTAAAAATCAAGAAATTGATGAATATGAGACTCACTCAAAAGGAGACGGGCAAAAGGTTGAGAAGAATGAACATCAAAGTTAGCTTAGCAATTCTTGGCGGCGGGGATATCACCTTCCCACTGATTTTTGCAGGTGTCATTCTAAGGACAACAGGGCTTTTGCCTGCATTATTTATCATAGGCGCAGCATTCATCTCACTGATGCTGCTGTTCATTTTTGCAAAGAAGGGCAAGTTTTATCCTGCAATGCTCTTTTTAACACCTGGCTGCATAGTGGGCTGGCTGCTGAGTCTGTTGATTTAGTCAGTAAAGAATTCCTGCTAAAACATATTTTATCTGCTCGAAGCGAATCTTTCCATCAGCCTCTTCTGAACTGTCACCCTTGACAATAAAGTATTTTCCATTTGCATCATTTCCAATTGAGATGACTCTATGGACTATAAGCATGCTGTCTTGCTCGTATGTGACTATATCACCGACATGAATGTCTTCTGGTGATGCTGGAATAACCTCTATGCCATTTGCATTCTCATCAAGGACTGGGTTCATGCTGCTTGTATTGCTGTACCTGCTTACTGATGCATTCTTGATATGTATTATGATGCTGTCATTCCTGATTTCTATCTGGCTGTCATTTATCCTGTCGGTTGGAAAGTTATTTTCAATGTTCCTTATGACAAACGGATTTCTGAATGGAACGGCAAGCATGGCTAATAAAACCAGCAGTGCAAAGAATCCTACCAACCAAAACCTCATCTCTTTTTCCTCTTTAGTTGTAATTTTATAGTCACAATTGTTTAAATAGATTTATGTAAGAAAGAATATATTCTGGATGCATAAAAAAAGGAGTATATTTAAACTTCGAAGTAGTAATAGTAACGGATAGGAACCAAACAAAAAATACCCCTTATATTACCCTGGGGAAGGAGAATAAGCAAGGCAATCAATTTGAAGTAGTCAATAGATGAACGATTTTCAATAAGTTCAAAAATAGGCTATTTTAAAATGATAAACTCCAAAAAGGTAAAAGTATTGCTGTTCATAGTCAATATTCTTACACTAGTGTTCCTGCTGGTTTTTATTACGGCTAAACCCATAGTTAATGGTTATACTGTATACAAACAACTCCAAAAGTTAAATCAGTCTGTAGAGGACTATACCCTTACTGCAGATGATTTAAGAAACGAACTAAGTCTGGCCAACGACAATCTCACAGCCTGCTTCTCTAAGAATCAAAAAATATTGGCTGACCTGCAATTAGCAAATAATGATGCGATTACGTGCCTAGAACAGACTAATGACAACAGAAAAGAGATGATTGTGCTAAAAGAGGATTGTGAAACTGAGAATCAAAATCTCAGGAAAGAGCTTGGGGCAAAAACTAATGAATTTAACATTCTGAACAGCAGTTATCACAATCTTATAAATAATACTGCTAACAATATATGCTGCAAGGCAAAGATAGACAACTTGAATATCAAGTACTACAGCGTTTCTGGGGGCAGAATAATATGTGGTGAAGAAGGGGTATTTAAGCTATCTTGCCCATCTCTTGCCTGAATAAGAAAGCTGAGTTCTGTTTGGTACATTATTCACCTTTTACTTCAACCTCAGCGTTTCTAAATTTCTTGGGGCATTGGTTTCTACCCTGTAAAGCTGGTAGTATGTTGATGCCAAGTCCAAACACTTTGACTGCTCTCCGTGATTCACGATTATCCTCTTTGGCTGCGGCTGTGTATTGTTGACGAATGCAAGCAGCTGATTCCTGCCGGAGTGGGCTGTCAAGCCGTCTATCTTTGCAACCTCGCAGTTTACAGGCACTATCTCCTCCCTGTTCTCAACATCAAATCTCACTTCTTTGACACCATCCTGCACCTGCCTCCCCAAGCTGCCGATTCCCTGGTAACAAACAAACACAACAGAATTCCTTTTTGAATCTGCAAAGTGCCTGAAATACTCCACTGATGCGCCGCCAACCATCATACCGGATGTTGCAAGCACTATACAAGGGCCTCCCTCAACTACCGCCTGTCTTTCCTGCGACGAGCCAACCTGCCTGAATATGTCTGCAGAAAATGGATTCTTGTCCTGGAATATCTGAGCCTTGACTGCATTGCTCAGGAAATTTGGATATGCTGTATGAATCGCAGTTATATCCCATATCATTCCATCGATATACACAGGAACATTTTCCAGCAAGCCGGATTTGACTGCCTGCTCAAGTATAAGCATTGTCTCCTGGCTTCTTCCCAATCCCAGTTCTGGAATCAGCACCTTGCCCTTCCTCTCTATTGTCTTCTTGATTATTGCAAGCAATGCATCCTCGGCATCCTTTCTTCCAGGCAGTACATCATTCTTACTCCCATATGTGGATTCAATAATCAATGTCTCAAGCCTTGGAAAGCTTGTGACCGCTGGTTCAAGCAGTCTGGTTCTTCCAAACTTCATGTCTGCTGTGTAAAGAAGGTTATGCAAGCCATTGCCTACATTAAGATGCACCATTGATGAACCAAGTGCATGCCCTGCATTGTAAAGTGTAAGCCTCAAGTCAGGCGTTATGTCCGTCACCTCATTGTAATCCAGGCAGATGGAATGCTTCACCATCTCCTTGATGTCTGTGCTTGAGAATAATGGCTGAGTTGCCTTCTTGTATGCAACTCCAATAAAATCCAATGCAAGCAGTGCGGATATATCCCTTGTTGGCATCGTCATGTAGCATGGCCCCATGTAACCCATCTTGTAAAGCCATGGCACCATTCCGCTGTGGTCAAGATGCGCATGAGAAATAATTACGGCACTTATCTCCTTCAAGTTAAGTTCAGGCACTTCCAAATAGGGAAATTTATCCCTGCCGTTGGCAGCGACATCTATTCCGCAATCAAGCAGCACTTTTGATTCTGGTGTATGCAGGAGCAAGCAGCTTCTGCCAACCTGCCTCCCGCTTCCAAGGAATGTCAGCCTCACCCACTCATCCATCCTTTCAGGATTCCATTCCTTGTATATATCCTTGCCAACAGAATTGAGAAATCTCTTGCGGTAATTATTATTGAGATAGAGAACATTCCTTATATTCTCAGTTATCTTGCTTCTGATTGCTGGAGAACGCTGAACTTGCGGCAGCCAGAATGTATGTTTGCGAATCTCCCTTAATATTTCACCGCCCTTTCCTATTGCTATGCCCGGCTTCTTTGCTTCTATTACAACTATGCTTCTCTGCGCATCGAATATCACCTCAGTAATCTCTGCCTCCTGAGGCACAGTCGCACGGATAAACTTCTCTGTCTTTTCGTTATCCAAAAGCAGTTCCTCAGATGCCCTCATCTCCACCCTTTTCTTTATCCTATTTACAATATCCCTGATTTTCTGGTCAGAATCAAGAAAAAAGTCCTTGTTGTCTGTATACAGGACAATATTCGCCCCTTCAAATGATGCATTCTTGACTAAAGAGGGCAAGTCCTTTAATATGCTTCCTATTATATCTGCCATTTTATTTGTGAAAGATTCAGAACATCATTTGATTATGCCTGAAAATGTAGATTTAATCAATAAACCTTCTCGGTTTGATATGAACAACCTGCAAATAATATATCCTATCCTTTAATTTTTAATCCACTTACTTCGCCTGCACCTTCTCTTCCCTTATTTCAGAAACTCCATTCTTGTCGATTACTAAAACATCAATGCCCTCACCAACCGAGGCATCTCTCTTTATTGCGGTGTTAATAATCTTGATTACAAGCCTTTTGCCCTCTTCAACATTAATGTTTGAACTCCACTCATTTTCTAGTATACCATATGCTACAATGCTGCCAAATGCGCCTGTTGTCACATACTCTTTGCATTCTGTAACACTGCCATCCGCCCCAATCTCATACATGCCAAATCCCTCGCTGTCCTTCCCCGCTACAATGAATGATGCCACACCCAAGATTGGCGAGAATTTTCTTATGTTTTGATAAGCAATTGAAGCAAAGAGGTTTGCAGCCTCCTTTACAGTCGGAGGTGTTTTTGTGCGCAGGTTCTTTAATTTTAATTCTGCTGTAGCCAGCTTAATTATTAACTGAATGTCTGATACAACGCCTGCAACAGTAACTGCTATCTGCTCTGTTATCTTAAATATCTTCCTTACTCGCTTTGCTGCAATAAAGTATGTCTCTCCAGCCACTGCCCTTTTGTCAGCAGCCAGCACAACTCCGTCTTTACAGATTATGCCTACTGTTGTAGTGCCTGTTTTTCTCAAACTCTTTTCAAAATCTTCTGACATTTTCCCTCAGAATTCAGCTATAGGTTTTTAATTGAAGTCGATTTATAAATCTTTCTTTTTTGATTGGCTAACCAGATTTTATCTCTTTGATGAAATATTTTTGATTGGCTAACCAGATTTTATCTCTTTGATGAAATAAGAAGTTTTTCCTCTCCATGGAACTGTGCCTGCCATTTGCTCATATCTTATTTTGATTGTTTCTCCAGTTGCAAAAGCTGCTTTCAGCTGTTCCAGCAGTTTTTCTTTATTTGGGTCGTTATTGTCTATTGAAAAGCTCCAAACATAAGTCACAGAAAATCCCTTTTGGCTTAAAACTGCTTCTCCCTCCAAGGTTTTCCAGATTAAGCCTTTTTCAGACATCTTTATAACAATAACACTCCTTTC
>CAYSVT010000005.1:0-1898 GCA_964434685.1 Candidatus Woesearchaeota archaeon
CTTGGTGAAAGAATTGAGGGAAGCCAAGCAAAGATGCTTACGAAGCGGATATCAGAGAATTCCAAACTGCCATATTTCACACTGACACCAACCTTTTCTATCTGTTCGGAGCACGGTTATCTAAATGGTGGACAGGAAAAATGCCCTAAATGTGGCGGGGAAACAGAGGTTTATAGCAGGGTAGTGGGTTATTTGAGGCCTGTAAGAGACTGGAATCTGGGCAAGCAGGAGGAGTGGAAGGATAGGAAGGCCTATTTAATTGAAAAGAAATCGGAGCATGCAGCAAAATAAATAGCAATCCTTACGGCAACACAAACAAATTAAGAAATAAAACAGAAAATGACTGAGGAATTAATTGTTCTTTCGATCACTGCTCTTTCATTAGGCTTTATACATACATTACTTGGGCCTGACCATTACATTCCCTTTATTGCTATGGCAAGAGTAGGAAAGTGGACATTAGCCAAAACAATAATAATAACGATTCTTTGTGGCATCGGACACATACTTAGTTCTGTTTTGCTTGGTGTAATAGGAATCGCCTTTGGCATAGCATTATTAAAATTAACAGCAATAGAGTCATTTAGAAGTGAGCTTGCAGGATGGTTTTTATTAATTTTCGGTATTATCTATTTTTTGTGGGGATTATATACTGCATTAAAGAATAAGCATCATGAACCCTTTCATGTTCTTCAAGAATACAAAAAAGCAAATCTTACACCATGGATTTTATTCACTATATTTGTTTTTGGTCCTTGCGAACCTTTAATCCCATTAATAATGTATCCTGCAGCAAAGGGCAGCCTTCTTGGATTGTCGTTACTAACAGGAATTTTCGGCATAACAACAATTTCTACAATGCTCTTTATTGTTCTAATTGGATATTTTGGTATTAATTTGATTAATATGGAAAAATTAGAGAGGTATATGCATGCATTGGCAGGAGCAACAATTCTGCTATGTGGGATTGCAATTAAGTTTTTTGGGTTATAAGAAAGGATTTTAAATATTAATTTCTTGAAATGGGGATGCTGATAAAAGGGCTGCAAAAACATACTTTCATAGATTATCCTGGCAGGGTTGCTTGCACAATTTTTGTTTTTGGCTGCAATTTTCGCTGTGATTACTGTCACAATCCTGAACTTGTTGATGCAGGACAGGGCAGGGAATTGAAGATATATTCTAAAGAAGAGATTTTAAGATTTCTTGAGGAGAGAAAGGGATTTTTAAGTGGAATATGCATAACTGGCGGTGAGCCTACACTAAATAAAGAACTGCCTGAATTCATTGAGAGGATAAAGGGATTGGGTTATAGGATTAAGCTTGACACAAACGGCACTAATCCAGAAATGCTTGAATTGCTGTTGAAAAAAAGACTGGTGGACTATATTGCAATGGATTTTAAGGCACCCTTTGAAAAGTATGAAAAAATTGTTAATGTCAAGGTTAACATTGCTGATTTGAAAAAATCTGTTGCTTTAATAAAAAAATTCCCAGACTATGAGTTTAGGATGACTGTAGTGCCAACAGTCACGAATTTACAGGACTTATTGGACATTGCAAAATTTTTAAGTGCAGAGAGGGCAAACAAGGCATTTTACTTGCAGCAGTTTCAGCCGCAAAAGTGTTTCGACAGGAAATTTCAGAAGATAAAGCCATACACACAAGAGCAGATTGAAGAATTCTGCAAGGCAATTAAACCCTCCTTTATAAAATGCGAGATAAGGGGCAGAACCTACTGATTATTATCCATTAAAAACCAAAAAAACTGAGTAATCTGCCCAATGCTTTGGCTACGACAAGACGATGTTCCATAACATAACATTTGTTATTTACCATTGGGAAGAAAAAGTCATCTTTGGAAATCCATATGCCGATGTATCCATCGTTCCTTACCA
>CAYSVT010000005.1:1908-19421 GCA_964434685.1 Candidatus Woesearchaeota archaeon
AGAACCTACTGATTATTATCCATTAAAAACCAAAAAAACTGAGTAATCTGCCCATTATTGATTTTTTACTGCTCTCCACAGGTGCAGTGTATTTGCCTGTTATTGATTGCCCCCCGCTCTTTACAGACAATGTATAGTTAATAATCAATATAGGAATATTTTCTGGAGCCTCTTTCGAATAGAATGATATAACATTCCTTGATGTTTCGAATAGATTTGTCTTCTCTTTCATATAGAATGAGAATATCCTTTTGCCTGCTGTTGCCATATTCAGCAGATTCGTGACATCCCATGTGTAGGATGATTCATTTGTAACATTCTGGGCATCGAGGAAGTGGAATGTTTCATTCTCAAAGCAAACTGGTTGTGTATTCCCTGTTATAGTCCTTTCATCCCAAGAATCATTGGCGCAGTAGTATACACCTATAAGAATCCCTTTCGAATAACCCCTAAATGCTGAAAGCCATAATTTCATGGAGTTGATAGTGGAATCTGCCGGCACCTCTGCAAGATTGAATTTTAAATAAGAGGTGTAAATATCGCTAGACTTCAGGGAAACCTGCAAACTTATTTTGTTGCCAAAATTGCTTTTGTCATCCAGCCTGACTACATACGCATCGCTATACACAGAAATATTAGTCAAGATATTCTTGCTGCCTGTTGCTGGCGGGGTAACAGGAATGGCAGTGCATTCTTTTGTTTCTTTTGTTACAGTATTTGCACATCTATTCTTGCATACCCTTTCTTGCATTCCATTGCTACAATCAGTCCAGCTGCTGCAAGAAGTGGCTAACTGGCAGATTGATCCTAATCCAGAAAGCCTTTTTGCCTCCAATGCCTGCCATTGTTTAGCCTCTGTCTTGTAATGTGCAGAATATCCAATCAAGTATGCTATAGAGCCAAGAACTAACAGGACAGAGATTATTTGGGCAATAGTGTATACAACATCTGCCTCCTCTAATTTTCTAAAATCAACACCCCTCCTCATACTATTCTAAATTAATAAAGGTATAAAAATCTTATGCTCGGAGGCTCTGTCTAATCAGCGGGACTTCCTATATTTTTCCCCCCACCAGTTCTTTCATGCCACGCACTACCATCATGCCTTCGCTGTCCATGGGCGCTTCCATGTCTTTTCCAGTCTTGGTTATGAGAAAAACTCCTTCCAAATCTCGGTCTTCCCTTCCATCTTATGAACACCCTTTCCACATCAGGCATTTCCTCCTTTGGGATGCTTATGGAATGATACTCAAGAACCCTTGTGAAATTATCATAGTCCCTGCTTGCAACAAGATTTATTGCCTTACCATCTTTCCCTGCCCTTGCAGTTCTTCCTACTCTATGAATGTATTCCTTGCTGTCTCTGGGTGTATCATAGTTATAGATATGTGAAACCCCCTTGATGTCAAGCCCCCTTGCAGCCACATCTGTGCATACAAGAACATATACTCTTCTTGAATGAAAATGCTCCATTACCCTACCCCTTTTATCTTGCGAGAATCCGCCATGCATTGCCATGGAGTCCACTCCTGCAAGTTTTAGATTATTTGCAACGAAATCTGTATTTGTCCTTGTATTGCAGAAAACCATAACCAACCCTGACTTTTCATGCTTTAGCAGATGGACCAATAAAGAGAATTTCAAATCATCTGAAACATCATAATAAATTTGAGTTAATTTTTTTGGATCAACATAAGGTTCTGCAGAAACCTCAACGGGATGCCTCATATATCTCTGAGCGAGGTGTGCTATTTCAGGAGGGATTGTTGCTGAAAATAGAAGTGTCTGTCGTTTTACAGGGCATTCCCTGATTATCCTCTTTACATCCTCTATAAAACCCATGTCTAATAGTCTATCTGCCTCGTCCAACACAAGAATCTTCAGGCTGTCCATCCTGATAGACCTTCTTGCAAAATGGTCTAATATCCTCCCAGGGGTGCCTACTACAACATCTGCAATCCTTAACGCAGACATTTGTGGATTAATAGACACACCACCATATATTGCAGCAATATCTAATTGTTTGTATTTTGAAAATTTCCTTAAAGCCTTTGAAACCTGCTCTGCAAGCTCTCTTGTGGGTGTCAGTATTAATGCCTGAATCCCTCTCCCCCTTTCTAAATTCTGTATAATGCATGAGCCGAATACAAGTGTCTTTCCGCTTCCTGTTGCACTGCCAGCTACAATATCCTTTCCTGCAAGGACAAGAGGGATTGATTTTTCCTGTATCTCGCTTGGCTTTTCAAACCCTTCTTCTTTTACAACCTTCAAAATAGGCCATGAAATGCCTAACTTCCTAAATTCTTCCATATTATCAATAAATTCCTAAAGAAAAAGGCTAATGCTTTCTCTTATGAACCTTATTTAATAGATTGAATCAAAATCTGGCTTTATAATCCTTTAGTATTGGTATTAAGCAGCTTAGGCCTGTCTCCAAAAATCTTTTAAATAGTGATAAGATGCAATAAAGATGGCTAACCTATATGCAACAATTATGGATGAGAGCGCCTTTATAAAAAATTTAGAAGATGACTTAGAAGGAACTTTATGCTGCATAGCCTTTGCAGGCAAACATAAAGATGAAAAATTTATTAGGGGCAGGCAAAAATGGATTAGAGAAAAATATGATGCCCCATTAGACAGGTTTAGCAGTCTTACTGATTTTTATCTCTCTACTACTTATTTGCTCATGGAAGTATATGATGGCTTTATGGATTTTCTGACAGCCAATCATGCAGATTGCGAGGAAATAAGAGAAAAAGCCAAAGAATTTGTTACTTATCTCAATACGGATTCTGAAGAGATTGAAGAGACGAAGGCTTTAAGGAAATAATTAGGCAGTATCATTAATCCTTATTAGATGATATCCGACTGCGTCTTGACAGGACCTACAATCCGCCCCTTCCTGCCTGAAAATGCAGCACTTCAAAAATCTTTGATTTTTGACAGCACTCAGAAATTTTCAATTTCTGATGTTCTCAAACTCCCTGACCATCTACCCCCTTGAAAACCATCCCAAACTACCGCCCTTCTTGCCTGATGGACAGATGGATTTTTCCTTGGCTAACTCCTCAAATGTCCTTCCTTGTTTTATATAAGTCAAGCAGGCAAGTGCCTCTGTTTCAGTCTTTACAAGGATATGTGATGCGTTTACCTTACTTGGCATTTCTTGATTAGAATAATGACTATTTTAAATTTAATGAATGCCTGAATCCTGTAAAGGTATATATAGTAAAGATATGATAAACCTTTATGGTAGAAGTATTCAAACTGCAGATAGACTTGATTGGAGGCAGCAGGCAGGAGTTTATCAAAGGGGTAATCGACTATGAAGAAAAACTGGTGCGGCTTGTAAATGATAAGGGTGCAATTGAAGGATTCATCCCCTTTTCAGCAATCCAAAAATTAGTGATTTTATGCAAGGCAATGGAGATGAAAGAGTAAGAACACTCAAAACAGTGCCAGACAGAACAAATGGTCTAATCTGTTAACTCAATTTTTATCTTGTGAAGTTCCTCCTTTAAAGAATCAATTGCTGTTCTGATTGTTTCTTCGATTTTCCCTTGCTTCTTCATCTCTTTCGTCATCTCTATCCTTAGACTTTCAATTTCAAGTTTAATTTTCCCTGTTTCATTCTCTAATTCTTTGGCTTCATCGGGCTCTATTTTTGTTTTTTCTATTTCTTCTCTCTTTAAGTCTATCTCTCTTATTTTTTCGATTATCTCTTCATTCCTCCCCTTAGCTTGCTCAAATAAGTCAATAATCCCTTTCCCGTTATCCCCAAAAAAAGATTCTTTAAAATTTGCTCTATAATCTTCTATTCTCCTCCTCTTCTTTTCATCCTCATGAAAATGTTTTGCAAGAGACTTAAGGTCAATCATCTCCTTAAGGTGATATATCTCCTTGTCCAAATCCTCCTTCTTTTTTTCAATCTCCTTTTTATGCCTTATTTTTCTAAAATAGTCCTCGCTCTCCTTTATTCTTTCGACCTGTTTTTTTATTTCGTTACTTTTACTTTCAAGAGTTTTTATCTTGTTGTCAGTCACTTTGATATTGTCTACTACATCTGCATGGGACTTTCTTGCTCCATCAATTCCTTTTGATTCATTTTCAGCAGAATTTAGTATTTTAGAAATCCCAATCATCTCTTGATTTTCTTCTAGAACAGTCTTCAAATCTCTGAAAAAGGAGCCTATACTCCTGTTTATAACCTCAAACTCTTTACCCACTAAAATGGTTGCTTTTTGAAAGCTTAGTGAAGACTTCTGTTTAAAACTTAAAAAAGTTGTGTCTATCTGCGAAGTTAATCTTCCAAAATTTTCTTCTTCTAGACCTTTTAAATCGTCTATCAATCTGGTCAAATAAAAAGAATAAGTATCTACATTCCCCTTGACAATGGTTTTTATTTTCTCTTCAACCTTCTTTTCTTTTATGTCTAATTTTTTCAGGGCATTTTTTTCTTCTTCGAGTTCTGTTGTAAGCTTGAGGATTCTATTGTTTATAATAGTTACAACCTCTTTCTCTTTGTCTTTAATCTTATTTTTCTCTGCCTGAAGCCGCTCTTGAATCTGCCCAAGTGCTACTTTGTCTATTTTTTCTTCAATAGCCTTCCTACTCCTGAAAAAATCTAACCAAGACATCATAGAAGAAAGAACAAAAGGGTATTAAACCTTTTGAACGCCCAAACCGAGATTCGAACTCGGGTCTGAACCGTGCTGTATGTTCAATCATCTTCGAAGGAAGGTGATTGACTCTCTTAAAGGAGAGTTGATTGTTAAGAGAACCTTGGTTCTCTTACATTTGACAGGGTTCTATGCTAGGCCTCTACACCATTTGGGCTTGATGTTTTTAATTCCTGTTTGTTTAAAAAGCTTATCTTATGATTATTTTAATATCTTGCCTGTTTCCATGTACCACAGATACAAGTCCAGTTCACCCAACCCCATATTAAACATCCTTGCCATCTCCCTTAGCTTGTTTTCAATAAAGATGTAATTCTTCCAGTTAAGCACCATGCCTGCAGGGATAAACCTGTATCTCTTGAGAATATCAACAATATGAAAATCTGCTATTGCTATCTCATAACCAACATTTCTTAGGAGGTGGGAGGCTTCTTTTATGCCTATTCCCTCGATATTTTCAACAAGCCACTCTCTTGCTTGTAAGGGATTTTTGTCTGCAAGTTTTTTTAGTGTCTGCGCATCAAATTTATCCCTTGCTTCAATTATGTAATCCGCCCTTTTGTTGTAAAATCTGCAGGATGCATTCCTCATCTCATCCTTCAATTTTTTAATGGGCAATGTGCTGAACTTGTCCCCAATCCTCTTTTGCATTTCTATGCACCTTTCGGCAGTTGAATTTGCAGTTAAGATACAGAAGCATAATTCATTGAACCATTTTTCAGGATGCTCCTTTAATGTGCTGAATTCATTAAGCCTACTCTCAATCCTCTGCCTTATTTTAGGATTATTCCTTAATTCTGTTACTGAGTTGATTAAATTCTGTGTTCCCATTTTTGTTTAGAATACCCCTTGTAAAGAGGAGGGTTAGCACGCCGCGTGTGTGCTAACCCAATCCTCTCAGCCTTTAGCGAGAGGATCATAACATAAGCATTCAGAACTCATCGCTTTTATACCTTTTGTCTTATGTTCTAGCTTGCTAAGACATAAGCAAACGTCAAAGGGGCGACAATTGTTGCGTCACTTTCTATTATAAAACGCGGTGTATCTATGCTCAGCTTGCCCCACGTAATCTTCTCGTTTGGAGAAGCACCACTATAAGAGCCATATGATGTGGTGCTGTCAGAAATCTGGCAGAAGTAACCCCAAAGCTTGCAGTTCTCCTTTAAGTCCTGCTGTATCAAAGGCACAACGCATATTGGGAAATCCCCTGCAATGCCACCTCCAATCTGAAAAAATCCTATTGAAGAATTTTTTGAATTCTCCATGTACCAGTCAATCAAAAAATTCATTTGCTCCAAACCTGATTTTACTATGTTTATATTATTTATATTTTCACCGTAATAATTTTTGCCTCTTCCTCTTGTTAAAGCCACAAATATATTCCCAAGAGTGGAATCCTCCCAGCCCGGTGTCCATACTGGGATATTCTTTTCGCAGGCTGCAATCACCCAAGAATGTTTGGGGTCTATTTCATAATATTCCTCGAACATCCCCTCTTTGATTATCTGATACACGAACTCATAAGGAAAGAATCTTTGGTTATTCTTGTCCGCCCTTTTCCATACCTTGATTATCTGCTTTTCTATCCTTCTCATAGCCTCTTCTTCTGGAATGCATATATCAGTAACCCTGTTCATGCCTTGGTTGAATAATTCCTTCTCTTCTGCAGGAGAGAGATGCCTATAATGAGGGACTTTTTTGTAATGCTTGTTTGCAACAAGATTGAATATATCTTCTTCCAAGTTGGCTGCAGTGCAACATACTGCATGTATCTTACCTTGTCTTATCATCTCTGCAAGGCTTATCCCAATCTCAGCAGTGCTCATCGCCCCAGCCATGGCTAAAAGCATCTTCCCGCCATTTTTGATGTGTGATGCGTAAGCCTCAGCAGCATCTTTTAAAACAGCAGCATTAAAATGCCTGAAATTCTCATCTATAAACCTTTTAACCACATTAAAATCTTGCATTTTGTTTTATTATACTTATAGATAATGCTTTATTAATTTTTCTAAAAAAATATTTTATAAAAATAAAATCCCGCGGGGTGGACTCGAACCTCCAACCACCCGGTTTCTTTTTCCGAATCGGCTATTTAAGTATCATTTTCACCCACAGGGATATCAACTTAACGCATTAAGCTACAGCCGAGTGCTCTACCATTGAGCTACCGCGGGATGAATGGGTTAGATATAACACATTTAAAAAGATTATCAATTATTCCCCTCTTTACCCCTAAGAATATCCTCTTAAATAAGAACTTTATACTACTCTTTCCTCAACCAAGAAAATGTTTTTATTCAATCTTGATTAAACGACTCTTTCCTCAACCAAGAAATAGACATTATTTGAGGGTGCATGCTTGACCCTGCCCTTGCTGTCTTTAAAAACTACAAACGCCCTTGGAATCTCAAACCTTCCAACAACTGAAACCTTGGAATACATGATATAAGAGAATATGTGTTCCTCACCAATCTGCATGTTTGGTATTTTCCATTCAAGCATCCTCTTAACCTTGTCCACCCTTTCAGGCTTTATGCTCCCATATCTCTCATGAAGCTCTGCAAGGTGGGGAAGCCTGTCCCTGATAGTAACATCATCAATCGCCCTCCTTGCCTTCACAAGGATTACAACCTTCAATGCAAATTCACCGCCAGGGGTTTTAACCCTGATAACCTTCTTCCTTACAACAACTGGCACCGTGGCATAAACTGTGATAAGCATGACTATAATCAAACTTGCAAACAAAATTCCAAGAGGCAGGAGATAATTTGTCTGCGCCTCTACATAGAAGCTTTTTGATGGTTGCAGTGTTTTAAACCACCGGTATGTGTAAGTCAAGCCCTCTACATCAACAATATCCGGCTTTGGAGTGAATGTTGTGAATGCCTTCGCAAACGCATTCTTCCTCACAATGACCTCCACTTCCTCTGCTACATTCCCAACATTAACCTTTGTTATCCTAAGAATGGGAAAGACAGCATTGCCAAATTCCCTGTCTATTGTCTCTATGTTCTTCTTCTCTCTTAGAGATATTTGTCTGTCAAATTTAAGGGCAGTATCACCAACCACGATAGTAACAGTGAGTGAGTATGTGCCTGCAAGCATGCTTTCCAGCTTCTTTTTGTCTATGTCAAACACGACATCCCTTTGGCTTGTCTTTTCAATGGGTATCACCCTTTCAGCCTTTAAGAAGGGCGCTTCAACCTTCACAAGCACATTGCCTATATCGAGCCTGTCCCTGTTTTCTACAGATATACTGAGCTGGGAGTCAGATGCTGTTATAAAGGATGGAGTGGAAATAAAAAGCATGCTCTTAACAGAAAAAACCCTTATTACTATCCTGTCTTCAACATTCCCCATGTCACTCTTTATATGATAGACAAATGTGTAAGTCCCATTCTTCTCCTCCCTCAGCTTCTGTCCGGGATAAACCTCCATCACAAATTCCTTGGTTTCAGAGGCATTAATTCGCATCGCACCCCTCGGCGTGATTATCGCATCAACATATGTATAAATCTCCATATTGTCTGTTACGTTGCCTGTGTTGGTTAATCTTAACAAAAATTTTGCAGGTGCATTAATCTCCTTGGCTACAATGTCATTTATAACCTGCTTCTCAACAAGTATTGCTGCTGATGCAAAAGAGGATAATAGAATTGCAAGAAAGAAAGATGCTAAAAACAGTAAAAGTATACTCCCCTTTTTCATATGCGGAAGCAATTGAAGGCTATTTTTAAATATTTCTCTTTTGTATTGGCTTCGAAGGCTATTTTTAAATATTTCCCTTTTGTATTGGCTTCGAAGGCTATTTTTAAATATTTCCCTTTTGTATTGGCTTCGAAGGCTATTTTTAAATATTTCCCTTTTATATGGGCTTCCTGCCTTCCATTTCTAAATAGGATTTTGTCTGTGCAACAAGCTCATCAACCTCTTCCAAAATCTTTTGCTCATATGATTCTATCCTGCTCTTGATTACATACCTGTCGTATATCCCCCTCAAGAATTTGGCTATACCTGTAATCTCCCACCTATGCTCATAATCCTTCTCCAGATAGCCAGTAATACGGAGTTCTGCCATTCCCTTATTTGTGCTTATCTTTACATCACCCTGCTGCACCTCAACATTCACCAATCCCTTTATAAGCCATGCCAGCTTCAAATAGAACCTAAAATAATCAGAAACCTTTTTTCGGCATTCCCATGTAATCTCAATATCCTTCCCCTCCGGCTTTATCTTCTCATTGTATACCTTTTCCACAACAAATGAGTATCTGTTGTCATTCATCCATTTATAAACAAAATTATATAATTCCTTAAAGTTAAACACCCCGGTGTAAACCGTCTTGCTCTCATAAACCTTATCTACCTCAACCATAATTTAGATAATAAGGGCGTGTATTTAAATATTTTTGCTATAAGAATAGGAATTCTAAATAACCTTAATTCTTTATAGGAATTCTAAAGAACCTTGGTTCTTTACTAGTCTATCATTTCTATCTGTATATTGACTTCCTTTGCCATTGGAACACGCATTATGCTGTGCAAAACCCTATCATCCATAGGTAAGTCAATTATTCTCTTGTAAACTCGCATTTCAAATCTGTCAAATGAGGCTTTGCCATCACCGCACGGGCTTTTGCGAGTAGTAACCTTAAGCTTTTTTGTTGGCAGAGGAATTGGACCCCTCATAGCCACGCCTGCTTTAACGGAAATATCCTTTATGGCATTGCATAGCGCATTCAACTGATCGATATCATTTGAGCTGATTTTTATTCGTACTTTTGGCCGTACTTTTGGCATAAGCATCACAAAAGAGGAGACTATAAAAACCTTTTGATGAATAAGCGGAATTTTTATAAAGATTTAAAAGGCAGAAATACTGAAGAGAAGCATGCTGAAAAAGAGAGTGCAGCAGAAGATTTCTTACGAGCATCTTGACACTGCTGAAAAGAGCAAGCAAAGGCTAGCGCTGATTGCAATTCAGAAACAGCTGCAGGTTTTAAGGCAGAGAGAAGTGATTTTGCTGGCATCATTTGTATTTGCAGGGGTTATTGGAAGGGTGTTGATGCAGCCATTGCCGAGCGTTGAACCGATAACCTTCTTTGCTGTGCTTTCAGGCTGGCTTTTCGGCAAGAAAAGGGGATTTTTAGCAGGGGCATCTTCACTCTATCTTTCAAATTTCTTTGTTATTGGAGGGCAAGGCCCTTGGACATTATTCCAGGCAGCAGGATTTGGAATGGCTGGGTTTCTTGGAGGCTTTCTGAGGAAAAGGGCAAGGATTATAGAATGTGTTTTGGTGATGATACTTTCAACACTCCTATTTGAGATTATTATGAATATCAGCAGCGTGATATTCCTGCCAATAAGCATATTCACTCTATTTTTTACTGCCCTGCCTTTTACATTAATTCACATCCTCTCAAACAGCATCTTTGCAACACTGCTGCCATGGATTAAGGGTTACGTGGGAAGAAAAGGGAATTTTAATGAAAGGGAGGCGTATATTATGATGCGAGATAAGCTAAAAAGCAGTTTTATGGGAAGAAGCTAAAATGGAAAGAGGCAAAGTGATTATATGGCTGATACTCGTCCTGGCAGTAATGTCTGGAGCAATCTCAGTTGTAGGATACTTACAGATAAAGAGCGAGTTAGCAAATGCAAAGGGTGAAAATGTTATGCTGCAAATAAACACCTTCGGCAATCTAAGGGAAGAATCTTACGAGCCAGCAAATATCACTGCATTGCAGCTTCTTCAGATTAATAACTCCGTTAATGCCACATCCTCAGTCTATGGTGCATTTGTCAACTGCATAAACGACGTTTGCTCAACAAAGGATTACTACTGGATGTATTATGTGAATGGTGTGGCTGCTACTGTCAGTGCAAGCAATTATTGGGTGAAGAGTAATGACACGATTGAGTTCAGATATGAAAAGATAAGTATGTAGTGCAAATGAGTTCAGATATGAAAAGATAAGTATGTAGTGCAAATGAAGCTTAGTGCAGAGGAGATTATTGATGAAATCCGGAGAGCAAGAGAAAATGGCTTCTTAGTGATTGTTGAGGGAAAGAAAGATAGGATTGCACTGGAGCAGTTGGGCTTGAGCAGGATATTTGTTCTTAATGAGGGGGGAATGGGATTGTATGAAAGGATTGAGGAGATAAGTCCAGATAAAAAGACTATTGTAATTCTGACTGATTTGGACAAGAAGGGCAGAAAATTATATAAATTACTCAAAAACGAGCTTTCTAAAAGGGGTTTAAAGATAAATAATCATCTGAGAGACTTGCTTGTTAGAATGAAGATAAGCCATGTTGAGGGATTGGCAACATTTTGTAATAACCATACAAATAATCAATTTTAAAGATAGCAGGCTTACCCTAAATAAGTATCCTTGGCTTTGTCCTTTGCCTTTTGTGAAGCCATTGTCAAAAGCCCTTTCAGCTGTTTCTCAAAGGCATTTGCTTTCTCTATTAAGGGCTGATAATCAACATTCAAGCCAAGATACTTGTCCAACACTTGAATTATCTTTGCTGCTGACCTTGAATCAGGCAATTCGGAGTGTGCTTCAGAAAATATAAAGTTTGATGTGCGGGATTTTGCAAGAAGCGCTGCAGTAACACCAAATATCACGCCATCCTTCAATGGCTTAACACCAATGCCTTCCAGCTTCTTTCTCTTTTTTGAATCTTCAGTGATGTAAAATGCCTGCGGCTCCCCTACTGAATTGGAACCAAATCCCTCCACGCATATCAAATCCTTTGCCTTTACCATCTCACATATCTTTACAATGGCATCTGCAAGCTCCCCTTCCATGCCCTGCACTGTTTCAAGGGCACTTATAATGATTATATTGTTCTCTTTGCTGTAAAATATTCCAAATGGCTCCAGAATCTTGCCCTGATGCACTGCTAGGATTGCTGGAAGATTCTTGCTGTGCAGCTTGCCTATCGGCTTTGCCTTTAAGTGGTCTATCAGAAATTCTGTAACAATTGTCCCGACAAGCCCTAAGCCAGGCACACCCTCAATAACAATAGGATTTCTTGGCTTCTCTTTTAATTCTATCTCCATAGAATGCAGAATGATAAAACATTTATAAACTTTTGTCTTTATTTGTGCATATGATTAAAAAAGAGATTCGCGTTATTGGAATAGACGATTCGCCTTTTGTGAAGTCAGATGAGGAATGCCTTGTTGTTGGGGCAATTTTTCGTGGCGGGAATTACATTGATGGGGTTGTTTCCTGCAGTGTTGAAATTGATGGCAACAATGCAACTGAAAATCTTTCAGAGATGATTAACAAGACGAGGCATAGGGGGCAGCTTAACTGCATAATGATTAATGGCATTGCAGTTGGTGGCTTTAATGTAGTAGACATCCAACAATTAAGCAGAAAAACAAAATTGCCCGTGATAGTTGTTGTGAGGAAAATGCCCTCTTTTAAAGAGATAAGGTCTGCTTTACAAAGAATAAAATCTGAAAAAAAGATGGACTTGATAAGGAATGCTGGTGAAATACATTCTGTTAAGATAAAAGAGAGAAGGATTTATTTCCAGATTGCAGGAATTTCAGCAGCAAGGGCAGCAGAAATCATAAGGATAACATCAACTCATTCACTGATTCCTGAGCCTATTAGAGTTGCACACCTTATGGCTGGTGGTATTGCAAGTGGGGAAAGCAAGGGCAGGGCATAATTTAATGGTATGCCAAATAGAATAATCCCAAACCCAACCAGCAATGACCTATCAACTCAACAAGCTCTTTATGTTATCAATGTTATAACTGATTAGCTAAGTAAACTTTTTATGTTATCAATGTTATCTGCAATCTCTTGGCCCTTCTTTGTCAACTTTATCAGTTTTATTCTTCCTGTCTTCTCAAATGTTGCCAAGCCAAGCTTTTCAAGACTCTGCAGAATCTTAACAGCATGTGAATATGTGCAGTCAACTTCTTTTGCAAGAAGGCTTCCATATCTCATGCGTGTTGATTTCTTCAATGCAACAAGCATTAAGGCTGGCTTCTTCCTGAAAAAGGATTCAAATCCATCCTTCATTTTTCTCCCCAGTCTATATCTTTGTTAAGATATTTTTAAAACTATATTTTATAGCATAACTATTATTTATAAATGTTTCTATCAAAAATAAACCTGTGCCAGCAATTAGAAGATGTTTATTGAATTATCACTAAGATATTTTAAATTAGAAGATGTTTATTGAATTATCACTAAGATATTTTAATCTTGCATACTCCTTGTCAACCCTCCCCTGGATTTCCAAAATCTCCTTCTTGGTGAGATGCTTGAATCTTCCCTGCACCAGAAGATAATCCTCAACATGCTTGCTTTTTATGTCCAGGTTTAATTTTAGGACTCCATTTTCTATCTCATAAAGCGGGGCAATGCCTGTCTGTACCGCAAGCCTTGCAATCTCAATCCCCTCATTTGTCGGAATTCTCCAGCCTATTACGCATGGCGTAAGCACCTGAATAAATTTAGGTCCCTTTATTGTCAAAGCCTTCTTAATCTTTGCATAGAAATCATGCATAAATGCAATATTAGCTGTTGCAACATAGCATTTATGCGATGCAACAATAAATGGCAGTTGCTTCTTCCACTCAATCTTTCCATGAATTTTATTCCCATATGGTGAAGTAGTAGTTTCTGCATATAGTGGCGTGGCACCAGAGCGCTGTATTCCTGTATTCATATACGCCTCATTATCGTAGCATATGAAAAGAATATCATGCCCTCGCTCTAATGCCCCTGACAATGCCTGCAAGCCAATGTCATAAGTGCCTCCATCTCCTGCAATTGCTATGACTTTCTCGCTCCTTCCAAGATGTTTTAATGCTGCCTCAATGCCAGATGCTGTTGCCCCAGCATTTTCAAACGCAGAATGGATTATTGGGACATTCCATGATGTCAAGGGATATGAAGTTGAAACAACCTCCATGCATCCTGTTGCAATTGTGTAGATTGCATTTTTGCCAACTGCATTTGTTATGTGGCGCATCGCTACTGCTGCCCCGCAGCCAGCACAGGCGTTATGCCCTGCGACAAATCCCTCAAATTCCTCCTGCTCTGGCTCAGCAATTTCTTTTCTTTCTGCAATCTTCTTAATTTTTTTCTTCTTCATTTGCATTGATTTTGCATTTTTTTCAATTGATTTTTTCTTCTTCATTTTAAAATATCCAATCCACTTCCTTTGCTTGCCCAATCCTGCTTATTATCTTCTTGATTCTTGCCTCATCAACCTCTCTGCCGCCCAATCCAACAATAAAATCATTTACTTTTGTACCGCAATCCTTTAATGCCGCTCTTATTTCAGTGTATAATGGCGGTGTGCTTCCGGGTGATGCAGATTTTTCTATTACTGCTACTGCTTTTATTCTATTGAGTGCTTTCTTAATCTCGGCAAGTGGAAATGGCCTGAATGACCTTATTCTCACTAAACCAATATTCTTCTCTGAATCATTGATTACCTGCTTTATTGTCCCTGCAACACTGCCCAGGCACACAATTGCGTACTTTGCATTTTCCATGTTGTATTCCTCGATTAAGCCGTATTTTCTGCCAAATTGCTTTTCAAAATCCCTTGCCACCTCTCTTGATATTTCGAGTGCATTCTGCATTGCATCATCCTGCTGTTTCTTGAACTCCATGTATGAATTAGGAAAGGCTAATGCACCAAAGGTTGCTGGTGATAATGCATCTAATTTAATTTTGGGCTCATATTTAGGCAGGAAGGCATCAACCTGCTCCTGGCTTAGCAGCTCAACAGCCTCCCAGAGGTGTGAAAGAACAAAGCCATCAACGCATACAATTGCAGGCGTGCTTACTCTTGGATTTTCAGCAATCTTATATGCCTGAATGATTGTGTCAAATGCCTCTTGTGAGTTCTCGCAATGAAACTGCATCCATCCTGAATCCCTCTGCGCCATAGTATCAGAATGGTCATTCCAGATGTTTATTGGGGAGGACAATGCACGATTGGCGTTTGCCATAACTATCGGCAGCCTCATGCCTGAAGCCACGAAAAGCATTTCTGACATCAGGGCAAGCCCTTGTGAGCATGTTGCTGTAAATGTTCTCGCGCCAGTTGCCTCTGCGCCTATACATGCAGACATTGCACTATGCTCAGATTCCACATCTATGAACTCTGTATTCATGCCGTCTGCAACAAAGTCTGCAAGCTTCTCAACGATATGCGTTTGTGGTGTGATTGGATATGAAGCAATAACGCCTGGCCTGCACAGCCTGACAGCATTTGCAATCGCCTTGCTGCATTCTATAAATGATTTGTTCATTTCGTTTCCTCTTCAAGCCATTTAAAAAATTTCTTGTTTCCCTTGTCTATCTTTAATGAAAGGACGCATGGAATCCCATAAGAATGCATTGCCTTTATCTTGTTTATTGCCTTCTCTACAAGGGTGCTCCTTGTTTTTGCAATAAGCAATGCCTCGTTTTCCTTCTGCAGCTTGTTTTTCCATCGGTATAGCGAGTTTATTTTAGGGATTATATTAGCACACCCTATCATCCTTTCCTTGAGCAGGCTCATTGCAATTCTCTCTGCCTCTCTTGGGTTTTTTGCAGTGCAGTATATCATACTAAAGCTCATTTTTCCTCCTTTTCCATATATATTGCCTTCTGCGGGCATTCCTTTGCGCAAATTCCACAGCCCTTGCAGTAGTCATAATTAATATTTGACTTCTTTTTGATTATTTTTATGCAGCCCTCTGGACAAACCTGTGCACAGGTGCCACAGCCAGTGCATTTCCCATGTATCACTACTGGTTTTAGAGTTCTCCAAGAGCCTGTTTTATTTCTCTTGCTGTTGCCAGGCTCTCTTATAATAGCTGCATGAGTTAGCTCCATACCTTCTTTTTCTACCATTTCAGCTTTAGGAATCACGCATTTTTAAATTTAGTTATGCAAGAGATGGTGATTAGCCTGTTATTAATAAAACTTATGATGCAATAATCTGCAAAAAACACCTTTTTTAGCCCTTTTTGGCTACTTTTATCTTGTCTATAACCAACAGTCTCCCGCCCTCTTTATCAGTCTTTATATGGCTCTTTTCAATTTCAAGCCGCTTCTTGAAGAAGGGTGCATCAAGAACAAGGGATTCAAATTCACCGCCCTCACCTGCGGGGTTTATGCTGGTTTTTTCATGTACTGCTTTTATGTCTTCTACAAATTTCCTGTCTATTTTCCTTCCTGCAAAATCCTCCAAGCCCATTGCAAATACGCCTGTTATGATTACCTCAAATTTTAGTTTTAACAGCTCTTCCAAAAGTTCAAATTGGTCTTTCTGCCAGAGGGGATTGAAGCATTCTAATTTGAGCTTATCGCAGATTTTCTCTATTCTTGAGGATTGGTATACGGAGGCAAGGGCGCCTGTTGCTATTCCTCGGATTTTGTATTTCTCTTTTGCCTTCTTTATTGCCCTTTCCAAGTCCTCGAGCTCTTTTTCCTTCTCCCCCTTTGTTCTTCCCATGATGATTGGAAGACCAATGACCACAGCCTGTTTCTCAGCAAGCTCAACGACCAATTCAACAGCCTGCGCCTCAACAAATAAAACCAATAGCTCAGCCTGTACAACAACCTGTCCAAGCTCCGCCTATTCAGAGAATAGCTCCTGTTCAAACAATGCCTGTTCATCCAATAGCTCCTGTAATCCAGCAGCAGGCTCCTGCTCCAAAGAAAGAAGAATCATTCTTTGCAAAACTATTAGGAACTTCAAAGCAGGAAGAATTAAAAAAAGTCGAACTCCAGTCATCATACAAGCCTATTTTCAAGATTGCATTTCCTGAGGACATACCTGTATTGCCTGACCCTAAAGACATCACGACAATCAATGTAAGATATAGGGTTATTGAGCCGTTTGTTGACATTCATATTTACTGGGATGCCCCGAACAATGAACTGGCCTATGAGGTTGAGGAGCCAAAGCTCACTGAAGAGGAGACAAAGAATTTAAGGCTCTTGGAAGAGGGGCTTACAGAGCTGATCAATATTAGCTATATTAATATTGAAGACATGAACATAGTTATTGAATTCCTTGAAAAAACATTGAAAATTTTGCTTGACGAGTTTGGGATAAAAGTCTCAGAAGAGACATTCCTAAAATACATGTATTTCTTATACAGGGACTTAATCGGCATGAACCAGGTTGAGCCTCTTTTAAAGGATTATTTTATTGAGGATATTGAATGCAACGGATTTGGAACTCCAATATATATTGTCCACAGGAAGTACAGGAACTTAAGAACAAATATTATTTTTTCAGACATAAGGACGTTAAGCGGCTTTGTTGAAAAATTGGCGCAGAAATGCTCGCAGTATGTTTCATATGCAAACCCATTGCTTGACGGTGTTTTGCCTGACGGTTCAAGAGTTAACGCAACTTATACAGAGGATGTCACTTCAAGAGGTCCCACATTCACTTTAAGAAAATTCACAAAAGAGCCCTGGACTCCGATAAAGCTCATGGACTTCAGGACAGTGTCTCCTGAGATACTTGCATATTTGTGGCTTTTGATTGACAACAAGTCAAACATACTTATAATCGGAGGAACAGGCTCTGGTAAAACTTCGTTCCTGAATGCAATGGCTTTTTTCATACCTCCTGCTGCAAGAGTGGTTAGCATTGAGGATACAAGGGAACTTAATTTGAGGCACGAAAACTGGCTGCCTGCTGTTTCAAGGCAGGGCGCTGGCAATGCTTCAATTACAGGGGAAAAGCACGGAGAAGTTTCATTGTTTGACTTGCTGAAAGAAAGCCTTAGACAAAGGCCTGACTACATAATTGTTGGAGAAATCAGGGGCAAGG
>CAYSVT010000006.1:0-17973 GCA_964434685.1 Candidatus Woesearchaeota archaeon
AAGAATTCAACTTTTAAAGCCTTTCTTAAGATAAGCCCAACTTACTTTCTAATCTTAATCTTTCTACCCCTTTATCGCAACACCTTCTTAACGAGTTCATGTACTTTTCATCTGCTTCCGTATAAGGCAATTGCCAACACTCCAAAAATACCTCTTTAGAACCATGTTCCTTATAAACCCAAAAAGGCATATCTTTTACCTCCCTTATTCTTACTCCTATGTTCTCTATCCATTTCTTATAGAATTCCCTTACATTCAAAACATACCAGTCATAAGCTGTTTCTTTTATTCTTTTTATCATCTTATCAAATCAGTATACTCAGTCTTCTTTTTCCTTTAAGTCGTCACATAATCCAGCCTCAGTTATGTAAAAGACTGTTTCAGACTCTGGCAGATTTGGCGCATCTATCAGCTTTGCAACCCTACTGCCCTGCTTGCCCCTTCTAAAATACATTCTGTATGTTGAACCATGTGCGAGTATATGCCCCCCTATTGCAGTGGTTGGGTCTCCAAACATCATAGCAGGGTTTGCCATCACTTGATTTGTAACATAAACTGCAAGGTTATATTGCTCAGCGAGTCTTATTAAGTCATGCAGATGCTTATTGATTTTCTGCTGCCTGTCTGCAAGCTGGCCTCTGCCAATGAACTCTGCCCTGAAATGTGCAGTAATTGAGTCTACTACTACAAGTCTTATCTTTTCTCCTTGTTTGATCATCTCTGCAACCTTGTCAATAAGCAGCATTTGATGATCTGAATTAAATGCCCTTGCAACCATTATACTCTTCAAGACCTTTTCAGGATTTGCTCCTACCCCCTCTGCAATCTGCTTTATTCTCTCTGGTCTGAAGGTTCCTTCACTGTCTATATACACTGCCTTTCCATCTGCACCACCCTTTTCCTTCGGCAATTGCACGTTAACTGCCAAGACATGTGCAAGTTGTGTTTTTCCACTTCCATAAGCACCATATGCCTCTGTTATAGCCCTTGCCTCTACACCCCTTCCACCAAGAAGACTATCAAGATTACTGCTTCCTGTCGTAATTGTCAAAAGCTCCTGTCTTGCCTTCGCATATTCTGAAGCATCTTGGAATCCTAGGTCAAGCATCTTTCTTGCAGCCTGTATAGCCTTTCTTGCAATTGCTTCTGATAATCCTGCAGTTTCTGATAACTCTGCAGGAGAGAGAACAGCAATATTCATCAATTCAGTAACACCTGCAGCCTCAAGTTTTGAAGCAATAGCCGGTCCTATTCCCGGCAAATCAGTAATTGCAAACTTCTTTTCTTCTTTCTCACTCATAAAAGCCTGAAACAGAGTTTGTTTATAAAGATTATCTTATTTTATGATATATCTTTCATTTATCGTATATTAATAACAATAATAATAAGCAAATCCAACAAGACAAAGGTAGTGAGCACTATCTTTTCAGCTAGTCCACCTACACTTATCCTGCCCTTTGTATGTATTACATGCGGCCAGAATGCCCTTACACCCTGTATTGTGAAACTATCTGCTAAAAGATGAATGGAATAACCCATAAAAAAGGGCAAGGCAATGAGTGGAAAAAACACTAAGAGTATCGAGGTAAGTATCATGCAGTAAGTTAAACTGTGAAAAAATCCCCTATGCTCAGAAAAGAAGAGGAATATCCTTTTGAGAGGCCCAATCTTATGGCTTATGTAAGAATGTGCATTGTCCACATCCGGAAGCAATGTTGCAATTAATAAGACCGTCAGAAAGATTGTCTTTTCATAAATTAGGTTGATAAACAGAAGGCCCACAAATAGGTTTATAGCAATATGTGTCCGCACCAACATTTTAGGCACCCAGCTTTTTTAGTATCTCTTCAGGATTAGTTTCACTTAAATCTGATATTATAAACTCGGGGTTTCCGAAAAGCTTGTTTTTTCTTGCTCTACCAGAGAACCAAAATTCCTTTCCCAATATGCCCTCTCTCTTCTTTATAAAAAATTCACTATTCTTGAAGTTCTCTATTTCATTCTCTCCTATTTCAAACAATTTAGTTATGTTATCACTAAAACATATAGCCCTTATATTCTCTGTTCCATCATCAATAATCATTGTAAATATAATCCTACTCTTTGGAATAATGCTACCATGAATAGAACATATGTATTTATCGTTATCTTGAATGACCTTACCGGAGCATTCTGGGCATACAGAGAAGAATCTTGGTTCAAATGCCCGGACTATAAATGCCCTAACACTTGCCCGGTCATTCTCATTTAAACGGGCAATCTCCTTCTCTTGCAAATTCTCCCTTTCTTGCACTACATCCATCTTTTCATTGCTTATTGAGATGTCTGACAGGCTGCTAAGGTGTATCTCACCTTCTCTAACACCTGCATCCTTTATGTTGACTACACTTCCTTCCTTAATTGCCCCAGATTCTACAAGGGAGATATGATTAGTATCCCACAACACGACTCTCGTAGAAGAGGTTTCATCTGCAACCAGCAAATTTGCAACCTTGCCCTCATTTCCCCCCTTTTTGAAGCTTCTGACAGGAAAAACTTGAATTACCTTGCCAACAACAGAAATCTTGCGCATTCCACTAATTAATTCAGAAATCTTTACCTTTTGTTTGTCGAAGCTTATGCCGAGTTCAGCAGCGATAATCTGTGCCGCGCCCTCCTTGCTTACTAATCCTGAAAGCTTAGCCCTCTTTGCCTCAACACGCCTCTCTATTTCCTCTCTGCTCATCCCAGAGCCCCTAGAGATCCTTTCAATTAATTGTTCATAACTTGCTTTAATCATTACTTCTTATTTCCTCATAGACATTTATAAGCATTTTGCTGTTATTTTGTAACATCAGATTTGCTAACCATAACATACAAGAATATTGGTTTGTATTCTGCATTTCCAGCATCATCCTTCAAAAAGAAGCCCTTGCTTTCAATATTAAACATAATCTTTTCATTATTATCTGTAATCTCCATTGTTTGTTTGATTTCCTTCTTTACACAATCCTCTATCACCCGCTGTTCCTCTTCACTGTACTTTCTTTTGCCATAATCTCCCTTGCATGAAATTAATGTATCATAGATTATTTTGAAGTCTGTTAAACCAATATCTTCTAGCTTGATAGAGAAAGATGGATCAAAAGAATAATTTGCAGAGTATTCCTTGCCTGAATGGCTTATCTCTTTTTTATCTGTTTTAAAGGTTACCACATTGTCTTTTATTTCTATGTTGTAAGTTATCCCTTTAAATCTTTCATCAGGGTATTCTTCAATGAATCCCTTTAGATTGTCCTTTATGACTGAAGCAAATTTGTCATAAACATCCTCTGAGAAACTGCATAATTCTATAAACTCTTTGTTAAACTTGTCATATTGGCATTCACTGCCAACAAAAAGCGGTTTGGGATACACCGCCTCATAATAAGCCTGTGCAATAGAGATTTTTGCAGACTCCCTTGCGTAAATTATGAATTTATTTCCATCGTGATACAATTGCGTTAAACCAGAAACAGGAGTCAGCATTTCTTTTGGCGTGCCTTCTGTCAGACTAAATGCAATCAATCCTGCAATAACTGCCGCTAATGTAAAAATTGCGAGCAGTAGCATGAACATATATGCCTTTTTGTTTTTCATTCTAAGCATTGGTTGTCTATTATCATCCTTATATTTACATAGCCCTCTGTAGGGAGAGGTAATACTGCGGATGAAGTTGATGAAGCAGGCAGTTCAATATTCCCAATTTTCAGCACAACATCCCTTTTTTGTCCTGCTGCCTTCTCTATTCCCAGATAATAGCAGTTGGGATTTGTTGCCTCTGTGCCCTTGCCAAAAGCAGCGAGAAGATTCTGGCTTTCATCAATTAATTTAGTTTTGTATATAGGATTATCTGTCATGGCGGCGAGGATTATAATCTCTGATATGCTCGCCTTTTTCTTTTCACTCCTTACAATTAGGTCTATAGGGCTATTAAGGTATGATTCTAGGAAGATATCCACCTGTTCAGAGGCAGCATTCTTTAGAACATTAGAGGATACATCCCTAAATCTTACCTTTGATATAATCCCCCCATATACAGAAAATATTATCAATACAACTAATATGAATATAGTGCTGGTGAAGGATATGATCACTTCTCCGCCTATTGCCTTTTTATGCTTAAACATTCTGTTTCACCTTGCCTATGTCTATTAAGAAAATTATCTTTGATGGTGTTAATATCTGCCCGTTTCTTATTTGAGCATAATAATTAATCTTATTGCAGGAGGGAGCGTAGGTAACATCAATATTCTTAAGTTTGCACAAATTTCCCAAACTCTCCCTCCCGAATGATGCTTTGGACTCCTTGCCATCAGATGTATAATCTACCTCAAGATAATACTCCTCCCTGTTAAGATTGAAATCACAATTTTTGAAGATATTATCTAAATCTGCCTTTTCTATTACACCCTCTTTCATAATACATCTCATTAATTTGTTAGCCAGCATATTTGCTTCCATTTCTCTGATGTCATATTGTTTAGAATAGAATGACGCCACTACAACCACAACCCATGAGACGACAATTATGATTACTATAAAATAAAAAAACCAGATTACCATCCTGCCCATCCCTTTTTTGTCTCCAATCATTTTACGAAATTCTTATCAATATCTCCTTTTCCTTATTTTCGATACTTACACTGTTCTTTGTGAAGAAATCATAATGATAGGATGTTAGGCCATCCTTAGAACCGACAATCACCTGATTGTTAGATAATGAGACACTAAATCCTTTTTTATCTAGTTTTATCACTGTTCCGGGTTGTGATTCATCAATGAGAAGTGCTATCTGCTTAGCTAACACCTGCTTCTTTATAGTATCCCCAGAAGAACTAGTTGTTATGAACTTAATTAAGAATAAACCAATTAGTACAGCAATAATAATTGAGATAAGAAAATATTGCATTGACTGCAATGCACCCCCCTTTTCTTTTTTTGCAAGCATAATCACGGTAAGAATTAGATATTAATAAATCTTGCTTAGGATTAAGGAATGCTTTCTATACTACTGCATCTTATTGGTGTTATACTCTCAGAATTGTAGGGCACTAAATGCACTGCAGGGATATACACTTCGTCTTTAGTTGTAAGCTTGTCTATCCCCATTGCAGCCCAAATGCTTGCACCACATCCAATCACAAAGGTTGCGCCGCCGACAATTGTTCCAACCGCGGGTGCCAAAGGTGCCCCCACTATCGTAGCAGTAGTGAGCCCTGCAGCCGCGCCTCCTAACTTAGCTCCACCCAAAGCACTTGCCACACAACCAGCAGTTCCAGTGCCAGTTCCTATAAAATGACTCTTTTCAGTCATGGAGAATATCACTAAATAATCCTTAGTTAGGTCTATTGGCTGTTCGGCTGTGTCCTTTACCACATTATTGACTCCAAAAAGTTCCATATAAGTTTTTCCCGTAGGTGTTTTTGTGTTGCTCAGATAATCTGAAAATCCAGATATTGTTCCTAATCTCCTTGCCTTGTCACCAAATTTGATGTTATAACAAATAAGGCATTTAGTCTCTGTGAGCCCTAAAGGCCTTAAAAAGAAATTAGCCTTGCCTTCCCCTAGCATCCACCAGCAGTCATACATCCTGTTTGCAAGCTCCTTTTTTACATCATCTTCTTTTCCAGAGTTAATTACTAAATCCTCTGTCTTGCAGTTTAGCGGATAAGTCCTTTTTTCTATTTCCCCTATCCCTGGCATTGAGCGCATCACAACAGACTGGTGGCATGCTTCCTTGCTTGGGCTGCTTATCCCATAAAGATTTGTTGCCCAAAAGAGCATAGTTAAAAAAATAAGCAATACAACTATTAAAAGGACTAATTGCTCCTTCTCCATCCCCACTTTATTGTTCATCTTAAATCTCCTTGGAGTCTTCAGAAACTTTAAGTTTCTGACAGTGATCAGAAATTACTCCAAAATTTCTGACATTAAGAGACAGAAAATTGTAAATTTTCTTCATTTTGTTATGTTCCCCACTTCTTTAGTATGCTTCTTACACCCATAAGTAAAATAACCAGCACTAGTGTCCATAGGATTATCTTTAAGAATACCTCCGCCCCAAATGCCTTTTTGCTTTTCATTCCTTCACCTCATTTATTTCATAATTGTCTTTAAGGTTTTTAATATCTATCCTCTTTAAAGTGGTTATTCTTATTTCAACATCCTTGCCCCCGGACAAAATTGGCTTTTTAGTTATCTCACATAACTCCTCATCCTGGCATTTGTAACCAGAAAATCCAGCACCCTCGCATACACATACACAATTCTTTTTTATGCACTTCTTTACTTTGTCAAAGCCACTATTCTCCCCGAAGCTCTTTAAACCCCATCCCAGTGGAGCTTGGAGTGAGTAATTCTGAACTGAGTCTTCCCCTAATATGGCGAGATACTTATAGATGTCTTCAAGAGTGCCTGCTGCCTGCAGTCTTGCCTGTTTTTTGAATGGTGCGCCCACCATTATAAATAAAAGGGAAGTAAGGAGTATTAATCCGAGAATAGCAAGGACAATCTCCCCTATATTCTCACCCATCCATGACAGCCCGCTCCCTCTTTTCCCGCTCATGATTTGGAGAGAATAAAGAATTATTTAAAATTATGCCTTGTAGCCCTATAAGAACAAAATAATTTATATGATTTGGTTACCGCTTACTTGCATTCAATAACACAATCATCGAGATTTGGTGTTTTGCCCCTCAAAAAGTTTCTTAATTGGCCACAAGTGTATTCAGCAGAGGGAATTCCCAGGCTTTCGCCGCCTTTGACATTCTTCTTTGTATTGCAGAACTCATTTACCTGCTGGCTTGCACATTGCAAGGAACAGCTGTTTACTACGAAGTCCACATTATTCTTAGTAGGGGTTATGCCTCTAACAAGGCTCCATAGATTCTCCCACCCCATTGTAAATCCTACTATAACAAGGACTAAGACAAGGACTGCGAGAATTAACAATACTATAGTATTAATGCTTAAACCCTGTGCCTTCCTGCTCATTTTTCCCCTTTTATGCTCTTGATAACACTTTGATATTTTTAAATCTTTCTTATGCTACACTTTTATAGGTCCAAAGAGGCCCCCACCTCCAATCTGGTCCAATGCAGGTTCAACAAAGCTTTTCCACATTATTAAAACGCTGACTGTGACTACAACAACCACTGTTATTACTATGATCAATTTCACAAGCGTATTAATCATACCCTCAGGCATCTTATCTTCCAAACCTCAAAATTTCTGCTATTTTGTCAAATAAATTTATTCCTTTACCTTTTAATATAATTACCCCTAGCACAAGCAATACTAGAATGACAAGAGTGATAATCCATTTTCCAAGTGTTTCTAATGCCAGCGCTCTTTTATCCATCTGGAAAGAAAATAAAAAAGATTAATAAACTTAACTATGCGGGTTTTAAAAATGGGCAAGACTAAAATTAAAGAGATTCTTCTAGCCTCCATGTTATCCTTTTCGCTTCTATTTCAGTCAATAGCCAGAGCAGAAGTTAGAGACATCAGATATAAAAGGCACGATTATCGCATCAATATCAATAAGGAAAGACGGGAGTACAGTGTATCCCCTGATGTAGAGGAGCCAATCGCAAGAGACATGATTGCATCAGTGTGGCTTGATAACATTGCAGAAAATACCTGCACAAAAAACAAGAATCTTAAAAATAAACTAGAGGATTTCATATGGGACAACCAGAGTGAGATGCAAATTAATACTGCATCACAAAATTTGGTAGTCAATAATACTGCATCACAAAATTTGGTAGTCAAACAGAACATAGAATACTTCTTTCCATATGAAACACCTAAATTGGATATTTCTGCATTTAAGAGGGGAAAGGAGATGTATGTTAAGTTTATGCTTGCCTCTCAGAATTATTTGATGGAATGGTATAAGGACTGCAGCCTTGTACTTTTCTACCCAAAGGATGCAAAAATCAATCGATTAAAATTTGACAGGATTTACGAATTTTCTGATGAGAAGGATAATTTTGGAGGGTTTAAGATAAAGGAATCATCCTTTCCGGACGAAAGAGAGGTGTATGGCATGGGCACTGAATTAATGCTTTCAAGGATTATAGACATGGCAAGAGAAAAGCTTGTAGGGGAACTGCCAGCGGCACAGCTTCTTTATGTAGCAATGAAGTTAGAAGACCGGCTCGCAAGATACTCAAAAAGGGAAAGGGAAAAACCGATAATAAATCTTAAGAGGGATTATGATTCATTTGGATGGAGTCCCTCGCCACTCTACCAACCAAAATACCAAGTAGGCAGAATGGCTTGTTTGAGCTTTGATGGCAGGCCGGAGTCTGTCTACTTTTTCATAAATCTAAACATTATCCAGAATCCTGTTAATCAGGAGAGGGGGACTGCAACAAGAAGAGATGGCCCTCTTTTAAATTTGCTTTTGGTTAAGCCCTCTCAAATAAGGAATACAACTCCTGCAGGGAAGATTGTAAATCACGGCAAGAACCTTACTGAAAGGATTGATGGACTTTTGGAGGAGTATGAATCAATGAAAGGAGATTCTAGATTATCTTTTGATGATGAATCTCTTGCATATGAAAGATTCAGATTGTGGGAATCGCAAATAAATCCATTTATAGATTTGTTGGATAACCTTATTGATAAAAGAATAGAAAGAGATTCCGATATTTTAGCAGATTTAGAGGAATTTAAGACAAAGGCAAAACAGCAGCAGGGGATGGGTCTAGAACAGGTTCTCTCGGAATACAGATTAGTAAGAAGGAAATTGACAAGAGATGAGATGGAAATCACAGAGCTTATTAAAAAGCTGTACTTTGCTTATAGGAACAAGGATGAGAAGGGATACAAAGACTGCTTTGGCAAGGAATACCAAAATGGTGCAAGCTTTTATAAAAATTCTGCATTTGAATTAATATTCCCGAAAAGGAAGTATGACTATAAGAATAGCATTAGGAATGTAAGCTATTATGAGAATGGAGAGGCAAGTGCGTCATTCATAGAAACATTTGTAATCCCCCCACGTAATATGAAAAATATTCAGGAAAGAGAAGCATCCTACTTCTTTATTAAAGAGAATGGCAGATGGAAGATTAGGAGGGGTTTGGTGAGTGCAGAACGATTTTTAGAGTGATTACACATTTAATCCGCCGGTTGCAACAATTGCAAGCAGAGATAATGTGACTATGGTCATAAACGACACAATTATGTAAAGCAGCATCCCGCTTTGCAGATTTTTTGCGATTTGTGCCCTTTCATTTAATTCATCTACACCAGATTCCACCATTACGAGTGTCTTTGTCAGTATAAGTATAACCTCCATTATATAGATACCAACAATAATCTGCAAGAAATAAGGGGGAATCATTGTTTCCACATTAAACATTTCTACAATTGCTCCGATTCCTCCGGCTTGAGATGCCTGGTCTTGAGACAGCCGTATCAAAGATTGGAATTTTGCGAGAATCATAGTAATCATTGCGGACAGCCCAATAACAACACCTGCAAGAATGGGTGCAAGGAATGTCATATTGCTTTTCATATCTGCTACAATGTCTGCAAGCAAGTCTTTCAGCCTTTCATTTATCTTGTTGATATTCTTAACATAATCAGAGATGCTCATCAATGCCCTTGCAGCCGTCTGCAAACCCTTCTTAGCAGATTCTATAAGAATCTGCATAGAAGTTCTTACCAACGCAGAGGGAAAGTAGACTATCGCACCCCTCTTTGGATTAAATATTGCTGTTTCGAGAGACATACCCAATTGCTGAATGTTTGTGTTTACTGTTTTGAAGAAATTTTCTGTCGCAGTTCCATGCACAGACTCTGCCACTCTGCCAAAAGCAATCTCTGCAGGCACACCATCACCCAATCTGTTTCCTAATTGGAAAAGAGAGGATGCAAACTCCCCCTCAAGTTTTTTTGTTTCTTCTCTTGTCTTTAAAAGTTGGGCAGTCTTCATATTGTAACTCATTATAAAAAATAGGGATAAGCTTAAGGGAATAAGCAAACTTAATAGTAATGCGCCCAATCCAAATGGGCCGCTTGTTTTGCCCCCAACATGCTTAAAATCAAATAGGGCTAGGTCCATATTAATCATGTTTATTGTAAAATCCTTCTGCAAGCCCATCATTTGAGGAAGAGGAGTGTATTGGAATATGAGCGGCATAAAACTGATGATTAACAGCGGGATGCATATAAATGCTGCAAGGAAATATGGCCTTTTGCTTGCATATATGTAATAATCTGGATTCTGCTCAAGAAGTTCTGTCTCCCCATAGCCACCAGGTCTTTTTCTTAAGATATCATTGGCGAGATAAAAAACAAGAAATGGGAAGAGTAGATTAAATACAAGCATTACCTGATTCCATTTTATAGCACCCTGTAATAGCGTGGACGCAAGGGGCAGCAATGCAAGTGCAAGAGTAGGCAGTACAATCCCTAACATGTAAAGATTCTGGAGTGGTGTTTTAACATCATGAGTGAAACGAAGCATCTTTTCATACACGCCATCGAGAATAACATCCAATGCCTTTTCCAGCGTTGCAACCCTTCTTGATTCGCTTGTTTCATAAAGGCTTGACTCAATAAGGTGAAATGCTTCAATAAATTCCATGGCATAATCACGCCATGTTTCCAAATATGCATCTAAAGAATCCTTTATTGTGCTATACTTACCAATCTCAACATCCCAAAAAACCTTTTTTAAGTCTAGGGCAAGAGGTGCTTGCAAATGCTCTGCTGCAAATCTTATTGCCCTCTCAAGATTGCTCGTATGCCTCATGTATACAACTATATACAAAACACATGGCACCATTTGTGAAGAGGCTTTCAAACGCCATTCCTGTGCCATTCTTGCAGGTGCGTTGATTGTATATGAAAAGAGAAATAATACAAATAGAATCATCACTAAAAGAAAAAAAACAGGAAATCCATTTTCAGGACTCATGAGATATATCCCTACACCAATGACAAGTGAGAAGAAAAGAGAGGATATTAAAACTAACACAGCCAGACTGGCCACATCACTCGGTGTTATATCAACATGTGCTATCTCCAAGTCTCTTTTTATCCTGCCCTCATCACTCTTTTTTAACTTTATCTTAAAAGATCTGCCAATATTTTTACATAGCGCCTCAAATCTAGTAAGATGAGGCATCGTTTCTTCCTTAAACTCTTTATACTCCCTGCTGTAGTTTACTACTCTTTCAGTTGAGATTTGTGATGCAATCTTTGCCTTATACTTCCTTAATATGTCGTCTATGTTTGCCATTCTCACCTATTTTAGATTTACACCTGCTTCTTCTTAATCTCCTTCTTAAGCCAGTCTTGCCATTCCCTGAACACCCGCTTGCCCTCAGGCAATCCAACATCCTCCCTTACTTTGTCAGATATCTGGTGGAATGCATTATTACTCTTTACATTAAATGTCGCCTCAAGTAATTCTGGCATGCCTGCCTTTTCTGCAACGTTTACTATCTCGCCCTTTATCATAGCCCTGAGCAAGATATTGTCCCACACAGCATCCCAGTTGCCAGCCCATCCCCGAACATTTGCAGCTATTGTTTTTAATATCTCAGACTCACCAGATTTTAAGTCAGCTGTCACTTCCAATTCATCATTCTGCACATTGTAATTGAGCAAATCAACAAAACCCCTTTCTTCTAAAGGATCCTTGGTCCAGTGCTTTCTTACTTCTGTGAGTGATACCATCCTTCTCCATGAATGCAATCCATCGGGTGATTTTATTGGATTGATAACAGCAATTATATCAGTTGCTTTGAAACTAGTTATTGGCACTTGCAAGTCGTTTACAACCCTGTCAAACACACCATATGGAGAAGCGCCATGTATTGTGCCTGCGACTACATTTGCAAGGGCACCAACACGCATTGCCTCATACAATGCACGCGCCTCAACGCTTCTTACCTCCCCAACAATTAAGCATGAATCACCCAGCCTTAGGGAGGCTCTTATCCCCTCCTCTGCTGGAACCTCTGTCGTTTCTTTGAGTAATGCTGCCCTTACCTTCATCCTCAGTATATCATAACCCAACTTTCTTAATGCATCAACAGGGAGTTCAAGGGTATCTTCTATTACAATAACCCTGTATTTGGACATGATTTCAAGAATTAAGCTTCCAAGCAGAGAGGTTTTTCCTGCACCCCTCGTGCCAGCTACTAAAAGGGTTCTTGCACCATCTATAAGGAAAGAAAGCAAACCGGCAGATATTGGATTGAGAGCCCTGTTTTTTATAAATAGGGGCAATGTCCATGGCTCTTCTCTATGCCTTCTCAGTGCATATGCCAAACCATCAGGAGAAAGGGGCTGCTGTATTATTGCTACCCTTGCCCTTATTTTCCCCAGCAATAAATCAGTATCAAGGATGGGATTTGCTTCATCTAATGGTCTGCCAGAGAGCATTCTAAACTTTGCAGCCCATGAATTTGCATCTTCAACTGATGGAACAATATTAGTTATACATTCATCATATGTTTGATGCCTGACGAATATGTTTGTTTGGCCTATAGGTGAATTAATTACAACATCCTGGAGTTTATCATCCTGCAGCAGAACCTCCACTAAACCAAAACCTATAGTATGCCTTACAAGAATAGTTGCTAATCTGTTCAAATGCCTGTAGCCCAATTTTATCTTTTTGTTTTCTGCCAATTCCTGCAGCAAGTCCCTCGCAACATTAAAGAAAACATGCCTTGTTCTTTCAGGATCAGTGAATTCCTCTGCCTTTGGTCTGTGCTCAATCAGAACATTCCTTGCCAGATTAAGCAGGGTATAATAATCCTCAGTCAAAGCATACTCTGGGGGTATAAGATGGTAGACATATTTTGTTTGGTCGGGCATTTTCAGAACTGTTACAGTGCTCTTATCGTAGCCAGCCTCGACTTCATATTGATCTATTATTTCGGCATCATGCGGCAGGGAAGCTACAAGTCTTGTGAATGTAAAGTTAGGGATTATGTCCCCCCTTAAAATTGTTGAATAGATGCTCCTGTCACCTAGATGAAATGCATTAAGCATAGGTTTTGCCTGAGAGATTAAGGTAGTCTTGTCGAGCAATTCAATTATCTTTTCAAGAAGATTCATATAAACAGTTTCACACTTGCTGCATGACTCCGGCAGCTTCTCTGCATTTATCCTTTCCTCTCTCAAGAGGCGTTTAGTCTCAATATAGCATCCAACAGGATCCTGTTTAAGAATAGTGAGAACAAGATAATTGATTGCGTTATATCTCTGCCCCAGGCATTTCTTGCATGCAAATGGTGCAAGCTTTTGAAATGAAAGGACTCTTTCTTGTTTTATGAGATAGGTGTAGAGCTGGGCTATCTCAAGAAGCATTGACACCTGTGGAAAATCATAACTGTAATTTCTTTGCTGGACGAATATGATGCGAGAGGCATTTGGCGATTCTATCAGGTTGTCGATAGTCCTTGCCATGCATACTGGGGAATCTGCAATTGAAGGCACAGAAGTAGCACCAAGGTAGTTAATATACATCACATCCTGCCCGGCCTCACGGATAATGTCATATTCATACAAAGCAGTTCCTTCTCTAAATATCATTTTTGCCCTCTTTAAGGTATTCAAGAAAAATATATTCAAATATCTTTCTATTTGAGATGATATCTTAAACCAAAAATTCACTCAATCTTTTCTGTTTTTTGAATTCGTCAAGAAGTTTACTTCTATGTGCAAATTCTGAGACAGGCATCCTTAATCTTCTTTGTGCTGCTTGCAATGCCTCATTCAATAATGAAAATTTTTCTGGTTTTTTTGTGAAGGCATTTCTTGATGCCTCTCTTAAGATTCCAACACCACAAGGTGCCCAGTACTCTTCTCCACATTCCCTCATGACGAGGCATGCTGCTTGCCTCTTGATTTCCTCAAGATATTCTGTTAGCGCTAGTCTATTGGCGTAATATGCTCCTGTAACTTCTGCCGCATATTCCTTTCTGCCATAAAATGGTTCATAATCCTGTGCAATATACATCTGTGATTCTTGTGGGGTATTCCATACAGAACCAGGCATCCTTGCCTCTATTACTTCAAAGGAGTATGCACTTGGGAGCAGAAGTATTTCATAGTGATTCCCAAGATATTCTGAATTAAACAGAAAGAATTCATTAATAGGATTGTATGCCTTGATAGTTTCAAGCAGCAGTTTAGAAAGAGTATCATCTGTTGCAGTTACAGCCCATCTTGATGGCACGAGCCTTCTTTGTGCTTTTAAGCCAAGCAAACCAGCTGCGAGAACCTTTATAATATTACTTACTGCTATTCCTGACCTATATAAGTCTCTTATAGCATTGGCCGCCTTTAAATCATAGTCGCTTGTTGCGTAATCCACCCCTTTCTCTACTTTAGGATTCTCCTCTAACCTTGCCCTTTCCAATGGTGCGGGATTGGCTATTAAGGGCATATGCAAATCTAATTGAAGGTGAATATGGGGCTCCTTTTTCAGCTTAAATTCTGTAGAAACAGGCTTACTTGACAAGGCGATTTCCTGCATAGTCTCTTTTAACCGGTTAGATGTTCTTATGCTGCTCTGAAACCGGCCATAGACAAGTCTGCTTCTATATTGAAGAATTTGTTCTATACTTGCATTCTCTTCAAACCAAGATTCAGGCATAGTATACCTTGAAGTATCACCAAATTCCTCTGGTGCAAGAATACCCGTAAACACATTTGGGTAATTTGCCCTGCCTACAAAAACATCCGGTGCAGAACCTGAAAACTCCCTTTTTAATTTAGGCTGAAATTTTTTTAATGCAGAAATAATCTTGCAGGGTTTGCCGCACAAGCCATTACCCTTGCATTGGTAGCATAAGTTCATACTTCTAAAGATATTAATTACTAATTATACTTTTCTAAAAAATAATAAAATAAAAAAAGAAAAACTAAAATTAACCCTTTAGGTCACTTATTCCTAGCATTACAAACAATAAACCTATCAAGATTAAGACAAGGTTTATTCCGCCCTTAAGCACAGTAATGGTTGCAGCACCAAGTCCAGGCGCCCAGTCCCATATAGCTGCTGTAATAGGCACGATTATTAGGATTAGACCTAAAAGCAACTCTAACCACTTGTTCATTTTTATCCCTCCCTCGTTCTTTCAAGAAAAGAAAATTTAAATACCTTTCGCTAATAACCGTTTACAATCTCTTGCAAGCCCTTCCAATTTCTACCTATATTGATGTCAAATTCCTCATTAATTCTTCTTGTACTTTTTACTACATTTATTCCCAGGCAATACTCTAAACTGCTACTCTTTGCCTTATCAACCATCTCTTTGTCCTCTTCAGAGTCTCCTGCAATAGTAATCAACTTGGGAGAAAAGGTATTGATTAATTCTTCAATAACCTTATGCTTGTCAAAATGTTCATAGTATGCCTTATCAAAACCTAAGAGATACTCAAAAGGCATGCCTATTCTTTGGTCAGTCCTTGTTATCATCACTTGTTTTTGATGGGGGCAGTTTTTTTTGAGGTAATCAAAGAATTCAGCTATTCCGGGATACAGCATCCTATGCGCTTTTTCAACGCTTATGCCTCCCCTCTTCTCCAAATCTTTGTCAAATCTTGTGAAGTAATGTTTCCATATCTCAAATCTGCTCTTTCTCCCAACCCTCACTATTTTAAACAAGGAATCAATCCCCCACAATATTGTCATTGGGTCACGAAAGAAATTCCATTTTACAAATTTCCTTGTTGGAGAGCATGCAATAGAATCATCCAAGTCAGATGCAAAAATATCAGAGTCCAGGATTATCTCTCTAATTTCCTTTTTATCAAGGTTATGTCTTGCAGCAACCCACTTATCCTTCTCATACCTTGTTGGTTTTATTATATAATTGTACATTTTGAATAATTTTGTTAATTCCCTTATTATAACCTGCTTAAGAACTTTTCGGGCATTCCTTACTGCTTTAAAGAATTAAGATAATCTAAGGCTGCAATTCTCTCGTGCTTTTCCATCCCCCTTGGAGGTTCTGGCCACGTGTCCAGTTCAATAGATAAATGCCCTTTATAATTATCTGCTTTTAATTTTTGAATAAACCTTTTGAAGTCTATATTTCCCATTCCAAGAGGCAAATGGTCATCCTTGTTTCCAGAATTGTCATGTATATGCATACCATAAATCTTATTCGTTTTCGAGATGGAATCATAAAAAAATAATGGATTATATATACTATTTGCGTGCCCTATATCAAACCATATCCCTATGTTCTTTAAGCCACTAACACAGTCTATCATCTCTTCAGGTTTCTTTGGCAATTCTTTAACCTCATTGCCAAAATGCCCTACAGAGGGAAGATTCTCTATACAGAATTTTTTATCCATAAAGTTCTTTTCTGTATAGTAATCTATCTCTGCTAAGCTCTTTCTTAACTTTTCTAAGTGATTCGGATAGTCTTCCCCTCTTTCGTAAGAGCCGCCATGGGCTACTATGAAATCAGCACCTAAAAATCTTGATACAGGCAAGATATCTTCTATTTGTTTTATGCTCTTTCTTCTGACTTTTTCATCAAGAGAAGAAAGATTGAAGTATTCTTTCTGTAATCTTTTTTCCTGCTCAAAAAAATTCTCAACTCCCCCAGTAAGAATGGCACCAAGGCATTGATTTGGCAGATGGTGTATTGCCTTTATTGGAATTTTGTATTTTTGACTCAGATTTTTTAACATTAGGGTTTTTTGGCTATTTGTTTCAATATTGTGTGCAGGAAAATGAGGACAATTTGAGATTATTTCCATGTAATCTACCTTTCCAGAGAATGTCTTAAATTCTTCCCGCCAGAATTCTTTTGGAAATTCACTTATTCTTGAGACGATACCAATTTCCATTTCAAAATAAAGATTACCCTCCTAAAATCTTCTTCTTCAAAGTTTTAACAGCAACAGGAAACATCATCGCACAGACAACAAAGAGATTATTATGGGTGCCATATACTCTTGTTTCGCCTCCTTTCCCGATATAATCCCTAATGCTCTCTTTTGATATATCCTTTAAGCCCGTGAAATCAGTATAAACACTCCCAGCTCTTTCATATTGCTTAAATTTGAATCCCCTTGCATCTGAGCCACCAGTCTGAAATGCATCAAACTCCTTAGCAATTTTTTCTGCCTCTTTATCAAAATAGCTTGTTGGAAAGGCCATTTGTCCATTGAAAACCTCAACTGCCTTTGTATAATGCCCTTTAGAAAGTTGCCTTTTGAGTTCAGTTTTGCCAATTCCACCCATACCGGGCAGTGTTGCCAATGAGTGGGGGAAGATTATGACACCACCATTCTCATCTATCTCATCCATTGTTTCATTTATATCTCTGCCAGGTTTTATGTAATCCCTTATAAAGCATCCAAGAATTTCACCTTGTTTTGTTGGAATCTCCTCACCTAGAAAAACTGTCAATTCTTTTTGGTAATTTCTTGAACCTACTCTAACTGTAGATTCCTCCCTTTTTATCTCATATTCATCACCAAAGAGCCACTTGCCACCCTCTTTCTTGTTGTGGTATAACACCCTAAACCCTTCTATATGCCCAAAGTCTGTCAAAACTATTGCGTCTAAACCCTTTGCTGCCGCAGTATCAACTACCCTTTTAACACGGTATGCTTCTTTATTGATTATATCTTCTGTTACAGTTCCAGGCAAGGTATGAATATGCGGGTCTATTTTCATTTTATTATTCTAAAGATTTCAGCTTTAAAAATCTTACTATTTTAACTATTTAATAGTGGTAATATCTAAATCACAAAAAATTAGAAATCTTGTGCCTTAATTCTTCGTGAATTAGCCATAAAAGAAGCAGAACAGCATCTATGCCTGCAATAAGCAAATCTCCAAAAGGTGTTTTGGGGATGATATTAAGACCCAGTGGTTGTGAAAAGAATAAAACTCTAAAATAACCGCTTAAGGTCCCGTCAAGCAGCAAGTGAACTGCAGTGCCG
>CAYSVT010000007.1:0-17578 GCA_964434685.1 Candidatus Woesearchaeota archaeon
ATGCTTGTAGGCATGATTGGCACGACTATAGCGCCATGGATGCAATTTTATCTGCAGTCATCAATTGTTGAGAAGAAGATAAGAAGGGGGGAGTATAGGTACAGCAGATGGGATGTCATAGTAGGATGTATAATTGCAGCTATTGTTGCATTTTTTATAGTGCTGGCAACAGCCTCAACAATATTCAAAGCAGGCGGCAAGATAGTTGATGCTGCTGATGCCGCAGTTGCACTGATACCCCTTGCAGGCCGCTTTGCAGGCTATCTCTTCGCTGTTGGACTGTTCAATGCCAGCATTTTTGCAGCTTCAATTCTGCCACTTTCAACAGCGTACTCTGTGAGTGAGGCATTTGGCTGGGAGAACGGGGTGAACAGAAAGTTTGGAGAGGCAAAGAAATTCTATATTCTTTACACAGCAATTATAATAATCGGGGCAGCAGTAATAATGATTCCGAATCTGTCACTTGTCTTTTTAATGTACATCTCCCAGGTGCTAAACGGTGTTTTGCTGCCTGTAATCTTGATAATCATGCTATGCCTTGTGAACAGAAGGGACATAATGGGCAATCTGACAAATTCAAAGGCAATAAATATTATCTCATGGGTTAGTGCAGCAGTTTTGATAATTATCAATATCTTTATGATACTCTCCCTGTTTATGTAAGTCATTATAGAAAAGGTTTTAATATTAACATAATTTAGAGTAGGAATGGATAAAAAAAAGAGGTTCGAGCAGGTTTGTAAAGATATCAAGAATGTAAAGATTCAGGGTGCCGAGGCAGTAGCAATTGCAGGTTTGAGGGCATATTCGCTATTCCCAAACAAAAAATCAGAAAAGAAACTTTTATCATTGAGGGCAACAGAGCCTGCACTGAGAAATGCATTGAATTATGCAAAGAAATTCTCTGTGCATGCCGCATTAAGGCATTTTATAGATTCTGAGGTTAGGACATACAGGAATATTTACAGCCTGATTAAGAATGGCTCAAGAATATTCGTACACTGCCATAGCAACACAGTTGTTAAATCGCTTATTTATTCGAAGAGGTGGGGCAGGCATTTTTCTGTGGTTAATACAGAGAGTAGGCCGTTGTTTCAAGGAAAGTTGACTGCAAAGGAGTTAAGCAGGGCAGGTGTTAATGTCACAGCATTTGTTGATTCTGCTGCAAGGATTGCTATAAAAAAATCCGATTTTATACTATTTGGTGCAGATGCTGTGCTGGCTGATGGCTCAGTGATAAACAAAGTTGGTTCAGGGATGTTTGCAGAGATTGCTAAATACCAGCATAAGAGAGTATATATTGCCACAGATGCGTGGAAGTTCTCACGTCATGATGTCAAGATTGAGGAAAGGAATTACAAAGAGGTATGGAAGAATGCCCCAAGACATGTCAAAGTAAGGAATCCTGCCTTTGAAAGGATTGAGGCAAAGTACATTACTGCAATAATCTCTGAATTAGGGATATTAAAACCAAAGGATTTTCCGAGAAGGATTAAATTAGTCTATCCATGGATAGCGAGATAATATAAAATGAAATATGCAGATTACGTCAATTTAAAATATGAACCAAGTAGGGACGATTTGATATGTGCATTCTATCTTGAGCCATTACATCTTTCCCTGCAAGAGACTGCTGGAGGGGTTGCAGCAGAATCAAGTATTGGCACATGGAAGGAGGTGAAGACAGAGAAGCCCTACACGCGAAAACTTGCTGCAAAGGTGTTCTCAATAAACAAAAAAGAAGAGGGCACAGTGATAAAGATTGCCTACCCTATTGAACTATTTGAGAAGGGAAACATGCCCAACATACTGAGCAGCGTGGCAGGGAATATTTTTGGTCTTGAAGAAATAAAGAATATAAGGTTGATTGATATGGAGTTTCCTTTCCAGCTCGTGAAAAGTTTTGCAGGGCCTAAATACGGGATTGAGGGGGTAAGAAGGATTACAAGAGTGAGAAACAGGCCACTGCTTGGTACAATAATAAAGCCCAAGCTTGGATTAAACACAAAGGACCACGCTCAAGTTGCATATGATGCATGGATTGGTGGTTGTGACATTGTCAAGGATGATGAGAATCTTTCCTCCCAGAAATTCAACAAATTTGACGAGAGATTAAAGCAGACATTCAAGATGAAGGAAATGGCAGAAAGGGAGAGTGGTGAAAAAAAGATGTATATGATAAACATAACTGCAGAAACAAGAGAGATGTTGCGAAGGGCAAAACTTGCAGAAAAAATAGGAAATGAGTATGTTATGGTTGATGTGCTTACTGCAGGATTTGCTGCATTGCAGACATTAAGGCAGGAGAATTTTGATTTAATCATTCATGCCCATAGGGCGGGGCATGCAGCAATAACAAAGAATCCAAAACACGGTATAAGCATGAATGTGCTTGCAAAGATATGCAGGATTATTGGTGTGGACCAATTGCATGTTGGTGCGGCAGTAGGAAAGATGTTTGAGAGTGTTGAAGAGGTAAAGGAGAACATCAATGCTACCAAGAGCAAAAGCATTCCATTAAAAGCAGTAATGCCTGTTGCCTCTGGCGGTTTATCAGCGAAGGATGTTCCTCAACTTCTTAAGATATTTGGAAAGGATGTTGTTATTCAGATGGGCGGGGGAATTCATTCACATCCACAAGGCACTCTTGCAGGTGCAATAGAGGCGAGAATGGCTGTTGAAAAATGCTCATTAAACATTAATTCTAATTAAGTTAAAGGGGATGAGTCTCTTTTAGAAAATTATTTATAATCCTCATTCCTTGTGCATCAAGACTGAGGGAATAAAAATGTTTGAGATGCTTATTTCACCGAGAGAGGCTGAAAAGAAACCAGAAAGGTTGTTCTTCGTTGGTTTATTGTATTCTTCTATCTCCATTCTGCTTGTAAATTTGATTTTTTTGCGTGATCCTATCTTCTCAAAGCATGCATCTCTTTTGCTTATCACCTTTACAACTATATTCTCAATACCATTCATTCACTCACTTATTCGAATAGAAGCGATCCGCGAAATCACAGAGGGAAGAAACAAGACATTATTAGTAAGCCACAGCAGGGCGATTATGGCCCTATTATTCCTGTTCTTGGGCTTTTTGGTAGCATTTGCCTTTTGGTATGTCGTATTGCCAGAAAAATTAGTCATTACAAATTTTCATAGCCAGATTGAGGCATTTTGTGCTATAAATGGTCCGGAGGGCCCGGAGAGCTTTGTGAAATGTTTGCAGCAATATGGCATTGATTCGGCAACATTTATGAATATTACCGGAAAGGTTGTGTCAGGCATGAAGGAGGTGTGGGCAATCTTCTTCAATAATCTTTATGTGCTGATTTTTACATTGGTGTTTTCGTTAACATTTGGTGCAGGCGCAATATTCATATTGGCATGGAACGCATCGGTGATTGCAACAGCCATTGGTTTGCTTGTCAAGTCTTCATTCAGCATGCTTCCTACTGGCTTGCTTATGTATCTCTTTCATGGCATCCCGGAGATAGCAGCGTACTTTGTTGCGGCACTTGCAGGCGGAATCTTAAGCACAGCAGTAATAAGAAGGGATTTCGCACACGGAAGGTTGCAGAATATCTTCTCTGATTTTTTGATATTGACCCTTATTTCCCTTGTCATACTGTTTAGGGCAGCATTGATTGAGGTTTACATAAGCCCATTCCTTTTTTAAAATGATTCTTGAAATTTCTTGGTTGCTCGTTGCATTGTCTTTAGCATCCGTGACAGCATATCTTGCTAAGAAGTATGGCAGTTGGATTGGCATTTCTGTTATTGCATCACTTGCAGTGGTTTCGAATGTGCTTGCATCTGCAAAGATTATCTCATTCCCATTTGGCTTGCATGCGCCTGCAGGAATTATTGCATACTGCCTTACATTCTTCCTTTCTGATTTGATGAATGAGTTCTTTGGGCCTAAAGTGGCGAGGCAGGGAGTTTATGCAGGATTGCTCTCACAGATTGTTGCTATCCCCTGATATGGCTCACAATAATCTGGCCTGCTGCCCCATTTATTCCAGCAGCAAGGGCAGAGGCTGTGGGGATAGTGCTGGGATTATCACCAAGGCTTTTCTTTGCATCAGTTATAGCATTTCTTATAAGCTCTCTATTGAACATCTATCTCTTTCATAAAATCAGGCTTCTGACAAAAGAAAGAATGCTGTGGCTTAGGAGCAAGGCATCAACAATCATTGCAATCTTTGCAAGTAATCTTGTGTTCCTTCCCTTAGGATATCTTGGCACTGGCTTGCCTGTCTTGAATATGATGAAGGGGCACAGCATTGTTCAGGTGATTATTGCACTGATTGACACACTATTTATATACGTAGTAATATATGCGGTGCGAATTAAGAGGAAGTAGAGAGCAGTTTGTAGAATTCTGAATCACTCCTGCAGTTAAGCGCCCTCCTTTCCATAGGGCAGATGCCTGTCTTGTCCCTGTTCAGGATATTCTTTACAATCCTTTTTGCATGGATTGCAATATTCCTCTTTTGAAGGTATTTTATTGCAGGCTCGCTTGCAATAAATGCGTATACCTCTTTCACTCTTGCAAAAACAAGAAGCCTTGCAGCAGCCAATCCAACAACCTTGTCAACAACAAGTGCATTTTTTATCTCTTTTTTATGTGTCTTGATGCACCTTAATAAATCATGAAGCATTTCGCCGGATGACTGAAAGATAATCTTGCTGTCTTTTTTTACAATAAGCGAAAGATTCTTGCTTAGGAGATTTTTTATGTATTCCATAAATCCTAAAATCAAGAAGGTTTATAAATAATTTACTCTTTCTTCGTTCATGATAGAGATGCTCATGAACCCAAAAAAGGCGGAGAGGGAGCCATGGGAGATGTTCTTTATCGGGTTGCTTTATGCTTCTGTCTCATTGCTTTTCGTTGACTGGATTTTTTTGAGAGATACTGTATTTTCTAATTATGTGAGTATACTCATAATAACCTTCACAGTAATGTTTTCAATCCCGTTCATGTATTTCATCATAAGATACGAGGAAAAAAAGGATTTGAGGATAACAGATGAGAGGATTCTGATACGGGAACATGGGAGGGCCTTAAGCGCTCTTATCTTTTTGTGCATGGGATTTATTGTAGCATTTTCATTTTGGTATATGGTTATGCCTCCGGACATAACAGCACAGAACTTTCGTGCGCAGATACAGCAGTATTGCGTGATAAATATGCCTGAAAACTTCGAATCCTGCTTAAAGCAGCAGGGCATTTCAATAACAGGAAATCTTATAAAAATGCCTCATACAGGAGAGACTTCAAACAGCCTTAGTAATCTTCTCTCAATATTCACCAATAATCTATATGTCATGATTTTTATCCTCATATTCTCCCTTGCATTTGGTGCAGGGGCGATATTCATACTGGCATGGAATGCATCGGTGATTGCCGCTGCTGTCGGAATATTTACTCAAGCGACATTGAGTCAAATGCATATCGGTTTGATGAGGTATCTCATCCACGGCATTCCGGAATTGGCAGCATACTTCGTGGTGGCATTGGCAGGAGGAATTTTAAGCGTGGCAATAATAAGGCATGAGATGAACAGTAAAAAATTCTGGTGCATCCTACAAGACTCAGTTGATTTGATACTCCTTTCAGTTGCAATCTTGGTCTTAGCGGCATTGATAGAGGTTTTTGTAACCCCTGCATTATTTTAGAAAAATCTTTAAATAACAGGATATTCATATTTGCAATAAAAGATGACAACATTTCACTGCACACAATGCAATTATGAGCTTGATGTGGTGGGCAAAGTGCCGAAGAAATGCCCTTATTGCGGCAAGGCATCTTTGCATCGGGAAAGAACAGCAGAGGACTTGATTAAAGAAGTAGAGAGCATTATGAATGATGGCGAGACAAGAGAAAAGCCTAAATAACCCGCCAGTTAAATTTCAATTTTTAAAAACCAAAACAGCGAAAGGTTTTTAAATACTAGTATGTTTTAAAAAATAATAAAGAGGAGATAAAAGGGGAAATGAATAATCGTGCGAAGGCATTGTTAATATTTTCATTATTTGCAATTGCTGCATTGGCAGTGTTTGCAATCTATATTCTGACTGCTTCAAGCCCATTTGCATTAGCAAGCTTATCAAGTGAAAATATCACCTCACCTGTGAATGCCTCTGTAACATTAGTAACAAGAAATATTTCTGAAGATGTGTATAGTATAGTTAACATATCAATAAGCGAGCTTAACTCATCTGGTGCAAAGGTATATAACATAACGGGTATTAACATCACCTTCTGGAACTTTACAGCGATTACCCTTCTTTCAAATAATGCAAACTTGGTTTTGTTCGAGTCAGGTATCTTTCTTGACAAATTCCTTGGTAATGGTTCTAATCTTTCAATAAATGCAGCGAGTGTAGTTAACTTTACCAACTCAACTCCTAGCAATAAACCATATCTTGTAATAAGAGTCGAAAATGGAACAAAGGGAAAGCCACTGATTAACTCAAGTGATACAGGCTACATATGGTTTAATATTTCTATTGGCACACCGGGATTATATAACATCACAGTTGAGCTGAATTACACAGATGGTGGAACTAGTTATGTAATGGGCAGGACAAATCTCACCCTTATTGTTAATGACACAGTCAGGCCAGAGGTAAATAATACCATCTTTACCAGCACTACTTATACAGACCCTGATTCCCATGGGGGAGTGAATAATACTGATGGTACTGGGATATCAATTAATTCTACCACAGTTGCTAATTTCACGTGTAATATGACTGATGATGGTGGCATCACAAGTGTAACATTGTGGCTGTGGTCAATTCCATTTGGTCCAATATACTCTAACACAACAGCCTATCCCTCTGTTATGGGAACAAGTAATCAGACTAATTTCACATATTCTATATTGACACCAGGCACATACAAGTGGGCATGTGCTGCTACTGACAATTATGGATTGCAGAAATATTCCTCAAGCAACTATACCATAACAATGAATGCATTTAATATTAATGGATGGGTTAAAAACGCAAGTTATGGCAACTTAACAATAGAGCAGCGTGGTGACGTAAGCATATTTGAAATTGTTCAGAACACCTCTGGCGGGCCACCAGCAGAAAGAATGGTAAGGTCAGTTCAAACAACTGGAAGCGGGCAGTTTAACATTACTCATATAATAAACAATGGCAGTAATGCCAATATTTACAGGCTAAAGATAACTGTCAATGACAGCAGTGGAAATGCTGTCGCAATGGGTCCAACCCTGCCACCAATGCCAAGACAGCCACTCTTCTATTCCATGAGTGGTGGTACTTTCTACACGACAAATGCAACATCTATTACACTATATGCCTATGCAAATTCGACGAGGTATAGTAATCCATCCTATTTCGGTTATGAGGTAACAGATGAGAATCTTGGCTTTCCTATTGTATCAAATCCGATGGGATTCGCAAATAAAATTACTGTAAATGTAACTGCCAACAGGAATTATACAATAATGTTTGTACGCTCACCCCCAATGTTTGGGTGGAATAATGCAACACCACCTATCTCAATAAGGATAAATGGTTCTTGCATAATAAATCCAGTAGTGGGATGCAACTCAACTGGGGCACCAGGTGCAGACTTCATTAACATCTCAGCCAATAATGTGACAATAAACAAGAGCCTGATGTTCACCTTCCAAAATATAACCGGTTGTATAAACATTTCAGGCAATTCAAACTTCACAACAGGGGTTAACTCATCCCTCCAGCAATTAAACATTACAAACTTTACTACTAGGCTTATGCCTTGGCCAGGGTTCATTCCTCCAATGGACTTTCAATTTAGTGAGTTTAGAGAGACAGATACTAGTCTGCTAAAATACGGCAATAATTCAGGTGCAGGCCCAGGCAAAAAGAGCTGTCAGATTGCCAGCTTTAATATCAGCAGTATGGGTGCTGCAGCAGGGATTAATTATTTAGTAGAGGTATTTGCGATGGATAATAATACGAAAACGTATTATGGTGCATTGCAAAACTTCACTATTATCTCAAGCGATATGGATTACAACCTAACCCTTAAGGGCATGTTAGGCAAGGGACAGGATAAATGGGGTTCAGGAGACAGCAGTAATATCAATAAAACCAATGCGAGCAGCATTAAGTTCAGATTTGTTGATGATAATGGTACTGCTATAACACAGGGGCATGTTGAGGCACTTGTCAAGAATAATAATGTTTATGGCACACTGCACTACATAATTGGAAATCTTGACTCAAACGGTGCATCCCGCTTATCCTTGCCAAATGACACTCAGGAAGTAAAGGTAAGGATGTACAGTCAGATGTATGCCCCAAAAGAGACAAAGATTAATCTGAATGTTAATGAAACAAATATCACATTATATGCGTTCAAGCCACAATTGATTAATAGCACTGGTGGCATAGGCAGCAATATAACTGGTTCAGGGATTACAATCAACTTTTTACGCAATACACCTTCATGCAATGTAGTTGACCCGGATGTTGCCTCTTGCAGAATTGGCACTAGTGCATTTGATGCCGGCTTTGACCCAATGCAGGCAATGCTGGCTGGAAAGAGCAATATGCTTGTGCAGTATGCTACTGGAACTAAGGTTTACTTCATAGATGTTGACTTAATTGCATCTGGTCCACCAGACGTCCAGATGATGGAGAATGCAAGCAAGACAACAGCAAGTGCTGACAGCCTTGCAGACATATGGAAATTTGGGAGTGTTGCTCCCCCAATCTATCAACAGGTGTGGGTGGGAATACCTTACAACAGCACATATAATGAGTCATGGACGTATTACGCAAAGTTACCCCTCTTATATGACCACAACCTCGCCATGATTTGGAATTTAAGTGCGAATGACACATCACAAATACCTTCAGATTATTCAGACTTCAATACACTATTCTTCAGTGATGGGCTGGCATGCAGTAAAACTACTTATATTAACATGAGTACAGGAACAGCAGGCACATATTGTTATATGAATACTACTAGTAATACCTTCTGGGTGAGATTGCCTCACTTCTCCACTGTTGGAACGCAGATTGGCGGAGCCTACTCACCACCTGGCTCAACCACTGGACCAAGTGGTGGGGGAACTGGTGGAGGTGCAGCTGCAGCAATCCAGATAGGCGTGCTCTCATCAGCAATTACAAAGGAGCTTGCACCTGGAGAGAAGATTAAATTCACAATTGAGAACACGAATCACACTATGAGCCTGCTTGGTATGACTGGAAAAACTGTGTCAGTACAGTTCTTTTCAGGAGTAATAACCAAGCTTCTAAACCTTGGTCAAACAACAGAGATTGATTTGGATGCTGATGGAATAAATGAGATATCAATCACAGTAGACAAGATAGATTTGACAAAGATGAAGGCGACATTAACAATCAAGCCTCTTGTTGGCATTGCACCAGTAACACCAGCACCAGGCAATGTTACAGAGCCTGCACCAACACCTACGCCGACTCCAACTCCATCACCAGCAGCACCTGCAGAGGGAGCAGAGGCAGGAGTTAACCTGCTCTTATGGGCTGGCATTGCAGTAGCGATTGCAGTAGTAATAGTGATAGCAGTGGTATTGATGAAAAGGAAAAAGTAATTCTGATTAGGTAGGCTATAGGCTATTGTGGGGCAGCAAGATAATTTAATCTTTTTAATTCTTTTGGATTTCTATTTTTAGCTTTTAGCAAAAGATATATAAACATAAAGAACCAAGGTTCTTTAGAATTCCTATCTGGAGAATTTCTATTTAGAGGGAATTCTTATCTGGAGGGAAAGAGGAAAAATGGTGAGTTGTTCTGGTTTGATATATGTGCCCTTTGGGATATGGCTGGGTGCTGGTTTAATACTTCTTGCAGTTATATTAGTACTCGTTCTTGTTTGGCGCCTGCGGAAATTGGCATTGGAACAGGAAAAAGCAAGGGCGAAGAGGAAGGCAAAGAAATCAAGAAGGAAGATAGGTTAATTCAAATTGACAGGAGAGAATGCTTCTTTTTGGGAATGTAATTATTAGACTGGCTATTCTGTCTATATAAAAAACGCCGACGCCAGGAGTCGAACCTGGAAATCCCGAAGGAAACCTGCTGTCATGTTTTTCCATTAAGGAAGGTGATTTGTTCCCTTAAGGAGAGTTGATTGTTAAGAGAACCTTGGTTCCTTACATCTCAAGGCAGGCGGAGTACCGTTGTCCCACGTCGGCTTGAAAAGAGAAAGAGGTTTTGCTTTTTAATCTTTATCTTTTGAGAATTATTTAACGAAAAGTTTATAATTAAGAGGGAATGTATCTTAGAATGTTCAAGTTTAACTTATATAGTTTATTTGGTGTAAATGAAAAAAAGATTAATCAGTCAATTATATCTTTGAGAGATCAAAAAAGAAATTTATGCCAGATTATTGATGATGCAGTGAGATCTGCATTAATAAAAACATTTCCTAACACCAGGTATGAGGAGCGGATAAGTACTTATGGAGATAACCTAAATATCATAAAAGTTTCTTTATATAAGAAATATTCTAATTTAATTGATTTAAGGATTAATACTCTTAATTCATTAAGAGAAGAGATTAGAAATTAGAAGATCTCTTTATGGCAGCATAATAGGAATGCCCTCTTTTATGGGATAAGCCCTTCTGCATTTCCTGCATTTAAGCCGGTTCTTTCCCCTGATTAAATCGCCCCTGCAGACCGGGCAGCACAGCATCCTTATCAATTCAGTGCTTGTCTCATTTGATTTATTGGATTTCATTTTATAATCTAAATTATGCAATTCCGAGAAGGTCTCTTCTTTTATAAAAATTAAGAAGATTAACCAAATAATGCACTGAGACCCTCTGCAGCTGCTTCCCTTTTCTCTTCTTCCTTCTTCTCTTCCACTTTTGCTGTTGTTGCACCAGCAGATGCTACAGGTTGCAAGGCTGCTTCACTTATTGCCTTTTCGATATCAACACCACTTAAAGAAGCAATCAATATCTTTATCTTTGATTCGTCTGCAGTGATGCCTGCGGCTTCCACTATCTTCTTTATTCCCCCTGCTTCAATTGGTTTGCCTGCCTTGTGAAGCAACAGCGCAGCATAGACATATTCCATTTTTAACCTCCAGTTTGATTTTGTTCTGTTGTTTGAGTTTGACTTTTCTGTAAGTTGAATATGGCATTTGCGGTCCTTGCAGCCCTTGCTATAATCATCCCTATCACCCCTTTTGCAGGATATACAAGGGATACTGCAAGTGCAAATGCATCTAAATGGGCATTTTTCATATTGTCAAGCATTTCCTTCTTGTTTATATTTATCCCTGTTAATACACTCTTCTCCCTTGAATCATATGCTGCAATAGGCTCGAGCCCTGTTCTGAATGGGAATATGTTCATCATCGAGAGAATATTTGCCACATTCTCTGAAATCTTCTCATCCCTCTTTACAATTGTTGAGGCATCTCTTATGCTTATTCTGCCACTGTCCACACCAACCTTCAAGCCAGCATTGCTTAATTCCGTTATCATTGGTCCTGCAGGGATGTCTGTTGGACCAGATTCTATCATTATATCATAGGGTGCCCTTTGCCCTGCCCGTGCCTTGGCCTCTTTCATGCTGTCTGCAAGTATTCCAGCCAGTTCAAAAGGGTCAAGTTGCGAGAATAGTATTGCCGAGCCCTCTTCCAGATATTGTGCGAGGCTTTCAATCCCCGCTTTCTTTGAGGCTTCAATTGCCTTTGCCATCACGTTCTTCTTGACAACCTTGATAATGACGCCCCTTGCCTTGAGTATCTTCCTTATTCTTTGGAATTGTGAGGATGGTGTGCCCCTCATTGATGAAATCGTGATGGTATTATTGTTTAGTATGTATCCTACCATCTCCTTCACTGTGCTAAGCTTCTTTTCAGACACCCTCGCTTCCTTCTTTGTTCCCTTATCAGAAGCACTTTTCCCAGTTAGATTCTCTTCCTTGACCATTTTATTTCTCCACCTTGATTGGTTTGGACATTGTAAATTTAATTAGAATTGATTTGATGTTCTCCCTCTTTTTTGGCAGGGCAGCCATAACGGCATTGTAGACTACAACAGCATTTTCAGCAAGCTCCTTTTCAGCCATCTTTTCCCTGCCTATAACAAGCTTTATGCTTGGCTCCTTTGTTTTGACCCTCACTGTATTGCGAATCTTCTCTGCCAGTTCCCTTTCTTTGCTGTCATCCTGTGTTGTCAATACACCCAATTGCGGAGAGGGCATCTTTCCCTGAGGCCCCAATACCCTGCCGAATTGCGTTGCAACCTTCGACATTATGCTTGCAAGACTCACAAAATAATCATAGCCTTTTCCAAGATTCTTTATTTGTTTCTTGTCCTGCCAATTATCCATTTCAGCCTTTGTAATGCAGAAATCAAAGTGCTTGCTTGGCCTTTCAAGAAATGCGCAGACTTTGTTGTCTTTTGCCTTATGGGGAATTTGCACAAAAAGGTTTAATGATTCCTTCCTGACATCAAAATCACGCAGATTAATTATCAGTTCTACTGACTGCTCAAAATTCCTTTTAGGCAGCTTTCTAAGCTCTTCTATTGCTTTTAAGAATTTTTCCTGCATTTGAAACCTCCCACCGAACTTCCTCAGCCATAAGAAACCTGCGGTTTCTTGTCAATTTCCTCTGTAAGGGCTTTGGAAGGAGTGGTTTTTACGGTTAAGATTATAGAAATAGGGTATTTTTAAAGCTTTTTATTTTTCATTTCTGCACATAAATTATCTTAAAAAAATATTAATCCCCTTTTTATTATGATACATAAAATCATTTTCTGTTTTATCTTTATTGTCTTCAATGAAGTTAATCATTTCTGCTATTTTACTGCTTGTTTCATCGGCGTAATATAAAGCAACCGCCTCTGGAAACATTGGTTCCTTGGCTGAGCCATATTCTTCTTTCCCATGATGGCTGACAATCATATGTAATACTTTTTCTTTAAGCGCATCATCCAATCCAATCTCATTCATTTTGTTAGAGACAAGTATTGAACCAAGCACTAAATGACCAGAGAACATTCCTTTGTTAGTTCCTTTTATTCTTGTTGTCATTTCCATCTCTTCTAATTTTCCAATATCATGCAATAATGCTCCAACAATCAATAAATCCTCATCAAGTTCGGGAAAAATTTCTTTGCTGAACTCACAATATCTAACTACTTCTAAAGTATGCTCAAGCAGACCACCAATCCAATTATGGTGTATTGAAATAGCTGCAGGATGTTTTTTGAAGTTTTCTTTTATCTCGCCATCAAATATGTTCATAAGAAGAAGTTTTAATTTCTCGTTACTAACTTTGTTTATGTGCTCCATTAAACTTGAATATAGATTTTCAATATCTTTTTTTGTTCTTTTTATAAAATCCGCTTCGTTATATTGTCCCCTTTCTAAAACTTTGACTGGTTGTTGTTCGTTTGATGTTATTTGGGGTTTCCCATAGTATGAAGAAAATTGGCCCTCTGTATAAATTACCGAATCATCTTTTATAGAATCGTACATTTGTTTTACTTTGTTTTCATCTCGGCCCCCCCAATATCGATACTCTATACTGCCCCCGCTTGAATCTGTTAAAATAAGAGAAAAATAATGCCCCTTAGCATATCCCAAGAGACCTTTTTTGATTTTAACGACAAAAATGTCTTGAACTAAGTCTCCTTCAGTATATTCATTAAGCAATTTTTTCTTTATAATTTTATCCATCTTATTAAGTAATGGCGAATGGTTTTTAATAATTGTGGTTTTCGAATATGGTTTTCATTTATTTAAAAGAAAGAAACGAGCCAAGATAACAAGATTTTGCTAAAAGTTCTATGCCATAATCTTTGCGTCTTAATTCAAGAAATCTTTTTGAATAAAATAAATATTAATTTTAAAAAATGTGCAGAACCCTATGTTACAGATAATTATGTTTTATTTAGGTGCAAAGCCCATTATCCTCTGTCTAACCCCGATAGATATTCCTTCACCCTTTCAATTATCTGTGGCAGAAGAAATTTTTCTATCTTGTCCTCAAAAAGCTTGCTTAATGACTCAAATTCCGCGATTTTGTAGCTGTTTGCATTCTTCTCAACAAGCATCAAATCACGCAGTCTTTTCAGCTGTCTTCTTATGTTTGAATCTGCAATCCCTTTTATCTCAAGGTTGTTCTCTTTTCTTAATTCAATTACCTTTTGTTTTATTGTTCCAAGTTCAATTTCTTTTTTTTCTTTTACAGATTTAATTAGTACAAGTAAAACATCAACAATAATATCCCTGCTATCTCCCGGTTGCAACAGTCCAATGCTAAGACAAATTTTCTTTACAAGTTCTCGTTTGCTTAAATCATATGGCTTTTCGTATTTCCTGAAGGTAATCTCGCTTAAGGGCAACTCTTTTTTCATGTCTTGGTTAGTATATAAAAATTTATAAACATTCCCCTTCTGCAAAGGCTATGGAGTTTGTAGCATTACTTTCCTCAGGCAAGGGAACATGGGCGCAGGTTGCCGGCCTCATTAAGCAGGGTGAGTGGGACAAGATTGTTCTTATTGGGGATGAATTTGCAAAGAAGTTTGAATCAGGCAAGGAGGCAGAATTTATTCAGGTTAAGTTTGAGCAGAGAATCTCAGATTTGCGCCAGGAACTTCTGGATAAATTGAAGGATAAGTTCAAGGGGGCAGAGGTTGCATTGACAATCGCCTCAGGCTCTGGCAAGGAGCATATGGCTTTAATCTCAACATTACTGCAATTGCCTGTTGGTGTGAGGTTCGTTGCCCTGACGAAAGAAGGCATAGTTTATCTTTAGGCGATATTTGCAAGCGCATCCCGTATATTATTTCATCTTCCAGCTATTAGTGAGACAAGGACCTGCAGTGAGGTTAGCATCAAGATTGAGAATTGCATAGGCATTTGTCATCCCCGCGTCTATCCCCACAATGAGCCCCTCATGCATAATCTTTAAAAATATCGCTTGTATAAAAATTTATTGAAATGAAACTTTTAGCATTTTCAGATGTTCATGCAGACGAAGATAGAATTGGCAGGCTAATCAAAAAAGCAAAAAAATTCAAGGTAGACGCACTTCTTTCAGCAGGAGACTTATCTCATTTTGGTTCTGGTATTGAAGAAATGTTCAAAAAGCTCAATATAGGCCTGCCATTATTCATAGTCCCGGGAAATCATGAGTCTCCTAAGCAGATAGAAAATGCAGAAAAGAGATATAAATTCATAAGAAATCTTCATGCAAAAACACAGCTCTTTGATTCAATCTTGTTTTTTGGCTGTGGAGGAAGTAGCTTTACACCCTTTGGCACACCATATGAATTAAGCGAAGAGGAATTAACGAAACTGCTCTCTAAATTTGATTATACTTTGAAAGAGAAAGCAACTAAATTTGTCTTGATTACGCATGAGTCCCCTTACAACACTAAATTAGATACCCTCTCTCCAACTCACCATGGCAGCAAGGCAGTAAGGAATTTCATTGAGAAGAACAAGCCAAATTGTTGCATCTGCGGGCATTTTCATGAGAATGCCGGCAAACAGGACAAGATTGATGGTACAATAATAATCAATCCAGGTTATGAAGGAAGAGTTATTGAAATCTAAATTTAAATCTTTAAATTCTTCTTGTTTTTTCCAAGCAACACAACCCTGCTTTCCTTCTTTTCATCCAATAATTTAAGATTTGCACTTTTTGCAATTCTTTTTGCAAATTCCCTTATCTCAGAATGCAATGGCATCCTATCATAACTCAATCTTTTTCTTGAAGAGCCAACTGACATGAATGCCTTAATCTCAACCCAATCTGGGTTTGCCTTTTTTATTAACTTGGCATAATTTTTAGGCTCAATCATATTTAATCCCCTTACAAGTGTCATTCTTAATACCCTTCTCGTTTTCATCTTTGCCATTAATGCAAGACTTTTGTTGAATCTTTTCCATGCATCCTTAAATAAGGGATTGCACATCTTTTCATAGATTTTTTTATTCGGCGCATTCAAAGATATATAAAACTGCGTCGGTAAAATGTTTTGTTTTATTAATTCAGCAATCTTTTCAGGCAGCTGCCCACTTGAAACAAGGAAGGAAGTCATTTTTCTTTTATGAATCTCTTCTATTAATCCAGCCAGATTTGGGTAGAAGAAGCTTTCCCCAGCAAGACTTAAGGCAAAATGCAATGGCTGTATTGCTTCCCTTAATCTTTGCTTATTGATATTAGGATTGCCCTTAAATCCCTGCAGGATTTCTTTCTGTGCATTAATACAGCCATCCACTATTTCTTTAGGCTCATCTGGGTTCTTTATCTCTTCAGGCAGGGTATACCGCATCTCCCTCCAGCAATGAAGGCATCTGTTGGAGCAGTTTACAAGGCTGCATGTCATCTGCACGCATCTCCAGCTTTTTATGCCGTAAAAGTCATGCTTATAGCATGTGCCTTTCCCTCTAATAGCATTCTTGCACCACAAGCAAACCTTTATGGCGCTATGGCTTCCAACTAGCCTATAACCCTGCTTTTTCAATTCTACCCTTGTTTTTTCAGGAATCATTACTATTTGAATAATATTGATTTTTTAAATTTTTCATATTAAGATGAGCGAAATCTTTAAATAACCTACAATCTTAGCAGTGTTAATCAAAATGGAAAAGAGGATTATTTTATTCTTAATTGCTTTTTTAGTCTTTTCCATAGCTTTTGTTTCTGCTGTTAGTATATTAACTCCATGCACAAACTGCTCTTCTAGCCAAACATGTTCTATATCTGGAGTGGTTGCATTGAACTATACAAGTGCGAACAATGGCAAGGTAGAGATATTTGACCCGCAAGAAACTATAGTAATTGATACAAATGGGGCTAAAAATGTTCACAAGTGCCCTGTCTAGCAGCTCCCCATTCACATTCTATTTCTATCATGTTGTCGGCACAACGGCTGCAGGTTTTAATGATACCTCTAATAAGAAGATAGCAGTTGTAGAGGGTGAGACGATAGGTCTAAGTGACTATGTAATCGTTGATTCTGGCGACTTCGGTAGAATTCTGAAGTTGGATGATATATCCTGTTCAGGCTCTTCATCAGACTATGTGCAATTTGTAGATGTAATCACATCTGAAACCTTTAAGGTTACTACAGAGCTACTATGTACATAATGCATCTGCTATAAGTTCGAAGGTATGGTTAAGCTGGGGCAATGGTGCCGGTGAAAATGTATACAATACTGGAGCAGAAACAAGCATGCCTAAGATAAAATTAAAATCAGGGAATCGTATTGCTTTCGGAAATGCAGACACATTAGAAAACAAGTTAGGTATTCCTGATTTTGGAACAAGTAATGATTTATTCTTTGTATACCTCTCACAACAGGATTATATCTTAGTTCCTCCAAAGATTGCAAATTATGTGACAGAACCAACATGGAAATGCCTACCTGAAACACAAACATGCACTGCCGGTTGGGGGTGCAAGGATTATTATGTTAAAGGATATTTGAACTCAAATTGTTCATGGAGCAGTACATTTAATTGTCAGTATGGCTGTTCAAATGAGACAAAGGGATGCAAATGTCTTCCAACAAGTACTTGTGATCAT
>CAYSVT010000008.1:0-17266 GCA_964434685.1 Candidatus Woesearchaeota archaeon
TTAATCCCGCAGCGGCTATAAGATTATCTGTCATCGCTGTCTTCCCATGGTGAATATGCGCAGATGTGCAAATATTTCTGATGTTCTTCTGGTTGTATGATATCCTCTTAATCTTGTCTAGATTGCTTTCCTTTCCCATGTTAGTTCCAATAAATTTAATTTATTAATATTTCCTGTAATCATCTTGCAGCATCTGCCTGCTTTTCTGATTCATTCTTCTTTGATATTGCGAGGCTCTCAGCAGAATTTTTAGAAGCAAGGATAATCTCTTCTGCAAGGGCTTCTGTAATATTTTTTTTCTTGTTGAAGCATTTATCATAAGCACCATGAACAATGTTGCGTAATGCTATACTTAATCTCCTCAAGGGTGCAACGTCGCATGCCTGAGGATACCTTGCCCCACCATATTCTATGGCTGTGATCTCATCCCTTGGAGAGGAATTCTCAACAGCCTTTACATATACCTGAATAGGATTTTGTTTTGTCTGCTCTTGCACCCTCTTGAATGCATTAATTACGATTTTGGCACTCTGATTGAATTTGCCAGATGCCCATTTTGTCATAATCCTGTGTTTCTTGCCCCTGTGTCCAGGCACTTGCAAAAGATTGATTAGCCTTTCAACTAAATTTACCTTTGCCTTGCCGAATTTTTCTCTTGACTTGCCATGGGATTTTATAAGAAGTTTTGTGTCCAGATTGATACACCTCTTCAAACCGGGATCCTCAACATTCACTTCAACAGTATCCCACAAATCAAAAATCTTGAATGGCATTTTATCTCCTACCCTTCTCTATCTTGCCCTTTACAAGCAAATGCAAGGGCTGGTCATTTACCTTTATCACCCTATAACGAACACATGGAATGTCTCCCTTGCTTCTCCCCTTTCGTCCGCCTATAGACTCTATAACAACCTCGTCATGCTCATCTATGAACTGTTGCGCCAAATTGCCTGGAATGAATGCGGTTACTTGCTTGCTATTCTTTATCAGCTGCACCCTGCAACATTTTCTCATGGCAGAGTTTGGCTGTTTTGCCTCCATTTCCACCTTTTCAAGAACTATCCCCTTTGCCTGCGAAGCCCCTTCAAGAGGGTCAAATCTTTCATGAAGCCGCAAAACCCTTTTCTTGTACCTTTCGCTATGCCACCTCATCCTCTGCCTTTTTTTCCTTAATTTTCTTGCGCTTAATAGTCCCATTATAAGCAAACCAAGGTTTTCTTATCAACTTTCCTTAGCTCCTCTTTTATGATTATCATGTAAATGCCCCCTTCATAACCTTGCTTCTAAGTTTCCTTGCTTCTATCTGTGTTTCCCTAAGCATTAAAACATCATTTAATCTTATCGGTCCTTTAACATTTCTTCTTATTACCTTGCCTTGGTCCCTTCCCTGTAATACTCTTACCCTGACTTGGGTTACTTCTCCCCTAAACCCAGTCCTGCCAACAATCTCCTCAACAACTGCTGGCACCGCTTCTCCGACTATCCTTTCCATACCCCTCTTAACTTCGGTTTTTACTTCCTTTGCTTTTTGTGGCTTATTGCTTCCCATTTTAAATTAGAGCAGAAAACAGCTATTCCCTTTTTGCTTTTTTATTTGCACTAGATTCAGGCATTGATGCATCGCCAGCTTCAATCACAGCAACACTTGCTGTTGGTACGTTTATTCCTGCTGCAACACCCAGCTTTTGCTTTGAGTCTACAGTCATCACTTCTATGCCCTTTTCCTTGCATAGAACAGGAAGATGTTGAACAACCTCTTTTGGTTGGACATCCTCTGCAATTACTACAAGCTTAGCTGTGCCTCTTTCAACTGCCTTTGTCACTTCATTTGTGCCCTTCTCTATCTTTCCTGTTTTCCGTGCCTTCTCTATTATCTCGTAAGCAGAATTCATTTTTTAACCTCCCTCACGAATCAGTCATGGGTTTATTTATTTGTTAAATGTGAGAAGTTTATTTAAAAAGTTATCGGTTCTGCACAAAATTGCTACAAACCCTCTTTTTTCAATATTGGAATAAAGAATCTGAACACAATCAGGGCCAGCACAATGAGCGATGCTATATTTCCCAATAATGCCAATTTTATCCTGAGTGGCAGTTCTGCAATAAACGCCCCTGCACCCACTGTTTTAGGTGCGGTTTCTTCCTTTTGTTTTGGCAGATTCTGTTCCTTTTCAGAGATTACTCCGCTAGTCTCCCCCAGAACCACTGGTTTTGTGGAAGTGGTTTCAGTAGAATTGCATTTCTGCTCTTCCACAGGTTTTGCCCCCCCATAACAGTATGCAGGCACTTTCGCACATGTCCTTGTCTGCTTTCCTTCTGCACATTCACTCCATGCCGTGCAGTTCCACTTCGCAAGGCATCCACCACCCGAACTGCTGCTTCCTGAATGGCTTGGTGCAGATGCCTGTTGAGGTGTTTCTTCTAAGGTATAGATACTAAATCCACTCACGTTAATCTCCAATATTTCATTGGCATAGCTTATTATGCTGCAAATTGTTTTTGGGCATACGACACCATCCTTAATCACACGAGGATTGTTGTACGAGATATTATACAAAGTAATAACAGCCGATTTATTCAATTGAGGCAATGCACTTGAGTTTATCTCAACTCTGCCAGCAGAAAGATTTACATTAACATCTATGTCTGCCCCATCACTTAAATTAATCTCCTCAGAAAAATTAATCTTCCCATAAAGGGATTTTTCAAGTACAAGTCTGTTTATTACTTCAGAGTTTAGTGCAGTGATGTTTGTGGTGCCACCATCAAAATTGGTAAGTGACACAACAAATAATCTTCTTGATTCACTTATGTTTGCATTGTTTGAAGAGTCTGTGCATGCAATTTGCCATCTGTATTTGCCTGCGCTGAGAGATACTGTAAACTCTTGAGTAGAATTCTTTGCCACATCTTGCGCAGTTTGATTTAATTCTCCATTTAGAATTAATGAGCAGTTCGTTATATTGGTTTCATCATTCACCTCATATCTGAAAGTTACATCCCTTTTATTTGCATATTTTGTAGGTGGAGGGGATATAAGATCTATTGATGGCTTTGTTGTGTCTGGTTGTGGTGTTAAACCAGGAACACTTATGTTGAAGTATTTGTAAATAGCCGTAGAATTTACAGTGCCGTCATTTGCGATTACAGTCCAGTTATGCTGCCCATCTATAAGATTGCTGGCATTGTAGGTTAACGTTGTTCCGTTTGATACATTATTAGTTGTACTTAACAGAATGTTATCTACATAAAACCACGCAGTCATATCATCAAGATTATTATCAAAGAGTGTTGCATTTAACAGTGTAGAATTTATGCTTATTACCTCATTGTTTAATGGAAAATTAAATTGTACAGATGGTGCGGTGTTAAAGGTTATTGTCGCGTTATAAAGTTTTGGTGTTAGCTCAGCAGAATCAGAGTAGAAATAAGCAATATACTGGAAATATCTGTTATCTGATTCTAACAAAGATTCTCCATTATTATACTTATTCCACTCCTCACCAGAGCATTCAGAATCGTCACATGAGTGAACAAATATGCCTACTGATGTGTCAATGGTATATGTAACATTCAATGCAACAAAGTCTGCCTTTTCAGCCTTTGAAGAGCCATCTCTTGTGAATGCAATCATAAATTTTAGATTGTTTGCTGCGGCAGGTATTGAAATGTGTGAACTTAAATCGCACGTATCTGTGACATCACTATTTTTTGATATGGTGAATATGCAAACGTCAACAAATGCACCATCATCGAATATTCTTCCCTTCAATGAAACATCTTCATCTGCAGACTCTTGGTGTTCATATACTAAAATAGCAGAGGTTATTTGTGCTGCTGCTGGAATACCAGCATTCCAAACAAGAGTGAGATTAGCATCAACACTATCTCTTGATTCAAATGAGAATCTTGAGTTGTCAGAGTCATTTATCTTGGACATCTGTGAAGAACCGAGGGCTTCATTCGTTTTATCCTTGTCCGTATAATACGCAGATGATGGTTTAATCTGCTGGGTTAGAGTCGCAGAGGGAACATCAATTACTAAATCAAGACTCTTCCATGCTGTTGTAACATTGGCATCAAAAACAGCACTCTTGTAACTGCCTGAAATGCCTGATGAAAGTTGAACAAAACCACTCTGATTATAGAATGTATTATTATAACTGCCTGTGCCTGCCTCAAAAGAGGGTTTCATAATAACCAATCCACTAAGGCTAGGATTATATAAAAAAATGAAGCTTAAAGAAGAGATTATAACAAAAGAGGCAATAATCAAATAAAAAAATGTCTTTGAGTTTATCTGCGCCATATATCTCCTTAGGGTATCGAGTATATAAATTTTTCAGAAAATTAAAGTAGACACACAAAAGAGGATAAGATTTAAAAACAATCAAATCGAGTCTTTTTATGTCAGAAATGCTTTGTGAAAACCACATGCTTTAATGAGCATTTCTGATCATCCTAAAATCCTAACAAACACATTAGGATTTTTTGATTAGAAAAATCCTGTTATAAAATGACAAAATGTTCTTTTTGCACGAAACAGATTGAGCTTGGGAGAGGCACAATATTCGCACTTCCTGATAAGGTGCTCAATTTTTGTAGTTCAAAATGCACGAAGAATTGGCAACTTGGAAGAGCGGGAAAGAAGCTTGCGTGGGTAAAAAAGTCCCAGAAAGGAAAGGGCAAAGAAGAGCTGAAGGAAGAGATTCTTGAGGAAGCGAAAGAGGGTGTAAAGGAAAAAGAGATTGACAAGGCAAAGATTTGGGAAGAGGCAAAAAGGGAGAAGGAAGCAAGGGAGAAGGCACAGGCAGAGGAAAAGAAAGAGGCACAGCCTGAAAAGAAGGAAGAAAAGCAAGAGACAAAATAGGAAATCTTAATTAATTTTGTAGTAGTAACATTAAGAAGTTTTATAAATATCTTATCCACTGAATTCTTATGAACAGTATCAATAGAATATTAACCCATCAAGATACAAGAATAATCCCGTGCATTACCAAGAAATGTGCTTTAAGCAGGGAATCTATGAGTATAGACGCAACATTATCCCGGAATAATCCAGAAGATGATTTAGGAGAATTCTTGCAGCGAATCTCAGGCATTATTGATGGGAAGGACCAAAAAAATGATGTTAGCAGCAGTCCTATAAAAGTTGAGATTAACAGCTCATTAGATAATTATTCTAATCTATTTGAGAAAAAATGGGGGAGTCAATTTGATTCTCTCCAGAATAAGTCACTTATTGCACCAAGGAGTACAACAGAGGTAGAGATACGCAATGATGGATGGAAGAAGGACCCTAGTTCCGGAAGAAGCTATTACTTTGTCTTAGATGATTTATTTATGTCTGTTATTAATAAGGGAGCAGACTTACTTAATGGAGATAAATTTAGAAAATATCCTGAAACATATTTTGCGCCACCCATGATTGGGAGTGTAACACTTAAAGAGTTAGAAAGGGAGTACTTAAATGCTGGAATTGTTCAGGAATTTTCATTGAGATTGCAGGGAATGACAACTTGGGCTCCAGAGCCTGTGCAGTTAAATGAGCTTAATAATTTTATTTTGGAGTCAGGAGAAATAGTCCCCTTTGAAAAATATCTGAATGAGGCAAGAAAAGACAAATCTATTTCTTTGAATATATTCAAATCCTTGTTCAGGGCAGGAATTGATTGTTTGGCTGTCCCCCCAGAACATAGAAAAAAACCATTTGAATGGGCAATTGGAAAATATCTGGAAACATTGGGGCCTCATGGGACCTACTTATACATAATTAAGGGATTAAACACGCGCCTGATTGATTCTGGAAGAATAGAAGACAAAAGCAAGCTTAAGGAGATTATAAGAAAGCAATATCCTAATTGCAAGAATGAGGCAGAGATATGCGACACTTTTATGGAGAGGCTGGCTGAATATTATGGGATTACACAGGGGCTTGGATTTACTTATAAGGACCAGAGTGAATGCCTTTTGGTAGACACCACTCTTGGAGGTGTAACAATGGATATTGGGGATTTACAGTTAAATGCAAATCAGGAGGCATACATCAATAGTTTCTTAGCCTCTAAATCAACCTCTCTCTACTTTTACAATTTGTTTTTTCCAGCATCAAAAAATGGAGACACTTCTTTTTTGAAATCATTTGAAAAATCGTTTGTAAAAAATCTCATGAGTTACATGCATATATCAAATAAACTAATTGAAGACAAGAATCTAAGCAACAATGTTAGCAAAAATATCTCTTCTTTAGAAACGCAGATAGATGAATTAATCAAATTAGAGGGGCTGCCTCTTAGGACCAAATTTATCGCTCTCAATGATTAGTTAATCTTGCAAAACCTTAAAAATAGGCAGTATTCTTATTATCAAAATGACTCAGATAAGACAGCCAATTGTAACAGTGGTAGGCCATGTTGACCATGGCAAGACAACAATACTGGATAGTATAAGGAATACATGCATTACTGAAAAAGAGGCAGGTGGCATAACACAGAAAATATCATTTACCTCATGTCCTATCTCATTGATAACTGGAAAATGTTCAGCACTTCTTGATAGATATAAAATAAAATTACAGATTCCAGGATTCTTGTTTGTGGATACACCAGGACATGCAGCATTCACAAACTTGAGAAAGAGGGGCGGAAGCCTAGCTGACCTTGCAATATTAGTTATTGATATAAATGAGGGGATAATGCCCCAGACAGCAGAATGCATTGAGATTCTCAAGGCAAATAGGGTGACATTTATTGTTGCGCTGAATAAGTTTGATGTCATCCATGGCTGGAAAAAGCAAAGTGAGAGCATGCAAGAGAGTATTGAGAAACAGGCTTCTTACACCAAAAGGGAATTTGATGACAGGCTTTACAAGATAATGTTTGCCTTGGGTGTGTATGGATACAATGCAGACATATTTTACAGGGTAGAGGACTTCAGCAAAAAGGTTGCTGTTGTTCCATGCTCTGGCAAAAGGGGGGAGGGAATAATAGAACTGCTTATGATGTTATGTGGGTTATCACAAAAATTCCTCGTTGAAAAATTAAAGATAGGCAGGGAAGCAAAGGGGACTATCCTAGAGATAAAGAAGGAACGAGGTATTTTCTATGCAGAGGCAATTGTATATGATGGTGTATTAAAGCAGAGTGATACAATCTTGATTGCAAGCCTTGGAGAACCAGTGTCAGCAAAGATAAAAACACTATTAGGAGCACTGCCCTTATGCAAGGGGTACAAAGTGGTTAAAGAGATTACAGCAGCCTCTGGTGTGCGCATGCAGCTATCAACAACAGATGGTGTAACGCCTGGCATGCCATTCATTGCAACGAAGAATATTGAGGAAACAAAAAGCATGTTAAAGAGAGAGATAGCAGAGGTTGTAGAGTTGGATGAGGAAGGAATTCTAATAAAGGCAGATTCTCTTGGCAGTTTGGAGGCATTGATAATGCTGCTGCGAAAGGAGGGCTTCAAGATAAGAGAGGTGGGAATTGGTAATATCACAAAAGCTAATGTGATAAATTCAAAGTCAAGCAAAGAACCACTGCAGGAGATAATACTGGGCTTTAATGTATCTGTTGAAGAGGGCGTTGAGCAAGATGTTAAGATATTGTTGAATGATGTAATCTACAGGCTGATAGAGGATTACAAGAAATGGCAAGAGGAGAAGAAAAGGGAATTGGAAAGGGCAAGCATGGCAGAATTAGCAATGCCCTGCAAGATTCAGGTATTGAGGTATGTATTCAGGCAAAGCAAGCCAGCAATATTTGGTGTTTCTGTGTTGAGGGGAAGGTTAAAACAAGGGATTACAATGATGAATTCTGCTGGCAGAAGGATTGACAGGGTAAATGCAATACAATCAGAAAACAAGTCTGTGTCAGAGGTATCTAAGGGAAAAGATGTTGCAGTATCAATGGAGGATGTAACATTTGGCAGGCAGATTCATGAGGGGGACATTCTTTATTCAGATTTATCCGAGGATTCATTCCTTAAACTTAAAGAAAACAAGAGATTCTTGAGTGCAGATGAAATCTCTGTGCTGCAAGAGATTGCAGAAATCAAGAGAAGGGAAAAGGCTACTTGGGGGATTTAAAATGGAAAATTTACTAGATAGAGTTCACGGAATTGTAATAAAGATAGGGACAGCAGGCATAACAACATTAGACAATGGTATAAATAGAGGGGTGATTGAGAGACTAGCAGAGAACTGCAGTCATCTCATGGATGAAGGCATGAGAGTATCTATTGTCACATCAGGGGCAATTGCATGCGGGAAGGGGAAAGTAGAAAGATATGCATCTGCAAACCTTCCTGAAACATATGCAGCTATAGGGCAGCCAATATTGATGCAGGCATACATAGATGCTTTTGCAAGATATGGAAAGAATATTGCCCAACTGCTGTTAACAGATAATGATTTTAACAGCAGGAAAAGATTAGAGTTACTGAAAAGAGTGCATTCTGAATTGTTAGCCAATAAGGAAGTGCCAGTAATAAACGAAAATGATGTTGTGGCTACTGAAGAGATAACATTCGGGGATAATGACATACTTGCTGCAAGGCTAACAGTTGATTTAAATCAGGACTTGCTTCTTAACCTTACAGTTTATGATGGTCTGTTGAAAAATGGAAAAGTAATCGGATCAGGATGCAGTTATGATGTTTCATATTATGATAATCTAAACAAGGAAACAAGAAGAGGCGGCAGTGGCGGATTGGAAAGCAAGCTTAAATCAGCAAAAATGTGCACAGATAATGGTAAGCTGTGCATAATAAGCAATGTATTATATGATATAAAAAATATTTTGATGGGAAAAACACCTCAGACAATATTTCTGCCAAGGTAGAAAGCTTTTAAAACCATCAATTTGATAGTATCTGATAAAATGGTGTTCAAGATAAATATAGCGGACAGGAAAGAGAATGGCAAAACATTTCATTTAGATGCGGATAGTGACGTTCTTATCGGCTTGAAGGTAGGTGACACAATAGAAGGCAAGGACATAAAGTCAGAGCTGGAGGGATATGAGCTTACAATCACAGGTGCATCAGACAAGGCAGGCTTTCCTTCTCTTGCAAATGTTGAAGGAACTGCATTGAAAAGGGTTCTTTTGAAATATGGCAGGGGGATGCGTGAGAGAAAGCCAAGGGGAATGAGAAAGAGGAAGACTGTAAGGGGAAATACAATCTCCCCAGACATTGTTCAAATAAATCTTGCTGTAAAGAAAGCGGGCAGCAAGCCTCTCACAGAGATATTCCCGGACCAATGCAAGAAGAAAGAGGAAGCTAAGCAGGAAACGCAAACTGCTGAGGCGACTGCTTAATCACTTAAAATTTCTCAAAACCAAAACTTTAAAAGATAAATCCCTATAAACTTTTAGATGGGAATAACAAAACAGCCTGTATTGAATGTTGGTATGGTGGGCCATATAGACCATGGAAAGACTACTCTGCTTTACAGATTAACAGGCAAGTGGACCGACACACATTCTGAAGAGTTGAAGAGGGGGATAACAATCAAATTAGGCTATGCAGATGTTATAATCAAGAAATGCCCTAAATGCGGCACTTACACGAGAGAGGAGAAATGCAAGTGCGGGGAGAAGGCAGAGCCAGTCAAGTATGTAAGCTTTGTAGATGCACCGGGTCATGAGATGCTGATGGCGACAATGCTGAGTGGGGCAGCTATAATAGACGCTGCAATTCTTGTAATAGCTGCAAATGAACCATGCCCTCGCCCACAGACAAAAGAGCACTTAGTTGCATTGGGTGCAAAGGGAATTTCACAGATAGTTATTGTGCAAAACAAGGTTGATTTGGTCAGCAGGGAAGAGGCAATGAAGAGTTATGAGGATATCAAAAGATTTGTTAAGGGCAGTGTAGCCGAGAATGCTCCTATAATCCCCTGTTCCGCTCAGCAGGAATTGAATATTGATGAGATATTTGCTGAGATTGACGGGTTTAAGATTCCAGAGAGGGACATAAACAACATTCCAATATTCCTTGTTGCAAGAAGTTTTGATGTGAACAGGCCAGGAATAGATGCTCGTGAATTGAGTGGCGGTGTTTTAGGGGGTGTCTTAAAACAGGGCATCCTAAAGGCAGGAGACAACATAGAGATAAAGCCAGGTATGAGCACAAAGAAGCATAACATGACTGAGTATAAAACAATAACAACCAAGATTTTATCCATCTACTCTGGCAATAACAAATTAGAGGATGCACAGCCTTCAGGAAGCTTGGCAATACAAACAGAATTGGATCCTGTACTGGCGAAGGCAGATGCTCTAAGTGGCTGTGTTGTTTCAACGGTTGGCAATCTTCCAGAGCTGCAGTATAAAATAAAGATGAGGGTCAATCTCTTCAAGGATGTTGTAGGCACAGAGCAGAGGGTTGCAGTTGACCCAATAAAGACCACAGAGATATTGCTGTTAAGCATCAATACTGCTGTAAGTGTTGGGAATGTAATTGGTGTGAAGGGAAGCGATGTAGAATTTTCTCTAAGAATCCCGATAATCCCCTTAAAGGGAAGCAAGATTGGCATTGCAAGAAATCTGCAGGGGCATTGGAGATTAATTGGCTGGGGCGAGATAATAAATTAAAATTTTAGTGTGAATCCTGTTTCTATCCTGCCTTCATAATTTATTCTTGTCCATATAGACTTTTGCTTGTTTTGGCTTTCCCTAAATCTTGCCTGCAGTTTAACATCACCTTGACTGAACTTTGTGCTCACCTTGTCTATCCCAATTCTCTCTTTCCATTTGCTGTTGTTTACACTCTCAGTTACTTTTTCCTCTAATTCGTTTTTCTTATCATCAACAGCATAATACCCCTTGTATACAGGCACACCCTCAAACTCTTCCCTTGTTGGCTCTCTTTTATCATACCTCAAATAAACAGGGGCATTAAGATAATTAGTAAACTGGGTAGTAGAAGGGGCTAGGGCATTCAAAGCAGGTTTTTCTACAACAGGCATTGCATATGCGCTTTTTGGTTCAAATATTGATTTCGGCTTGTTTTCCTCCTTTTCATCACAATATGAATTATTTGGCAATAAGACAAAAATTGCAAGTGCAGCTCCAAGCAGTGCTGTTTCCAAAGATTCTAATGGTGCAGGTTTATTTTTTGTTAATTCAAGCATTTTTAGATTATTTTCAAGTTCATTTTTCCTCTTTCCATCGTAATTAGACTGCCTTATAACCTCATACTGCTTCAATGCCTTGTCATATTTCTCTTCTTTTATGTACAAGCTCATTAAGCCGATTCTTAATTCAACATCATCAGGGCTTTCTTTTAGAATATGCAAGTACTTTCTTTCTTCATCCAAATTGAGAATATGAGTTGCCAATCTTTTGAAATTCATTTCTCCTCCTCTTTCAGAGATATTTTAAAAATATTTAAATATTACCCTATCTAGGAATTCTAAAGAACCTTTGGTTCTTTAAGGGCCTGTAGTCTAGCGGTTATGACGTCTCCCTTACACGGAGAAGGTCACTGGTTCGAATCCAGTCAGGCCCATTTAGACAGGGGAGAGAAATGAGTCTTGAGAATATTTGTGCACTAATCTGTGCCTACAATGAGGAAAAGACTATAAAAAAGATTGTAATGGATAGCAAGAAATATGTTCGGGATGTGATTGTCGTTGATGATGGTTCTGAAGATTCTACAGCAAAGGAGGCAGTCGAGGGTGGTGCTGTATTCCTGCATCATGAAAGTAATCTGGGAAAGGGTGCTGCATTAAAGACTGGTTTCAACTATATTCTCAAGAAGGATTACGATGCAGTTATAACCTTGGATGCTGACGGCCAGCATCTGCCGCATGAAATTCCATTATTCATTGAAAAGATAAATGAGGGATATGATGTAGTTGTCGGAAAAAGGGACTTCAGAACAAAGACAGTGCCATTCACAAGAAAGTTGGGAAATCTAATTGATTCTTATATGCTGTCTAAACTGTTAAAAGAGGAGATATACGATGCGCAAAATGGCTTTCGCATCTTTAAGAGGGATGCCTTAATCAGGATGAATAAAGAATTGGGCAATAGTGATTTTTCATATGAAACAGAACTTTTGATTAAGATGATTAGAAATGACTCCAAGATTGGCTGGGTGAACATAAGCACTATCTACTCGAAGGATTTGGAGAGCAAGATAAAACCATTCAAGCATACATTCCAATCAATAAACCTTTATGTTAGATGCTTAAGGGGGAGGATTTGATGGTTATACTCAAGATACGAAAGATGCAGGAGGATGCAAAATTGCCCGCATATGCGCATAGAGGAGATTCGGGCATGGATTTGTTTTCTGTTGCCGATGTCACAATAAAACCAAAACATAGGACTTCTGTTCCAACTGGCATTGAAATTGAAATTCCTAAAGGTTATGTGGGATTGGTATGGGATAAAAGTGGAATTGCGCTAAAGAATGGTGTAAAGACAATGGCAGGCGTTATTGATTCCTCTTACAGGGGCGAATTAAAGGTAGTTATTATAAATCTGGGCAGCAAGAAATTTTTTATAAGCAAGGGAACAAAGATAGCGCAGATGCTTATCCAACCAGTAAAGACAGTCAAGATAAAAGAGGCAAAGAGCCTTAACAAGAGCAAAAGAGGCAGAAATGGATTTGGCTCAACAGGCAGATAAAGATTTAAATATTAAATTTTAAAAGGATTGATAAGGAACTAAGGAACTTAGTGGGGAACCTTCCTTTATGGGGTTGATAATAAACCACTCTTAAAAGGAAGTGAATGAGAAACCTTGGTTCCTCATGCGCTAGTAGTCTAGTGGTAGGACACTTCCCTGCCAAGAGCATTTCTCTTCCAGAGGAAAGCAAAGCTTTCCTATGCCCCGAAAATCTGAAAGATTTTCGCGGAAAGAGAAATCCTCGGCAAAGAGAATTAAATTGCTGAGAAAACTGCTCGGAGAGCGGAAGTAACCCGCGTTCGAATCGCGGCTAGCGCATCCATTCTTTTTTGAGGCATTTATTTAAATCCCATATTCTTATTTATTAGATGGGGGGTAAAAGCATTCTTGAATCAAAAAAGGCAAGAAACCTCCTTAATTTTATTGGGGTTTTCTTTCTGATTACAGGAATACTCCAGTACATCATTCCGGTATCAGAAGGAAATTATGCCCATTTCATATGGTTCTCTGGTCACGTAACAATACTTCTTGGAGTAAGCATATTACTAAGAAACAGGTTTGTTGTAACAGCAGAGTTATGCATAGCATTAATACCTGAAACATTTTGGAGTATAGATTTCCTTGGAAAGGTATTTTTTAACAAATATATTTTAGGTGTAACTCAATACATATTTGAACAAAAATTTAATTTAGTAACACTGCTTAATCTGCAACATCTTCTTATAGTGCCTTTGGGATTGGTTGCGCTATGGTACATTCGCATGGATAAAAATGGATGGAAGGGTTCTTTGGTACATATGTCAGCCCTTTGGGTTCTGGGATTTGCTGCAGGGCAGAGTTACAATATAAACTGCGTGTTCAGGTCATGCATGCCCTCTCTTGAAAACTTAAGTAGTTACATGGTCTTATGGCCTGTTATGGTTCTCACAATGATTTTCATATCAAATGTTATCCTGCAGATTATTTATTCTAAATTTTAAGTTGCTTGCACGGCAGCCTCTTTTCCTTGGAAGAATATTGCCCTGCTTGCCTGCCTTTAATTAATCCCTCATAAATTATTGTTTCTTCTTTTTCCACCCTTTCAGCTTCTGTTTCTTCTTGGTTGTTTTTGCTGTAAAAATCAATTATCTCTTGTCCCTTTTTTCTTGTAAAGGAGAATTCCTTAAGTATATACCCGGATAGCAACCTAAGATAATCCCTTTTCTTCATTCCTTCTTTTTCATCATAAGGAGATCTTTGCAAATAATGGTACCATCCCTGCCCTATTCTCTTTTCAATAATGAACAAAGATAGGGAAAATGCAGCAAATGTGCATATCCTCTCCTCCGTTGATGCATTATTTTTTTCTAATTGGTATAAAATCGGTGAGGTAATGATATAATTAAAAGGGGCTGTTAACATCATGCCTGTTCCAGCCCATACAAACATATTTACATGACCTTCAACATTATCACAAAATTTTTGCCATTTAATCTGGCTCTCATAATTTTCTAACGTTTCCTGGGTTGTTTTGCCTTGGTTTATATCTCCCTTCTTTAAGGAGTCTATTATGCCTTGCTGGTATTCAATCTTGCTTAATCCAGACTTATTTATACGCCGATTTATATCTGGCATAGAGAATATATCCATGAGATGCTCTTCAACTGTCACCTCCAAATTTCCCATACATCTTAGAGTGAAAGAAGTATAAAAATGTGTCTTTTTTATAATGACAACAATGCAGAATTAGTACTCTCCACCCTCAGGAGGCATTTGAGGCATTCCACCTCTTCCGCCTCCACCACCAGATGATGCGATTACATCATCTATCCTTAAAATCATCATTGCAACCTCAGAAGCAGAATCAATCGCCTGTGTCTTGATTTTTAATGGCTCAATAATTCCTGCGTTTAATGCATCCTCAACCTTGTTTGTTAATATGTTAATGCATGCATTCTTCTCACCCTTTTCATGCCTTACCTTTAATTCAGTCAGAATGTCTATTGGATCCAAACCTGCATTTTCTGCAAGTGTTGTTGGTATTGTTTCTAAAGCAGCGGCAAATTCTTCTATTGCAAGCTGCTCTCTGCCCCTCATGCCCTGAGCAAAATCCCTCAATCTCTTTGCCAGCTCCACTTCAACTCCACCACCGCCAGCAACTATCTTTCCCTCTTGCAGTGCAGCAGCGACATCACCCAAACCATCCTTTATTGCCCTCTCAATCTCATCAACAACATGCTCTGTTCCGCCCCTGATAAGTATTGTCAATGCCTTTGGATTTGGGCATCCCCTTACATAAGTCATTGCCTCATCTCCTTCCTTCTCCTCTGCAACCTCGGAAGCCTTGCCTAACTCCTTCTCTGTTAGCTCATTAAGATTGCTTACAATCCTTGCCCCAGTTGCCCTTGCAAGCTTTTCAATATCAGATTTCGAAACCCTCCTCACAGCATACATATTTTCCTTTGTTAGGTAGTATTGAACAATATCATCAATTCCCTTCTGGCAGACAACAACATTCGCCCCTGCCTTTTTTATCTTGTCCACCATTCCCTTCAGGATTTTATCATCCTGCTCAAGGAATCCCTGCAATTGTTCAGGTGTGTTTATGTTGATTTTAGTGTCTGTTTCAGGTCCTTTTATCTCAAGAGCGCAATCAATCAATGCAATTTTGGCATTCTTTACAACAGAGGGCATATCTGAATGAACCTTCTCCTTATCCAAAACAATTCCCTCAATCAGTTCCGTGTCTTCTACGCCCTTCCCTTTCCTCTTTTCTAGCTTGACATTTGCCAGATCAATCTTTTCCCCATCTGCAACCATCTTTACAGCTTTCACAATGATATCGCTAAGCTTTTCCTTTTCTGACTCTGCACCCTTGCCAGTCATTGCAGTCATCGCAATCTGCTTCAACATTGTTTCATCCTTAGCAGTTATCTTTATGCAGATTTGCTGTAGAATATCCTGTGCCTTGTCTGCTGCAATCATGTAACCCTTAACAATAACAGTTGGGTGTATTTTCTTATCTAACAATGATTCAGCATTTTCAAGTAATTTTCCAGCCAAAACAACTGCAGTAGTTGTGCCATCACCGACAGCCTCTTCCTGTGTCTTAGCAATCTCCACCATCATCTTTGCTGCAGGGTGTTCAATCTCCATCTCTTCAAGAATTGTCACGCCATCATTTGTCACAGTGATATCACCTATGCTACTGACCAGCATCTTGTCCATTCCTTTAGGGCCAAGAGTTGTCCTAACAATGTCTGCAACTAATCTTGCAGCCATTATATTATTTCTCTGCGCATCCTTCCCCATCATTCTCTGCACATTCTCAGGCAGTATAAATATTGGTTGTCTTTCCATCTTTCCCTTGTCTTTTTGTAATCCTAATACATTTTAGAAGAGATTTATAAACCTTATGCTTTAATATTCTATCACTCCCAATTTGATTTTCCCCATTTTTCTTTTTAAAGTTTTTTGTATTGATTTATATATATCCTTATATACAATTACTTTTAAAGAATTAGCGCATTAATAGAATATAATAAAATGAGGATTGGCGTAAAGGTAGGTGATGTAATGACAAGGAATTTTATTTCTGTAAAGTCGGATATGAGTGTTATTGACTGTGCAAGGGAGATGATTAAGAAGCACGTTGGCTCTCTGATTGTAAAAGAGGACCAGCATTTGAAGGGGATAATAACCGAAAAGGATATTATATGGGTTCTAGTAAAAAGGCAGGATTTGAGCAAGATAAAGGCAAAGGATATTATGACGAGAAGGGTGGTAGGGATAAACCCGAGCAAGGATTTGTATGATGCATTATTAAGAATGAGAAATAAAAAGACACGTATACTGCCAGTAATGGTAAAGGACCACGTAATTGGTGTATTAACTATTAAGGATATTCTGAGGGTGGAGCCATCATTATTCGATATTGCATTGGAAACAATGAGTATAAGAGAAGAAACTGAAAAGCTCAAGAGAAGGCATGCTGTGCTTTCAGGAGAGGAATCATGGATTAAAGAGGGTGAATGTCCTGAATGCGGTGCTTATGGGATGTTGTACAATTCTGATGGAAGACTTATTTGCGAAGCTTGCAGCAGTTTAGAATAGGGTTTTGATTAATGAGATGCTCTTCTTCTGATTCGTTTTTTCTTTTTTAATAATTTAAGAGAGTAATAAATCAAGACAAAGAAGGATGCCGACAAAAGAGACACAAAAATCCATAATAATTGAGATGCCTTCTTAGGTTGCTTAAAGATTTCTTGGATAGTAATATTCTCTAAAGGGGTAATTCCTGCTTCAAGGTTTGTTAAATTAGTAACATTTGCAACTTCTACTTGCTTTGGCGGGGGAATCTGCTCAGAAATGGATTTTAGAGTAACATTTGCCTTGTTATTATCAATCTTGTTCAAAGTAACACTTATATCATAAAAGAGTGCACTTGAAAGATTGAACTTGCGGGTTTCATAAACAAGAAGAGTAAAAGTCTGTGGGGAGGATGCCAGTTCAAATACAGCACTGTCTGCTGCAATAGATTTTACAAGCAATGTGTGTTTAAATTCTAAAATGTCGAATAATATTCTATCACTTTTAGCTAATTCCTTGTTTACACCCCCAGCTTTATTGCTCATATCCCCTACAGAATA
>CAYSVT010000009.1:0-2095 GCA_964434685.1 Candidatus Woesearchaeota archaeon
GTATAACCTCAACGCCTACATACCCCTTCTGAATCACTGATGCCGGGCTATATTGCTCTTGAAAATTATCAATCGTGCCCATAATAACCCATGTGCTTATCGCAGAGATTAAGATCGTCAGGATAAACAGCATAAGAATAATGTTTTTTGCAGTGTCATCTCTTTTGTTTTTTTTCATTTTATTAATTCTTGCTTTAGATTGCCACGCCTTTGCAGGCGTGGAACCTTCCATTTCAGGCTTCAGCTCTGTCTTCAGGACGAGAACCTCTTGCCTAGTTTTATAATAATATCTTCTATTTATAAATTTTTTTATGTTCGATATATGCTACTTGTTTAAAGCCCCCGGCAGGATTTGAACCTGCGACCCCAAGCTTTTTCTCTCCTTCAACAAGGAAGGTGATTGTCAGGAAATCTCAGAAATCAAAGATTTCTGATGACTATCAAGAATCATAGATTCTTGAAGCCTTGGTTTCCTACATTACGAAGCTCGTGCTCTAGCCGCTGAGCTACGGAGGCAGAACCTTCTTCTTTATCTCTTCTTTAATATTGCTCTTGAACTGCTTTTGGCATTCATCACATCCTGCATAAATCTTGTTCTTGCCCTTCTCGTTAATCTTAATCAAAGTGCCTTTCAATTTTCCTAAAAAGGCTTCCTCTATGCTCTTACCACATAACTCACATCTCATATCTGCCCAAACTTCTCTGAACTTAAAAAGCTTTCCAAAAATATACTAATCCTTTATTCCCTTAAGAAATTCATGAATACATTCGCCTAACCTGTATGTATAGCCACCTTCAAGCACTGCAAATATAGGCAAATTTAAACTCTTGACCTCTTTTCCAATCTTCCTGTAACTGCCTACTTCAAGTTTTAAATTGGCAAGTGTTTCTTCTTTGTATGTGTCAAACCCCGCAGATACCCCTAAGATATCTGGTTTAAATTTCTTGATATGCATAAGTGCTTCGCTAAGCTTCCCAAGATATTCTGAATCATTTGTGTAAGGCTTGAGAGGATAATTTATGCAATTTAATTTGCTTCCAAGCCCTGTGCTGGGATAAAGAGGAGATTGATGCAATGAAACATACAAAACCTGTCTGTTGCCAAGAAAAATATCTTGTGTGCCATTGCCATGATGTGCATCAATGTCAAGAATCGCTACTCTCTTTGCCTTATTCTCTTTAAATGTCTTTGAAACAGCAATTGCAATATTGTTGAAATAGCAGAATCCACCAACTAAATTACTCAAGGCATGATGCCCGGGGGGTCTCATCAAAGAGAATGATGTCTCTCCCTTGCAGGCAAGTTCTGCTGCTTGAATTGCCCCTCCTGCTGCAATTCTGGCATAATCATAGATATGGGGCAAGGAAGGTGTATCTAAATCAAAGGCACTTCCTTTTCTTACAGATTCTATATGCTTTGCACTATGCACTAATAACAAATCCTTCTCAGAGCAGGGTTTTGCCTCAATAAATTCATGGCCTTTAGATTTTAAGAATTCATAGGCGTTTTTCACCCTTTCGGGGCTTTCAGGATGCCCTGTCTGCCTGTATTCTAAGCATTTACTAGAGAAGATTACTTTCATAAGGCTTAAAAAAAAGACATGTTTAAATATGTTATCTTGATATAATAAAAATGCCAGAATATGATTTAGAACTTGATAAGATTGTGCAACAGATAAACAAGAAAAAAGCAAGGCTTGTTTGCTTGCAACTTCCCGATGGCTTAAAGCAGAAAGCAACTGAGATTTCTGAATTTATTGAAAAGAACACGAAAGCCAAATGCGTTATATGGCTTGGAAGCTGCTTTGGTGCGTGTGACCTGCCTCAAGGGCTTGAAAATTTGGACATTGATATGTTCATACAATTCGGGCATAGTGAATGGGGGCATAAAAAATGAAGGTAATAATACTTGCAGCAGGATATGGAACAAGGTTGATGCCCCTCACAAAAGACAAGCCTAAGGCATTGCTGGAGATAGGGGGCAACACAATACTTGGTCACATCCTTGACAAGATTCCAGAGGATATCAGCAGGATAACCCTGGTAACAAATGCAAGATACTACGAACAGTTTAAAAAATGGATTGAGGAAAACG
>CAYSVT010000009.1:2105-4195 GCA_964434685.1 Candidatus Woesearchaeota archaeon
AGGAAAACGAAAAGGATGTTAATTTAACAAATGATGGGACAACATCTGAACAGAATAGGCTTGGTGCAATACGTGACTTAAAGCTGGTTTTGGATAATACACCAGAGGATGATGCACTTGTAATTGCATCAGACAATCTATTTGACTTCAGCCTGTATCAGGCATGCGATGATTTTGAGGAGAATGGCACAGACTCAGTTGTGCTGTTTAAAGTGGATAACAAGCAGAGGGCAAGAAACTTCGGTGTAGTATTGCTTGATGACAAGGGATTTATAAAGGAATTTGTTGAAAAGCCAGCCCAACCAAAGAGTGATTTGATTTCCACAGGCATTTACTTCTTCACAAAGGAATCTCTGAAGATGGTAAATGACTATCTCAAGGCTAATCCGCCTGATGCACCAGGTCATTTTGTTGAATGGCTCTCTAAGAGGAAGAAGATTCGTGGTTGCATTGCAAGTGGCAGATGGTATGACATCGGCAATATTGACAGCTATAAAGAGGCAAGGGAATTTTTAGGATGACAAAGAAGAATATTGTGAGCATTGTGATACCTGCGCATAATGAAGAGAAATACATTGGCAAAACACTTTCCCATATCAAAAAGCAGTCGTATGAAGATACAGAGGTTATTGTTGTTGACGATGGCAGCATTGATAATACTGTAAAAATAGCAAAAAGATATGCCGATAAGTTACTAATACTAAAACAAAGGAGGGGGGTTAGCTACGCAAGAAATGTTGGTGCGAGGATTGCGAGGGGTAATGTAGTCCTATTCCTAGACGCGGATACCTTACTAGAGGATAAGGATTCTATAGACAAGATTTTGAGATATATGGAAAATGGATTCAGTTATGGAACATGCAAAATGAAGCCAGAAAGATTAAGCCACGTCCTCTATTGTTCAGCCAAAAATTTCTGTATAAAGTACCTCTCTCTTCGTGCCTCTAATGGTATAATATTCGTAAAGAAGGATACTCACGACAAGATAGGCGGCTTTAATGAAGATACAGACAAAGAAGAAATCTTTGAATATTTTGAAAAGGCAAAGGCTCATGGAAAATTTGGATTTGTAGATGTGCCTGTTGTGCCATCAATGAGGCGGGGATGCATAAAAACAATGGCTTACTGGGCAGGAATAAAGATAGGCATTCTAAGGGACATTCCATATCCTATTGCAAGATAAAATTCCTTGAAGCAGGAGAAATCTATAAAAACAGATACCCCCTGAAAAACACATGGGAGATGATGAAATAGCTGATATAACCAAGAAAAGCCCAGAAGACTATGTCCCAAGCAATTTTTACAACCCTCAAAGGATTGGCAAAAGTATTGCTGCAGACTTAATTAAATTAGCAAAGAGGTTTTCTAAAGTAGAGGAACAGCAAAAGAATACCAAATTAATACTGGAAAAGGATGAAATAAGGGAGATAGTGGAAAATCAGTACAAGGAACTTGTAAAAAAGCAGCTTAAAGAAGAGATTGAAGGCAAAAAGGGTGTAATCAATAAATCAATTTATTCTGCAAAAAGGTTTTTTGGGTTTACAACTGCTGGATTAGTGGCTTTTGTAGTGATAGCGTTGGTAACATACAATGCCTATATTAAGAACAAGACAACTGCTGGCAAGATATTGCAGTATCAGGGCAAGACAGACAGCCTTACAAACCAAGTAAAGAGTTATAGGGAGAGGATTGATTCATTAGAAAAGGCGCAAGAGGATACTGCATCATTGAAAAAATCAATTGATGAGGTTGTAACATCTAACAAGGCATATACAGAATCAAGTGAGGCATTAAAAAAGTCTATAGATAATACTGCCACATATCAAAAGAGTTCTGAAGAGCAGTTTAAGGCAAAGACGGATGAATATGACAAGTTAATTGATGATTACAAAAAGGGTGCTGAGTCATACAAAAAGGAATTTGAAGAGCTGAAGTCAAATTCCGAAGCCTCTGGCAAGAAGCTTAATGATTTGGAAAAGAAAATCCAAGGCATAGAGAAGAAATACGAGGCAAAGACAAAATCCCTTAAGAGATAAGCATAATGCTCCCATCGGGATGTGAGGGGGCATCGAATAGTTCCGAATCTCTAA
>CAYSVT010000009.1:4205-10476 GCA_964434685.1 Candidatus Woesearchaeota archaeon
TGAGCCTCTCCTCATTTTTCCTTGTTAAGGAAGGTGATTGTTAGGAAACCTTGGTTTCCTACATTCGAAAGGGCTCTATGCTTGGCCTCTACACTATGGGAGCAAAAGAAACCTAGGTTTCTTTTGAATTTCCTAAGCTCCTAAAAAAGAACAAGAGATGATATAAAAAGCTTTTTATGGCTATTCTGACTTGCTTTTATTGTTTCTGAAGAACTCGTCATATAACCCCTTCACTGCTATTCTTTCATATCCCTGCTTTATGAATGTTGTAACATTTAATTGTGAGAGTGCCTGGCTTATCATCTCAAAAGAAACGCCCTTATTTTTGTACACAGAGGCAATCTTTCCTATAACCCCCACCTGATTCCTCATTCCCTCCCCTATCAATGATATTCTTGCAAAGGAATTTTCTAAGTTTAGATTGTATTCCTTACCTAAACCTTTTAGCAGCAATTCAAGGTTTCCTTTGTCCTCTTTCAAAAATGCCATGCTTAATGCATGCCTTTCATCCGCAATTGACTCTATATTTATGTCTGCATCCCTAAAGTAATTGGAGATTTCAGCCAAAACACCTGGCTTGTCCATCTCATATCTTACTGTGAGGATGTAATGCTTTGGGGAAGAGGCGATTATCTTTGCACCCATGTGCTCCAGGCTTACAGAACTGGAAATCCTTGTCCCATCATAATTTTCATCAACTATCTGAATTGGTACATTCTCATTTCTTGCTGGCCCGATAGATTTTGAATTGATTATCTTAGCTCCGAGTTCAGCAAATTCAACTGCTTCGTTATATGTCAGTTCCTTGATTATTTCAGCATCTGGCACAAGTTTAGGAGAAGCCCTTCTCACACCTGGCTCATCACTGAATATATACACAGAATCAGCAACTATTGCCTCTCCTATTTTAGTTGCAGTATAATTGCTGCCGTCTCTTCCTAAAGTTGTAACCTCCCCCTTGTCATTATAACCCAAAAATCCTGGAATGAATAAAATTCCTTTTTTGCCATTAAGCTTTTTCTCTATTTCTGCTGTTGCCTCATCTGTTGCAGAGGCTTCTTTATAGCCGTCAGTAACCATTCCAAATTCATTAAAGTCAAATGCCTGTGTTTGCCAACCCTTCTTCTTAAATAACTCATTAATGGCAAAAACAGAAATCCTTTCCCCAGCAGAAATTATCTCTGAATAGCTCCTGCCATCCTTTTTATTGCCGTCAATAGCCTGCCTTAATTCCTTATAGACTCTGCCTGGCTTGGAAATATTAAGGTTATTGCATATGCTGCCTGTTCTTAATATTATTTCATTAGAATTGTCACCGACATTCTTCCCCTTATGTATCTCTTCAAGAAGGTTAGTCACCTTATCCTCCAGCTTATTTTCACCAATCTTGCCAGCAGCAGAAACTATAACTACGAGCTGTTCTGGTTTTTTCTCTTCATAAAAGTCTGCAATGATGCTGTGGGCTCTTTCTATTGCTTGTGCATCCTTCAATGACGTTCCGCCAAATTTTAATACATATTTTGACATTTTCTCCCTATCACCCTTAAAAGAAGAGTGGGCCTGTTCAGATTTGAACTGAAGACCACCTGCTAACCTAGAGCATTGAATAATTCTTGCGAATCATCGTCATATAAGACAGGCGCTCTAAACCAGGCTGAGCTACAGGCCCATAGATAAATTTTGCTGCAGTGATATTTAAAGATTTCCATAGTAAGGTTTATAATACGCAGTATTTAGGGACTAACAAGAGAAGATGTTAATAGGATTGGTGGGGAAGCCAAATGCCGGAAAAAGCACATTCTTCAAGGCATTAACCCTTGCTGATGTTGCAATTGCACCATACCCCTTCACAACAATAGAGAAGAACGAGGGAGTAGCATTTGTAAGGGTAAAATGCCCAGAAACTGCACTAAAAAAGAAATGCAACCCAAGGCATGGCTACTGCATCAATAGTGAAAGATTTATCCCTGTAAAGATTATTGATGTTGCAGGACTAGTGCCTGGAGCGCATCTAGGCAAGGGCAGGGGCAACCAATTCTTAGATGATTTGCGTGAGGCAGATATCTTAATACATGTTGTAGACTCATCCGGCAGAACTGATGAACAGGGCAAGGAAATCCTTGAGTATGATATTGCAAGGGATATAAAATTTCTGGAGGATGAGATTGACTTATGGCTTTATGGGATAATAGGTAAGGACTGGCAGCATTTTGCAAGGAGGATTGTTATGGAGGGCGGCAAGATAAGCAAGGAAATTGCGTGTTTGCTTAGTGGGCTGAAGATAAATGAATATATTGTGAAAATAGCAATGAGGACTCTCAACCTGAGTGAGAGGGCTAATGAGTGGAAGGATGAACAGCTTCTTGAGTTTGTAAGAGAAGTGAGAAGATTAAGCAAGCCTATTATAATCGCAGCAAACAAGATAGACATTCCTGAATCAGAAGAGAATGTTAAAATGCTAAAAGAGGACTTTCCAGAATTGCTTATTGTGCCTTGTTCAGCAGAATCCGAACTTGCGTTGAGGGAGGCTGCAAAAGATGGATTTATCGAATACATCTCAGGCAATCCAAAGTTTGAGGTCATATCTGACAAACTGAATGAACAGCAAAAGAAGGCACTTGAGTTTATAGACAATGCTGTATTAAAAAGATATGACAAGACTGGTGTGGAGGAATGTTTGAACAAGGCAGTATTCGATTTTCTGAAGTATATCACTGTTTATCCTGTTGAGAATGAGCATCACTACTCTGACAGCAAGGGAAATGTGCTGCCAGATGCATTCCTCATGCCGCAAGGCTCTACAGCACTCGACTTGGCATTTGCAATCCACACAGATATAGGCAACAAGTTTATTTCTGCTGTAGACGCAAAAACAGGCAAGAGATTGTCTAAGGATTACTTATTAAGGGATGCTGATATAATAAGAATAATAACCAAGTAATTAATGCCCTGCACATAACACCTTAAAATCAATGCTTCTAAGCCTTTTGACTGACTCCTCCATTCTCTCTGCATCGCTCGTCGGCAAATCAGTTCTGCCAATTCCCTCATTAAAGATAGTATCACCTGAAAAGAGAATCTTCTGCTTTGGCATGTAAAAAGCCAAACTTCCCCTTGTATGCCCTGGTGATGGAATCACCTTTATATATTCTGAATTAAATTCTTCTACAGTCCTTATCCTCAAATCCCTAAATTCCTTCCCAGCCACACTTAATGTTGCCAAAACAGGATTGTTATGCAATTCAATGACTTCCTTATGTGAGGCATAAATCTTTGAATGCTTGAAAAGGCTCAGATTTCCTGAGTGGTCGTAATGCAGATGCGTCATTAATACTATATTTACTTCGCTTAAATTAACCCCTAACTCCTTCAAGTCTCTTTTTAATGCTGTGCTATTCTCCTCTGAGCTCGTATCAATAAGTATATTCTCCCCCCCAACCTTGACTAAATAACAATTAGAGCCAAAATTATTGAAGTGAATCTTCCATACATTGCGTGAAATCTGCTCTATCATATTACAACCTCCTCTGTTTTAGATAATCCTTAAGTAATTCATTTGCCTTTGTTAACAAATCCCTTTCATTCTTATGCTTCATAATCCTTAATGCATCATCAAAAGAAAGCCACTTAAAACCCTGGTGCTCGAATGATATCCTAACATTACCCGCCTCTTCTTTCTCCACCTTCCCCAAGAAGAATGTAACCTTTTTGCTTATAATCTCGCCTTTGAACCTGAAGGAATACTTTATCAGCTGCTTAAATCCTTCGAGTATCTGAATTTGGGATATATTTGCCTCCTCCTTCGCCTCTCTTCTGACAGTAGCAATCTCTCCTTCCCCCTTTTCAATAAGCCCCTTCACAAAGCCCCAATAATTTAGGTACTTCAACATAAGAAAAATCGGCTTGTTATTCTCTAAATAAAAGATTAAGACACCAGCAGAAGTTTCCTTGATCATAACGGTAAAGAAGTGTGTAAGATTTAAATATTCTTTCTTGTTCTTACTATTATGTTGACTGATGCTGCAAAAAGGAGTGAGGTACTAAAACCATTTGGGCATACAGATGTCTTGTTATACTATGCCATTGTTGCTGAAAAACTGAAAGGATTTCTTAAGGGCAAGGAATTGGCTGCTAAAATATGGCTGCCGCATAGCAATATTCCATTCTTTCTGAAAAGGGGCTCAAAGCTAAAGCCAATTTATATTGAAGATTTATCCTGCGTAGATGAGAAGATGCTAAAACTCAGGTCAGAGGTCGAAAATCTTAAGGAGGCGAGATCTAAGCTAAGTGAAAAACAGGCTCTTGTATGGGGGTACTTTGTCCCTAGAAAGCTAATGGACTTTTTTTATGCAACAAATAATGAAAGCCCTGGCAAGCCAATTGAAAGAATATTTTTTGATATTGACAGGGGGAGAGGTGTAGAAAGCGAACAGGCACGAGAGGTTGCAAGATTGCTTGTTGCTGAAATCAAAAATGATAAGGAGTTCAACAGCAGATTTAAGTTCAAGATATTCGTTATGTGGACTGGAAGTGGATTTCATGTTTATCTGCTGCTTAGCAAGCAAATAAGTAATGCCGATTATGAAAAATATTTTGCTTACAAGAAGGATTTTCCACTTGAAAGCTTTACAGGAAGATGGGCTTCTGCTATGCAAAAGAAGGTTAAGTTCAAAGTCCAAGGCGGGCATGAAAAATTGAAGGATGGCATTAACATTGACCCTTCGCAAACACCCTCTGGCAAGTTGGCAAGGGCCCCTTTTTCATTGCATATGAAATCTGCCACTGAGATAAACGGTGTTGCCCTGCCACTCAGTGAAGAGCAACTGAAAGACAAGCAGCTTATAAAGAGGCTTAAGGCTTACAATCCTAAGAAGGTTATTGAGGAATTGGACAGCTTGTCTGAATCCCTGCTTTAAAATGATTATAAACATAATGGTTAAACCAAAAAGTTCTAAGGAGAATATTGCAAAGAGAGATGACGGCACCTTTACTGTTTTTGTGAAGGAGAAGGCAGAAGACAGCAAGGCAAACATTGCTGTCATCAGGGCACTTGCAAGATACTTCAATGTTTCAACCTCACAGATAAACATAAAATCTGGTTTTAAATCAAGAAAGAAGATTATTGAGATTGTAAAATGATTAAGTATGAATTAGCCCCAGACATCCAGCAGATAATGAACAATGTAATTGACAATACTGGACTTTTTCATATCAGGCGGGAAAGGGTGGTGTGCATAAGAAGTCATTGCAGTGAATCCCGCGGCACAATCGCAAGATGCCACGCACTAACAAGGATATGGCAGAAGGCATTGGGTTGCAAGGCAGCCTATCTCATAGAGGTTATTTCGGAGAGGTATGATAAACTTCTGGAAGAGGACAAGATAAAGACAATTATCCATGAATTGATGCACATCCCGAAGGCATTTGGCGGCGGATTCAAGCATCATGATTTTGTAAACAGGAGGAATACAGAAACAGTCTACAGGATGTATATAGGACATGCAAATAACAATCAAACCATTTAATATCAAAGCAGTGGTATGCAAAAGCTATTTCTCAAAATTTAGGGGGATGATGTTTAGATGCAACAATGCACTGCCAATGCTCTTCATATTCGACAAAGAGAAAAAAATCCCCATACATATGCTATTTGTCTTCTTCCCGTTGATTGTTTTATGGCTTGACAATAAGAAAAGAGTGGTTGACAGAAAGATTCTCCAGCCATTTCAGATGTATTTTCCGGCAAAAAATGCGAAGTTCATCGTCGAGATACCTCTGAATAGCCAGTATTCCAAGACTAAACTAATGAAGATTAAAAAAATTAGATGGTAGAATTTACTATTTTACCATAACTACGACGAGAAAAGAAACATTTATAAACTTCATCGACGCAGAATGTTGAACAAAAAGAAAAGGGAGGTGCAAAATGGGAAAGGTTCTGGTTAAAAATGTTATAAAGCGCAAGTCTGGTTATCTTTACTATGTAGACGGCAAGGGAAATGTATGCGAAGCAAAGATGGCGCGCGGCGGCAGAAAAACAAAAGCCAGCGTCAAAAGCAGCGGTTGACGGGTAAACTTGAAGTCCTTGGCCAGCCTGAAGAAGGCCAATAAGGTGAACAGGGAAAAAAGCCAGGAAACAAAAATCATGGCTCTAAAATAGCCGATAAAAGAGAAGAGTCTGATAAACACCGGATATAAGGGAAAATGGGCGGCAAAATATTCAGGTTCCAGCCAGCGGATGTAATTGACTTGAGAAATGATCTTTGGATTG
>CAYSVT010000009.1:10486-15232 GCA_964434685.1 Candidatus Woesearchaeota archaeon
CGGCGGAAAAAAGAAGAAAAGGTAAATAACAAGACTCGCTGATTTTTTATAATTCTTTATATTTTATTTTGTTTATTATTCTAATAAAAATTTATTATTGGTTACCTTATCCCCACGTTATAAAAACAATTCTTTTTTATGTCTGGATTGGAAATAAGGCGGCATATACTCTTATCCTGAGTGATAAATGCAAGGTCAGTGTAGCATGTCTCCCTGTAGTTTTTGTCAGATTCTATCTTGCCGCAATAATATGAACTTCTCTCCACCAATGCGTAGCAGAAGCTAATCTCCTCTCCTTTCAATTGGTTGCATATCGAGGAATCATTCTTTGCAACAGCAACAGCACGATAGCAAGCAGCAATCATAATTGTGCTATTCTGGATTTTCGCGCACAACTGCTCATCGTTTGTAACTCTTGCAACCTCTTTATAGCAGTATTCCCTATCCTTCCTAAACAGTATATTATTGCATAAGATTGCGCTCTTATTTTCCAGGGCAATTTGGACATAACAACTGAATTTTTCAGCATACTTGTCCATGCTTTCACAGGTAGATACTGGCACCTTAGGCTCTTCTGGTGGCTGGGGGGGATTAGGTTGTGTTGGTATATTATAGATTACAATAAAAGCAAATGATATTACAACGACTATGAACATAAGCAATGGTAACTGCTTTAGTGCCCTCTTTTTGCCCCTCTTGGATTTGTCTTGCTTCATTTTGAGTATAAATGCGGGGGATAGGATTTGAACCTATGTAGGCACTAAGCCACAGGATTTCACATCCATTGATTTGGAATGACCTTAAGTTTGGCACCTTATAAAGCATTGCCCTACGGCAAAACCTTCTGAGTCCTGCCCGTTTGGCCACTCCGGCACCCCCGCATTAAAAAGAATAAGCTACGAATAATTTAAAAACCTTTTTGTAAAGCAAGAACCCTCTTTAGCAGCCGCTTATTAACCCCTGCCTTGGTCATATCAGACGTGTCAATATAAATCTCATAATTCTTCTTGTCATAAATGTCTATTCCATAATTCCTTTTGAAGCTCTCTCTTGCCTCAACCTCCCTTTCTAATATTCCCTTCACTGTCTTTTTTATCATTTCATGATCCTTCTCAATAATCTGCTCCCTTTTTATAAGCCTCCTAACAGCAACCTCTGGCCTTACTGTAAGATAGATATTTATGGCATCTGGAAAGAAGTATGAGCCAAGCCGAGAATCAATCACAAAATTATCCTCTTTGTCTAGATTGCCATGCAGTTTGTCTGCCCTCTTGTCAAGTGCCATTCCCTCTGCCATCTTGCTCAGATTACGCAATGACATATTATGCCTCTCTGCAAGCATCCTCATAAATACACTAGCAGAATAGTACCTCAAATTAAGCCTTTTTGCGAGGTATTGCGAAGCCCCTGTCTTCCCAGCTCCAGGCATACCTGATATTGTTATCCTCATCCTAACAACCTTCTCACTTCCTTTTTAACATTCCGAAATATATCTTGTTCAGGCAGTGATGAATCTATTATTACAATATTCTCATTTAAATATCTGGGCATAAGCAGGAATTTTTCTCTGACTTTCTCAAGAAAGCCCCTTTTTTCAAAAACCTTATGCCCCTCCCTGCCAGTATACCTCTTCTCAAGCCTCTGAAGTGCAACCTCGACAGGCAAATCAAATATAAGCACCAAATCTGGTTGCAAGAATCTGCTGGCATAGGTTAGCCATTCCACTTCTTTAAGCTGATAAGCCATAGTTGAGTGGTAATACCTGTCGCAAATCACAATCTTTCCCTGCTCCAACGCTGGAATAATCTCCTCCACAAGATGCTCCTGCCTGTCTTGCGAGAATAGCTCTGCCCATTTTTCCTCGCTTAGTTTGTCCCCTTCTAAAGCAGCCCTTATCCTCTTGCCTGTCTCCAAATCAGATGGCTCCCTTGTAAGAATGCATCTTGATTTAAGATAATTGGCAGTTAATTTTGACTGGGTTGACTTCCCGCAGCCATCAATGCCCTCAAAGACTATGAACTTGCTATTCTCTTTTTTCATTATTTTTTCTCAATGCTTTCATATTTATTAAAATTAATCTTTTTATGAGCCCTTGCCTCGGCAAGTTCCCACGCATATTTGTATAAATGCAGTCCCTTGCTTGAGGCAATCATCTCTCCGTCTTCAATGCCGATTTCATCTGCCATGAATTTCTTAACGAGCTGCAAGCCTGCAAGATTCGATGGAAAACCACCCCACAAATCCCATGAGCGAAAATAAACCATGAAATGTAACTTACCGTATCTTATTCTCGTATCAACAATCCTTAAGCATGGCGGATCCTGGAGGGTTATGTCTGAGGGCATTGCAATCTCCATTGTCTCCTGATTAGTGCCATAACCTTTTTCCTTGTAGTCTTTTATTACCTGCTGGATTTGGTTGACATTAAAAGGCAATTCTTTCATTAATTTTATTGTTTCTTTGCTGCGGATTACCTTTATTGTGTGGGGATGCAACTCTTTTATTTGCTCATCAGTCAGCTCTTCAAGAGAAATTCCGGTTTTTTCCTTTATTCTCGCTGGCTCTAAAATTTGCTCGATTCTTGCTTTGGGGTTATTCAACCTTTCGCCATATGTGTAATCCTCTGTCTCTGTCTTTTGCTCTGTAAGCAGATAAGGAAGATATGTGTTTTTTACGTAATTCATATCTGTCGGTGCAGGGATGCCCAAACCCTCGGGCATTATAGGCACAAGAGGCTCGGCATTAGGTTTTCTTACCCGTACAATAATATAATCAAATTCCAGTCTCTCACCCTCGCCAGCAAAACTGCCTTTTGTTATCTTGTATCTATAACCCCTAGCAAGAAGCTTATCAACACATTGAAACCATGCATCATCAAGGTTAAATGCATCTACAAAAACAAGGTCAAGCCCTCCTCCCTCTCCCATCCCTTTCCCACACTACTATAATTTATAAGAATTTATGTCAGAAGAAGGATATTTCTCAACCACTTATTTCAACAATAATCTCTCTTTCTCTTGGGCCATCAAATTCTGCAAGTGCAATCCCCTGCCACTTTCCCAACTGCAATCTTCCATCTGCGATTGGAATGACCTTTCCCGGCCCAATCAATGCAGACTTAATGTGCGCCGTAGCATTATTATCCACACAATTATGCTTATAGCCTGCATGCTCTGGCACAATCTTGCTTAAGGCAGTTAAAATGTCCTCGCATACTGCGGGGTCATAATTCTCATTTATCACAATTGCTGCAGTGGCGTGCTTTGCATAAATACAGCATAAGCCCTTCTTAACCGAAGACTTATTGACTATTTCAGAAACCTTGTCAGTTATATCCACAATCTCCTCTTTTTTGCTTGTTTTCACTCGGAAAATGGGCATAGGTTTTTTAAATGGAGTTGATATTTAAAAGTTATGAAACAAGATAACCTAATCATATTGCCACCTGAGGGAAAGGTTGTTTTCGTAGGGGATACCCATGGTGACTTGGAAGCCTCCCAAACAGTAGTCAAAAGATACCTTAAACAAAATAATAAAATAGTTTTTCTTGGGGACTATGTTGACAGAGGGCTAAAATCAAAAGAGAATATAGATTATCTAATAGAAATGAGAGATAAAAATCCTAAAAACTTATATTTATTACTCGGAAATCACGATGCATGCCAGATTTTAGGATGCCGCCCAAGAGATTTTTGGGATTCATTAAGCAAAAAAGAAGTAGACTATTACGCAGAAAAATTTTCAGATTTCCCTTTGGCTGTTTCTGTGGGGAATATAATAGCATTGCATGGAGGGCTGCCAGACATTGATAGCATAAAAGAGATTAACCCTATTCCGCAGAAAAGCGACAACTGGGTAAGGATAATATGGGGGGATTTTAAAGAAGTGAAGGGTGATTACATTGGTGAGGACTACAGAACAGGCAGGCCCAAATTTGGCGAAGGCTATTTCAACAGAATCATGGATAAGTTGGGTAAAGATTTGCTAATAAGGTCTCATCAATCTCGTGCCCAATTAAGAATGTATGGTAACAGATGCCTAACTATATTTACTTCTTCTGCTTACTTCAGTTTAGAAAGGACAATAGCAATAGCAGACTTAGAGAAAAGGATAAAAACAACTGATGATTTAATAATAAATGAAATCTAAGATGAAAAAGAGGGCTGTATCTGCAATAGTCGCAACAGTATTACTTGTCTTGGTTACAATAGTATCTGGGGGTATAATCTGGTTCGGGGTTTCCCCGATTGTAACAGAGAGTATGAAGGCAAGTGATGTATGCACGAATGCCAAGCTTAACATTAATACTATAAGTGGATACACCTGCTATGATGCTGCAAACAAGCAGGTAAGGATTATGGTTTCTAGAGGGCCTGAGGAGTATGAGCTTGTTGCAGTTGATGTTGGATTGGCTGGACAGGGAAGGAAAGACAGCAAGAAAGTAAGAGGCGGAACATCTGAGGTGCTGCTACATTACCCCTTCGATGAAGGTTCTGGCAGTTTAGCAGCTGATTCTGTTGGCAAGAACACTGCTGAGATATTTGGTGCAGCATGGGTTCCTGGCAAATATGGAAGTGCGCTGTTTTATGATGGCATTGATGATTATGCTAATTCCACTATGTCTTCTGCCTATGGGGATGAGATTACAATAGAGGCATGGGTTCTTGCCAATTCCAGTGAATGGCAAAAAGTCCTTGGAAAGGCAAATTCATTTTATATTGAAGGCAATGGCAGTGACTTCAATGC
>CAYSVT010000009.1:15242-16137 GCA_964434685.1 Candidatus Woesearchaeota archaeon
TCTTCGCAAAATTTGGACATAAAAATTGAATACACTCCGCTGTTTGCTCCAATATCAAGGAATATAGGATTTGGTCTATTGCTTAGCAAATGCCTCATTAATTTCAATCCATTTTTTAATTGAAAAGTTCTTGCGCTGAAAAGGCTGCTGTTGATTCTTGCTTTTGCATTATTTATCATTAGTTTAAGCAGTTTTGCTGATGCAGAATGGAGAAACATGAGTGATGGGTTCAGCATCAAAACTGCAGGGGTGTCAGTACCTCTTGACATCGCAACAAATGGCTCTGACTTCTGGGTTGCAGATGAGGTTGACAAGTTCATATATCATTTCAATAGAAATGGTGTTAATATGAGTGATGGCTTTTCAACAAGCAAGATGACAAATCCTGCCCGCAGGCCTTTTGGTATTGTGTACAATAATTCAGATTTCTGGATATTAAGCCCTGACACTGCTTTTGTGTATCACCTCGATAAAAATCTGAATAATCAGAGTGATGGATTCCCTATAACCCCTATTGGCGCAAGCAGCGTATATGAATTTACAGGCAATGGAACAGACTTCTGGCTGGCTGATGAGGTTGACGGATGGATGTATCACACAGACAAAAATGGCAACAATAAAAGTGATGGCTTCAAATTTACAAATTTTATAGGAATTGCAGATGTATATGGAATGACCACTAACAGCTCAGATTTCTGGATTACAGACACTGATGCCTATGTTTACCACGTAAACAAAAGTGGAAGCAGCATGCCTGATGGATTCAGCAAGGCTGCATTCCTAATGGACTCTCATGGAATTGCGATGAATAATACAGCAGGTGCATACCAATCCCCAAAAGAATTCTGGCTTGTAGACTTCGTGGATATTTTTGTATATCATCTGAATTATAGTG
>CAYSVT010000010.1:0-10670 GCA_964434685.1 Candidatus Woesearchaeota archaeon
ATAGTTGTTGAATATTTAAGAAAGATACAAGAATTTTAGCCAGTATATCTGTTGTTATCCTGCTGTTGTGGGATAACCTTTGGCAGGGGCAAATGTGGGGGGAGATTTAAATCCTCTTCCAGTTCCAATGCCTTAATATTGCATTTTGTTAATATTGTGTTGAACAGCATCAGTCTTAAATCTGCAGGTGTCTGTTTCTTCTTCCATCTTTTAAGCACATCCTTTGATTCTGCTGGTTCCATCAACAGGAGCACATTCCCTTCAAAAACCAAATCAGCTATTTTGGGCTCATAGTTTATTGTAAAGCTAAACAAGAAGCCCAATACATCTTTGTCTTTAGATATGTCAATATTCTCCCTTTTAATGTCTAAAATATCTATATTCGATTTTATCTCTATCTTACCCTTGATTTCCCCCTTTCTTTCAACTGAAATCTTCTTTAGATTAAATCCTATGACGTTTGGCATTTTATTACGTTTAATTAATACTTTTTAAATCTTTTTATAAGAGAAGAATCAGATGAGGTCTTCTTCACTCACCACAACAAAATCACCTATTGCTATAATAGAATTATATGGAATAAGTATGTCCCTTTCCTTGGTCTTCTCTAACTGCAGGGTTTGGGTAAATTTAGTTGGCTCTTTAATCACTAACTGAATAAGCTCACCAGTCCTTGTCTCAAAAGTAATGTCTTTGGCTACACCAAGCCTCTTCCCCTCTTTTGTCACAACCATCTTCCCCACTATTTCTTTAAGCGGTTTTTTATCAATAGCCATAATCTAGAATAAGGCAGTATATTTATAAACTTTTCTCTTTCAATTACTTTTTAAGGAATTTTTTAAAATTAAATAATTAATTATGTTTAATGTACACCCTCTCCCCCTTGTTTCGTGTGGAGAAATGTTTTTAAATATATGCGTAAAATATTCATTCTATTTTTAGATGTTGATTTATAAATATTTATATTATATAATAATAATAATAATAATAATAACTATAACAACATAGGTTTCCATAGGAAATGGAGGGGTTATTTCTGTTTCGTGACGACAACCCCAAAACCCAGATTCTGATTTCCATAGGAAATACAGGTGTCTATGTATATTTCATAGAATAATCATCTTTATAAAAAAGATGCAACCAAAAGCAGTATGCCAGTAAAGTTGGACAAGCTTTTTGACTCCTTCACAAAAGAGGGGATATTCAAGAACAAGTTTATTCTTCAGACCAATTACACCCCCGAAACAATAAAACATCGGGAAAAGCAAATACAGACTATGGCTGGGATTCTTGCGCCGTCATTAAGGCTCGAAAGGGTTTCCAATCTCTTCATATACGGGAAGACAGGGACAGGCAAAACACTGTCAGTGCAGTTTGTAAGGGACGAATTGCTTAAAAAATCGAAACAGATTGGAACAAATCTGACAGTAGAGTATATTAATTGCAAGCTCAAGAAGATAGCAGACACAGAATATAGGATTCTTGCAGAGTTAATAAGGAAATTGGGTGGGAGCATACCTATAACCGGACTGCCAACAGATGTGGTGTATAATAAGTTCATAGAACTCCTTGAAAAGAAGAATCAGCTCTTCATAATTGTGCTTGATGAAATAGACCAGGCATTAAAGAAGATTTCAAGTGATTTCCTCTACAACCTGACAAGGTTAAATTCAGAGTTGACAAAGACGCAGATTAGCATTATCGGTATAAGCAATGACCTCACCTTCCTTGATAATCTTGACCCTAGGGTAAGAAGCAGCTTAAGCGAGGAGGAGATAGTCTTTCCACCATATGATGCTGTTCAGTTGCAGGACATATTGGGCGAAAGGGGCAAGAGGGCATTTAAGCAAGGGGCAATTAGGGCAGGGGTTATTGAAAAGTGCGCCGCATATGCTGCAAGAGAGCATGGCGATGCGCGAAGAGCCCTTGACCTATTGAGGATAGCAGGAGAGCTTGTGGAAAGGGATGGAAAAAGGGAGGTGACTATAGAATACATAGACAGGGCGAATGATAAGATAGAAAGGGACAAGATACTGGATGTAATTGAAACCGAACCCAAGCAATTTCAGTTGGTTCTATTGGCAGTAATCAATCTTATGGAATCAGGCAAGTACGAAAAGATATTCACAGGAGATATTTATAATGGGTATCAGGAGCTTTGCAAGAGAGCCTCCACAGAGATATTGACACAGAGGCGTGTAGGGGATATAATCGCAGAGTTCGATATGTTGGGTGTAATAAACGCCATGGTTATAAGCAAGGGAAGGTACGGAAGAACTAGGGAGATAAAGCTGGCCATTCCATCCTCGCTGGTGGAGAGGGTCAAGAAGATATTGAATGATTCGTTAAATTTAAACCAAGAAGATATTGAATGATTCGTTAAATTTAAACTAATTTGTCAAATATGGGGGAGATTGTAAGGGTTTGTCTGGAAAGGGGATTCCTATTGGGAAAGGATGCATTGCAGATACTTAACCAGATTTCTTCAGTCGATACAGAGATTTGCCAGATTGTTTTACAGCACATTTTTCAAAACAACAAAGAGAAGATAATCAACTGTTCTTGTTTGGAAGAGAATCTGGACAGGATTATCCTGATACTTAAGAATATTCAAGAGAGCAAACCAGAAAAAAGGATTCAATTCGAGCAATGCATCGAATTCCTGTCCAATAACCTTTCTCTCCCAAAAAGGGAAGAGAAAAGCGAAACCCAGAATATAGAAACACTTCAAGAGGCAGCGAATGGGGTGAGGGTTACCACCTCCTATGCAATCCCTACCAAAAAGATAGAGGTGGATGACTTTGTGAAATACTTCAGAAACAGATTCTTGTTGTTCAGGAACATACTGCAGGAGCATTCTGAACTGCAAAATCTTACTGCACTGAACAAGATTGCAGGACAGAAGCAGAACATTTCAATCATAGCAATGGTTTTGGACAAGAGAATCACAAAAAACAAGAATCTTTTTTTATCAGTGGAGGATTTAACAGGCAGAGCTAATTTATTAGTTACCTCTAATAAAAAAGAGCTTTTTGAAAGGGCAAAGGACGTTGTTTTGGACGACATCATTGGCTTTAAGTGTTCCGGCAACAATGAGTTCTTGTTTGTTAATGACATAATCTTTCCGGATATGGCTTTGAGAGGGAAAAAGAAGCACAATAAAGAGGAATATGCGCTCTTTATAGCGGATTTGCACGTCGGTTCCAACAAATTTCTGGAGGATGAATTCTTGAGATTTATAAAATGGGTTAATATAGAGATAGGATCCGAGGAACAAAAGGAGATTGCAAGGAAGGTCAAGTATATCTTTGTTGTAGGGGACTTAGTCGATGGGATTGGAATCTATCCCGGGCAAGAAGACGAATTATCAATAAAAGAGATATGCTCACAATATGACAAAGTGGCAGAGCTTTTTAGCAGGATAAGAAAAGACATTACGCTAATAATCTGCCCAGGGAACCATGATGCTGTCAGGATTGCAGAACCACAGCCATTGCTAGACGAAAAATTCGCATATTCACTTTATAAGCTTAAAAATTTAATCTTTGTCAGCAATCCGGCAGTGATTAATATCTCCTCTTCAAAAGACTCAGAGGGTTTTAACGTGTTCCTTTACCACGGATATTCATACGATTTTTATGCAAACAGCGTAGATTCTTTAAGATTGGGGGGGGCATACAAAAAGCCAGAGCTACTCATAAACTTCTTGCTGAAGAGGAGGCATCTCGCCCCCACACACGCATCAACACCCTACTTTCCGTACGATAAAAAGGATCCTTTGATGGTGCATGAAATCCCAGATGTATTTGTTTCAGCGCATATACATAAGAGTGCTGTATCATCTTACAATCAGATACTCACAATCTCTTGCTCATGCTGGCAGTCAAAAACTTCATTTCAAGAGAGGGTGGGGCACGAGCCAGACCCATGCAAAGTGCCAATTCTGAACCTAAAAACAGGGAGGGTAAATATAATAGATTTCAGCTAAAATAAGAGGGAGGGTAAATATAATAGATTTCAGCTAAAATGCAGCAATACTTCGCGGAGATAGAGAGGAAGGTAAAGGTGGAATATAGCATTGCAGGGGAGGCAAGGAATAAGGGCTTGGATCCCCTGTCAGCAGTTGAGATTCCCATTGCCACAAGGCTTTCAGAAAAGGTGACTGGACTGGTGTCTATGAAGTATCCCCAGATTAAGGATGAGGCAATAGAAAGAAGGATAATAGAATTGGAAAAGGAACATGGCACGCTTCATCCAGCTGTTTCACTTGCCATTGCAGAGGAGATTGCCTGTGAGAAATTTTGCAAGTTTCGCGACAAGATAGAGGCAATTGATGCAGGCATAAGGGTGGGCATAGCATACATTACATTGGGTGTTGTTTCTTCACCGCTTGAGGGATTTACTGATTTAAAATTAAAAAAGACAAGAGATGGCAAGGATTATTTTGCATTATACTATTCAGGGCCTATTAGAAGTGCAGGCGGCACTGCAGCAGCATTCTCGGTTGTCATTGCAGATTACTTGAGGGAGAGGTTCGGTTATGAAAAATATGACCCTACTGAGCAGGAGGTTAAGAGGGCAATTACCGAGATTGTGGAATATCATGAAAGAGTAACCAATCTGCAATATTTCCCGACAGAAAAGGAGATAGAGGTAATTGCAAAAAATATTCCTGTGCAAATAGATGGAGAGCCCTCAGAGGATAAGGAGGTGTCAAATTACAAGGATGTTTGCAGGATAGAAACGAATTTTATAAGGAGCGGCTTTTGCCTTGTTACAGCTGAAGGGATTGCACAAAAATCTACCAAACTGCTGAAGATTATAAAAAACCTGCAGGAGAAGGGATTCACGCTCTCATCATGGTCATTTCTTCAGAATGTTATCAAGCTGCAAAAGAAGGAAGCAATACAATCAAAACCAAGCCCTTCTTACACATTCATTAAGGATTTAGTCGCAGGAAGGCCCATATTCTCACACCCATCACGCCCTGGCGGATTCAGGCTGAGATATGGAAGAACTAGGACGAGCGGATATAGTGCAGTAGCAATCCATCCCGCAACAATGCTGCTATTAGGAAATTTTGTAGCACTTGGCACGCAATTCAGGACAGAGAGGCCGGGCAAATCAGCAGCAGTTGTTTCATGCAGCACAATAGAAGCACCGATAGTCAAGCTTAATGACGGGAGCGTAATAAGGATTACTAGTACTCAACAGGCAGAAAGGGTGAAGAAGGAGGTTAAGGAAATTATTTACTTGGGGGACATTTTGGTAAGCTACGGGGATTTTTATAATCGAAATCATGTTCTGATCCCAGCAGGATACAATGAGGAATACTGGCTGGCTGAGCTAAAGGGAAAATCTTCTATAGAAATTAACGCATATAAAATAGATTTTGATAAGGCGGCAGAATTAAGCAGGGAATTAGGCATTCCGTTACATCCATCATTCATATTCTACTGGAGTCAAATAAGCCTTGAACAATTAACAGGCATAATAGAATGGCTTAAGGATTCCAAGATAATAGAGGGGAAGATAATCCTCCCAAAGGATGATGGAATTCTTAAAAGGGCATTGGAGATACTGGGTGTTGAGCACATCATTGCAACCGAGAATATAGTGATATCCGAGCAGAATTCCAAGGCACTGCTGTCTAATTTAGGGGTTGAAGTCCCAGGTGAACTTGCCGATAAAGAAAAAGAGATAGAGAAGAATAAGGAAAAGACAGTGTTGGAAATAATAAACCTTCTTTCCAAATTTAAGATTAAGGATAAGGCAGGAAGCTTTATTGGTGCGAGGATGGGGAGGCCTGAAAAAGCCAAATTGAGGAAATTAGAGGGCAGCCCCCACATGCTGTTTCCAGTAGGGGATGAGGGGGGGAGATTAAGGAGTGTGCAAGAGGCATGCAAAATCGCAACTATAAAGGCAGATTTTCCGATATACTTCTGTGAAAAATGCAATAAGGAGACGATTTATTTTGTGTGTGAAGGCTGCAGGAATCAAACAACCAAAATGTATTATTGCCCTGCATGCGAAAGGAAGATTAACACAGAGTCATGCCATATCCATGGCGCAGTGCAGGATTTCACAACAAAGAGGATAGACATCCCGCACTATCTCGAGGCAGCGGCTAAGCATCTTAATCTTCAAAAGGCAGAGATTCCGTTGATAGTGAAGGGCGTTAGAGGAACATCCTCTGCCAAGCATATTCCAGAAAATCTGGCGAAGGGGATTCTTAGGGCAATGTTTAATCTCAATGTAAATAAGGATGGCACAATAAGGTATGATGCAACTGAACTGCCTATAACCCATTTCAAACCTAAGGAGATTCTTACAGATTTGCAAACTCTTCGAGAGTTAGGTTATGTTCATGACATATCCGGCAATGAGATTTCAAATGAAGACCAGATATTCGAGATAAAGCCGCATGATGTTATTCTGTCTGCGTGCCCTGATACCCTGGAGGAGAATGCAGATGATGTCTTCTTTAGAATAGCTAATTTTATTGATAACCTGCTTGTCAGATTCTACGGGCTTAAGCCATTCTACAATCTGAAGTCTAAGAGGGATATTGTAGGGCATTTAGTTGCGTGTATTGCCCCCCACAATTCAGCGGCAGTTGTAGGAAGGATAATCGGATTCAGCAAGATGCAGGCATTGCTTGCCTCACCATTCATGCATGCCGCAATGCGACGCGATTGTGACGGGGATGAAGCAGCAGTGATGCTATTGCTTGACACCCTTCTGAACTTCTCAAAAGAATTCTTGCCTGCACATAGGGGTGGGACACAGGATGCACCATTGATCCTAAATGCCAGATTAAGGGCAGGGGAAGTAGATGATATGGTATTTGATATAGAATGTGCAGGCGAATTTCCCTTAGAATTTTATCATGCCGCAGAAAATTTTCAATTGCCATCCACCGTCAAGATAAGCCAGATAAAAGAGAAAATAAATGAGGACATTAGTGCATTTAAAAATAATCTCTACACACACGAGACAGATGACATTAATGAGGGGGTTACCTGCTCTGCATATAAAAAATTAGAGACAATGCAGGAGAAAGTACAGAAACAGATGGAAATTGTGGAGAAGATTAGGGCGGTTGATGCAGATGATGTTGCAAGGCTTGTCATAGAAAGGCATTTAATAAGGGACATCAAAGGCAATCTGAGAAAATTCTCGATGCAGCAATTCAGGTGCGTAAAGTGCAATGAAAAATATAGGCGCCCGCCACTGCAGGGAAACTGCTTTAAATGCCAGGGCAGGCTGATATTTACAATCTTTGAAGGGGGAATTGTCAAATACCTTGAGCCGGCAATCCAGCTCGCAACCAGATATGCAGTCCCGGCATACATCAAACAGAGCTTGGAGCTTACAAAGGGGTATATTGAGAGCATCTTCGGCAGGGAAAAGGAAAAGCAGGAAGCCCTACAGAAATGGTTCTAAATTCTACAGAAAGTAAAATAAATGGTTCTAACTTCTACAGAAAGTAAAATAAATGGTTCTAACTTCTACAGAAAGTAAAATATTATCGGCAGGATAAGGCAGCCCATTAGATGCATTTTCATCACGCCCCTTTTGATAGCAACTATCCCAATACCTGTTGCAGTAATCAAAATAAATAACCCTATCAATCCAGAGAACAGGAAAGAGATAAAGCAGAGCAATATAAGGATGAAGATAGAAATTTTATTATAATTGAACCTCTTCAGATTTCTTGCAAAGATTTTAGCAGCAAATAATGTCAAGTATACAGAAATGCTGCCAGCAATAATCGCCACAATTAGGAACAGGATTAATTGTTTAAGATTCATTTCTCCAATCAACTCAGCAGCCACAACAGCAACACCGCTTCTCGGCTTTCCTATAATATATATCGCAATGAAATTCATGAAGGTTACAAGGATATTAATCAGCCCAAGCAGCACCAAAAACCCCTTATCGCTCACCCTTTTTATAGCATTTCCTATGACTGCTGCCTGACTTGAGCCAAGCCCAGGCAAGAAACTGCAAAGAACCGATGAAAGAATTCCAACAGGCAAAATCCCGAGAATCTTTCTTCTTTTTATTGTAGTGTTGGTAATCTTTTGTGCAGGCAAAACGCTCTTCCCCCCTATGCTCTCTACAAGCATGCTTGTCCCGAATAATCCAGTTAATAATGGCAGTAACGGCTCTTTCACCGGCAAATTAAACACAGCAATTCCCAACACCCCGGACAGGAGGAAGAGAAACAATGCCCAAAACCTGCTCCTTCTTTCTTCCAGTATAAGAAAGAACACAGATGCGAGAAGGATTATTGGCATCCATCTTTTTATATATTCATAAAAGTAACTGAATGAGATTATCAGCAGTGGTGTGATAAAAATTAAAAGCATTATCCCGGCATAACATCCAATTGTTGTTAATCTTACTGCAGCATAACCCCTTCCCTTCAGCAACAGCCTATGCCCCGGGAGAACTGACAATGTTGTGTCTAAATTTGGGGCTCCAAGGAAAATAGAGGGGACAAAATCAAGGAATGTATGTGTTATAGCCATCGCAATCATAAAAGACACCAGGGAAATAACAGGCAGGTATTGCAAGAGAGCATTAGAGGAGGAAAGAAGCAGCACTGCAATAAGATTAATATGAATCCCGGGCATCAGTCCAGTGAAAGTGCCCGCAACAATTCCAAGAAGAGACATAAAAAGAATCTGCAAAAATAGCATTTTACAAAATCATAAAAAGAATCTGCAAAAATAGCATTTTACAAAATCCTGATGCTCTCTGCCTCAATCTCTACCTTGTTGCGGAATTCTTTTACCCTGCCGGTGACCTCAACCAGTCTTTCTTTCTCGATGGATACTTCTTGTTTATTTTTATAGGCAATGATTGTGATAGAGGAATTATCCTCTTTAAGAGAAAATATCAGCATCCCTTCATTTTCTTTTACTTCGCCGATGTTACCCTGCACCCTCACATTATTTCCCAGCAAATTCTCATTTATATCAGAAATTTTAACCAGCTTGGGCTCAAGTTGTTGGGACAGAAAGAGCAGGGCTGCAACACCTAACAAGGAGGTAATCAATGCCACTTTCTCTAAAAGCATTTTTCTGCCACAAATAATTTATTTCTTTTTATAGCCAAGCTTTACTTCCAGCCTCCACAACTCAAGAATAAGCCAAAGGGCTATTGTTACGATAATTGCTTCAGCATAATAGCCTAATGCAATTAATATCCCGAGTGCAGAGACAGCAAATAATCCAACACCCGTAGTAAGCCTGATGATCTCCTTTCCAGAGCTTATAACAATCCCCGCAGCTATGAATCCTACTGCAGTAACCATTGCAGCTACAATCCTTGCAGGGTCATTAGGAAAGGAGTATATGCTTATGAGCGTGATTATCATCGAACTAAAGCATAAAAGTATGTGAGTTCTAATGCCCGCAGAGTAAACTCCTCTTTTGACCTGTCTTTCATAACCAATTATCCCCCCGAGAACAATAGTAAGAATAATGTCTATCACCAGCTTTTGCAAAGGAATCATCTCTTTGAGAAGTTTTTTTATTTTTTATACCTTTCTATATTAGAAATGCTTTTATATTTATAACCCTCCTAAAATCCTATGAGGATTTTTGATTTCGAAAGATTTAAGTAAGCGTCTTTTTTGGCTTTAGAATGGATATTAAGGAGAGATTTGATTTAATCAAAAAGAATACAGAGGAGATTATGACTGAAAAGGACCTCTATGCACTTTTAGAAAATGGGGTTAATCTCAAGCACTACATTGGTTTTGAAATTTCTGGGAAAATCCATTTGGGAACAGGATTAATGTGTATGTCCAAAGTTAAGGATTTTATGGATGCGGGTGTTAATTGCAGTATTTTTTTGGCAGACTGGCATACCTGGATTAATGATAAGCTAAGTGGGAATCTAGAGCGTATAAAGAAGATTGCTGTAAACTATTTCAAAGAAGGTATGAAAGCAAGTTTAGAGTGTTTTGGAGGTGATTCAGATAAATTAAAGTTCATTCTTGGAAGTGATTTATACCACAATAATGATTTGTATTGGATAACTCTGATAGAAATCAGTAAGCTTACCTCTTTAGCCAGAATGTTAAGAAGCATTACTGTTATGGGGAGAAAAGAAGGGGAGTCTATTGACTTTGCCAAATTAATTTACCCCCCCATGCAAGTTGCCGATATTTTTATTCAGAGGGTTAATCTTCCGCATGCAGGTTTAGACCAAAGAAAAGCCCAAGTTATTGCTCGAGATGTTGCTATGAAACTTTCTTTTTGCCCTCTCCTAAATCAGAAGGGTGAACAAATAAAACCTGTTGCAATTCATCATCATCTAATACTTGGTTTGGGCAAACCACCTATTTGGCCATTCCCAAAAGACAAGTTACAAGATTTATGGTCTTCTTTGAAGATGAGTAAGAGCAAACCGGATAGCTGTATTTTTATTCATGACTCCCCAGAGGAGATAGAAAGAAAAATAACAAATGCTTTTTGTCTGGAAGGAGAAATAGAATTTAATCCTATTTTAGATTGGTGCAAAAGCCTGATTTTTAAGGATGAAAAGTCAGAATTATTGGTTGAGAGGTCATCAAAATTTGGCGGGAATAAAGTCTATACCTCTTATAATCACCTAGAGAAGGATTTTAGTGACAGAAAACTTCATCCAATGGA
>CAYSVT010000010.1:10680-15830 GCA_964434685.1 Candidatus Woesearchaeota archaeon
AATGGATTTAAAAAATGCCCTAGCAATTCGATTAATTAAACTTTTAGAGCCTGCAAGGAAACATTTTGAAAAACCAAAAGTGAGCAAGATGTTAGAGGAGCTAGAAGAATTAATTATTACTAAATAATCCAATATCTAATTCTAGAGAGACATTACTCTTTTTTTAAAACAATTAGCCGTTTACCTAATTCAATTTAAATATTTCTTTTTTGAGATGCTTGGCATTGAGGATATAATAAAGACATTGAATTAATCCAGGTGCAACTCTATTATATCATTATCTTCCAACAAATGTGAAATCCCCACCTTCTGCCCAGGGAATTTTGCACTCTTCCCCCACATCCTTGCAAAAAGGAACCTTTTAACATAATCCCCCCTTATTCTCTTAGCAACCTTCTTTATATCAGAACCCTTTCTTAATACAAGGGGATTGGCAGTTGGTTTCTTGCCCGGCTCTTTTGTGTATATTCTGATTATATTGAGGTTGTCAAAAATCATCTGCTTTAATTCCTCAATCCCTTCATCATTCTTCGCAGACACGGCGATAGAATTCTTAAAATTTAAGAGTATTCTCAGCTCATTTTCAGTCAGCAAATCCCTTTTATTTATAACAAGAATCTTTTTGTCATATTTCTTCAGTTCATCACTTAATTCCTTCAATTCGTTTATACCTGTAACAACGATCAGGATTAAATCTGCGGTAGAGGCAAGGGACAACCGCTCTTTGTTGTTGCCGTGGGGCTTTAGTGAAGGCACTTCTATTATTTGTATCTTGCATCCCATCTCCAAAGTGCCGACCTCTGGTTTTGAGGTAGTGTATGGATATTCTGATATCTCAGGAGAGGCATTTGTTAACCTTGAAATCAATGTAGATTTTCCAGCATTTGTAAAACCGAGCATTACGACCTGCGCATCCTGCTCTTTCTTGATATTGATGCTGTGCCCCCTCCTTTTTTTAATCTCCCTCTCCCTCACTAATTCCTTCTTTAGTTTTGCAAGTCTTTTTCTTAGCTCAGCCAGCATTGCCTCGCTGCCCTTGTGTTTCGGGCAGAGCCGAATCATTGCCTTCAATTTCTCAATCTTTTCCTCTATTGTTCTTGCAAGCAAATACTCCTTCTCTGCCTTCTGATATTGGGGAGAGGCGTTCACTACCATCCTTGCATGAATATAATAAAATTTAAAAGAGTTATTGTTTTTTATATACATGGAATCTTACAGGCCTAAGAAGAATCTTGCGCTAGTTTTGAGCGGGGGGAGCGCAAGGGGCATGGCCCACATAGGAGTCATAGAGGTTTTGGAAGAGCACAAGATACCAATTGAGGCAATAGTCGGAACAAGCGTTGGGGCGCTTATTGGCGGAGTTTATCTTTCAGGCGCTCTAAACGAGCTTAAAAATACCCTTCTTAAGTTTACTCCGGCAGATGTTGCAAGGCTGTTCATCTCGAAGCCTAAAAAAGAGGGGCTTACAGACGGATTTGCAGTAAGCACTATTTTAAAAAAGATGATAAGGAATAAAAGGATAGAGGATTTGCCCATTCCCCTGCTGATTGTTTCTGCAGATTTAAGGACAGGCGAGGGGGTTGTGAAGGATACAGGGGATTTGCTGACAGCAATTCGTGCCTCAATATCCATCCCCGGATTATTTGTCCCAGTTCATGACAAAGACCTCGTTCTTGTTGATGGCAGCATTGTCGATCCGGTTCCAATAGACATAGGGAGGAAGGTAGCAAACAAGCTCATAGTTGTTGATGTTGTCCCTACAGCACACAACTTTCAAAGGGAAAAAGAGGCAGAGATAATAGAAATAATAGAGGATTCTATAAACCTCATGGAAGAGAAGCTTGCGAAGATGGTTCACAAAAAAAGAAAGAAGGAAGAGGTGATAATAAAGCCAGATGTCTCATCCATATACAGCCTTCAGTTTCATAAAGCAAAGGAGGCGATAGAAGCAGGAAGAAATGCGGCGATAAAGGCGTTGCCCCAGATAAAGAGGCTTATCAAGGCTGATTAGGTTGCTATTCTTCAGATAAAAGGACTCATTAAATCTGATTAGGCTGCTGTTTCTCCACTTTCGCACCGCATTCAGGACAAAACTTTTCTTCACCTTCAAGGATATTTCCACAATTTTTGCATTTCAAAGGATCCTTCTTCCTTTCAATAACTGTTTTGTAACCAGCCTTCCCGCCACTGACAAGCTTAGAAAAAGCGGCCTCGATATCAGGATTATTTAGCTGGTCACGCAAATCATAACAACCACTGCTCATCTTGCCCATCTATCTTTCTCTTTTATCTTATTTTTAAATTTTTCTTATGAATGAGTTTGATAAGGTTTAAAAATAAAATAAGTATGGGTAAAGTTTGATAAGGTTTAAAAATAAAGTTGTTATGGGTAAAAAATGAGCGACTTAAAAATTCCAAAACATCTTGGGATAATCCCTGATGGAAATAGGAGATGGGCGAAACAGCGACTGATAAAACCTTGGGAAGGGCATAAGAAAGGATTAGGAAAATTCAGGGAGATTCTGGACTGGTGTCAAGAACTAGGGATAAAGATGGTCACTCTTTACACATTTTCGATGGAAAATTTTTCACGTTCTAAAGAAGAAGTGGACTTTTTAATGGAAATAATAAGAAGGGAATTAGAGAAGATGGCAAAGGATGAGAAGGTGCATAAAGAAAGAGTAAGGATAAAAGTAATAGGCAGAACAGAACTGCTTCCAAAAAAGTTGCAGCAGGCAATCAAAAGGGCAGAGGACGCAACTGCGCATTATAATAATTATCAATTGAATCTTGCAATAGCATATAGCGGAAGGGGGGAGATAGTCGATGCAACAAAGAAGATTGCACAAAAGATTAAGGAGGGGAAGATAGACATAAGTGAGATAGATGAAAATACCATTTCTCAGAATATCTACTCTCCGATGCCAGATGTAGATTTAGTTATCCGCACAGCTGAAAATAGGCTAAGCGGATTCTTGCCATGGCAATCAAATTACGCCGAGCTTATTTTCCTGCCCAAATTCTTTCCAGATTTGACAAAAGAAGACTTTTTTAAGGCAATAGAGGAGTATTCTTATAGGGAAAGAAGGTTTGGTGGCTAGAATGAGTTACAACTTTTACAAGAGAGTCTTAGGCAACGGACTTGTTGTGCTGTTTGAGAAGAGGGACATTCCAGTAATCAATGCAGTAATCGCCTCTCAGATTGGTTCAGCACACGAGCCAGCAAGATTAAAGGGAGTAAGCCATTATTTAGAGCATTCGCTGTTCAAGGGAACCAAGAAGAGAAGCAAGGAGGAGATGAGCAGCACAATCGAAAAGAGGGGAGGCATTCTGAATGGTTTTACATCAGAGGAATTTACAGCATACTTGGCAAAGCTTCCTTCCAATCATTTTGGTAAAGGGATAGACGTGATTTCAGACTTAATTACAAATCCCCTTTTTGACAAGAAGGAGCTAGAGATAGAAAGGCAAGTAGTTATGGAAGAGGCACATATGTATCATGATAACCCTCAACTTTTTGTCTTGTCAGGAATTAAAAATGTTTTATACAAAAAACCCTTTGGGATGGAGCAGGTAGGTACAGAAACAACTATCAAGAACATAAAATACGAAGATATTTTACAATTTTTCAACAAATACTGCAATAAAATATTAGTTGTTGTGGGGAAATCGGATTTTGAGGAGATTATTAAAATGGCAGAGGCAATACCTAACAAGATGCAAAATGCAGATTACACTGCCCAGCAGACCAATGCAACGATTATTAAAAAGAGGGATAACCTTCAGCAGTCACATCTAGTTTTTGGGTTTCATATACCTACACTTAAAGATAGCAGAAGGTATAGCATAGAGCTATTCGATGCAATACTTGCAGATGGCATGTCTTCAAGATTATTCCAGGAGATAAGGGAGAAAAGGGCTCTTGCTTATGCTGTTAAAAGCAGGATAGAACAGGGTGTGGGGTATGGTCATTATCTAATTTATGTAGGAACTGAGAAGAAGAATGTTCCCAAGATTAAGGAGATAATCCTAAAGGAGATAAATGGGATGGCAAGCATCACACAGAGGGAATTTGATGATGCAAAAGAGCAGATGATTGGGCAATATGATTTGATGCAAGAGGATAGCAATTCAGTATCCTTCGGCTTGCTGCAGGAGGAGATAGCAGGCAATGCAGAGGAGTTCTACAGGTATCCGCAGAGGATAGCTGAATTAAAACTTAATGATATCAAGAATATGAGCAAACTCAAGGATTATTCATTCTTTGCGCTTGTTCCAAAATAAAGATAGCAGAAAGGAGTAATATAAACAGGACAGATAAAAATAGAAGAAAAAGACAAGCAGAAGAAATTGAAATTATAAAAAATAGAAACTAATAAAAATGAAATTTCAAGATATGATGCCTTGGAAAAAATGAAGGAAATAAACAGAAGAAATTGAAATTATAAAAAATGAAGGAAATAAACAGAAGAAATTGAAATTATAAAAAATGAAGAGAAAAGAGAGGATAAGCAAGAGTAATTCCTACTATTTGCTAATCGTTGCATTTCTTCTTCTGATACTGTTAGCAGCAGTTGGATTCAGGATAGCAGTCAGTTTTATCAAGATAAAAGAGCCCCCAGCACTGTCATTAAAGGATTTTTTAGCTGTAGAAGGCATCCAAGTTAGGGACAATAATCTCTTGCTTACGACAAGCTGCTACAGGATTACTATGGTAACAAATCAAGAACAGACAGAATCCATAGAGAGGGCATTACAGAATGTTACCTCTGCAAGACCGAATGCCCACGACCTTTTTGCTTATAACCTTAAGTATTTTGGAATTTATCTAACCTTTGTGAAGATACACTCCTTCAAAGACGGCATATATTATTCAACCATCTTTTTGGAACAGGATAATAAGATACTTGCTCTTGATGCAAGGCCAAGCGATGCCATTTCAATCGCTTTGAGGATTAGAGCACGGATATACCTAAACAAATCCCTATTAGATTATGCCGAAAGAATTTGCTGAGAATGAGATGTTTTTTAAACTATTCAGAGAGAATTTGTTAAGAATGAGATGTTTTTTAAACTATTCAGAGAGAATTTGCTGAGAATGAGATGTTTTTTAAACTATTCAGAGAGAATTTGCTGAGAATGAGATGTTT
>CAYSVT010000011.1:0-348 GCA_964434685.1 Candidatus Woesearchaeota archaeon
TTACTATCCTTAACACCCCTCCAACCCACACTCAACCAAGATTGCAAGCCACATCCAATTTAAACACAACCTCTGATAATTTAACCTGCTATAATCAATCTACAAGTGATGCTGATTCTGATGCAGTAACAAATATCTATAACTGGTTCAAAAATTCTCAATCTTTAGCAGTTCTGAATATGCCTTTTGAAAAATCAGCAAAAGATTACAGTGGAAAAGGCAATGATGGAACTCTAAAACCAAATATAACAGCTGGACCCAATACAATACCTGCTAAACCTGTAGTAATACCAACACCAATAATTTCCAATTCATTTTTTGAATATTGAAAAAGGGAATAATAAAGGG
>CAYSVT010000011.1:358-4177 GCA_964434685.1 Candidatus Woesearchaeota archaeon
AAACCAAATATAACAGCTGGACCCCAATTCATAACTGGCAAGGTTGGCAAGGCCCTTAGCTTTGACGGAAAAGATGATAAGGTTCAAGTAGGAAATCTTGGGATAGGAGCAAATGGAATAGCTACAATTGAAGGATGGTTTTACTTTAAGCAATTTGCCAGTGAAAGTTCATACAGAGGCTTATATTCTGTTTTGTATCAGCATCCAGTTAACAATCATCTCTACATAACTGGTACAAATGATTTCTTTGGAGTTGCTTCAGACATTCAGTTAAATACATGGAATCATATAGTTCTAACTTATTCTGGAGATACCTCTACTGCAAAATTATATGTAAACAAGAAGCAGTATAATATTACTATACAAGCAGGAGCAGAGACTATTCCTGCTTTGACAAGTTTTGTAATTGCTTATACTGGTTATAATGAGTTTTTCAACGGCAGTATAGATGAAGTTCGTGTGTATTCTTATGCTTTGAGCAAAGAACAAATAAAGCAGAAATACGAGGAAACAAAGGATGGCTTGACTTCAAGCTCAACTATAGTAAGTCAAGAGACAGAGCCAGGTGAGACATATTTCTGCCAGGTTACGCCGAATGATGCTGAAGAGGATGGAGCAATACTAAACTCCTCAAGCCTAACTGTTTTATGGCAGATTACTTTTGATGTAAGAAGTGGGGAGACTAATGCATCTCTTCCTAATTTTAATATTTACTGTAATAATTCCTTTACTGCTTTAGGAGTTAATTCTCCTTATTCTGCTGGATTTTTGCCTGGAAGTTATGAATGTACTTTTGTTAATCCTGTTATGTATAATAAAACTATAATTTTTATTGCAGATACAGACAAGACAGTAAATGTTAAAATGTCAAAAGAATTAAGTCTAACTATTGAAGAACACAATTGGCTTGAAGAAATCTACAATTGTCTTAAAAGTGGGGAATGTATAAACCTATTGAGGGCTATAAATCAAACCACAACTCAAATATGGCAACAGGTTACCAAAACAAATAGAGATGTTGTGACTCAGGAGAAATTTATCAGCAGCAGTTTGAGTAACACATCAAATATAACCCTTAATTACACAATACAAATTCCCTTTAAGCAAGGTTATGCTAACGGAGAATTATTACCTTTAAGATTGTTTTTTTGGTTCACGGATATAAACAAAACAAGATGCTACAACCAAGACAAAGGAACAGACAGCAACAGAGCAGAATCGCCTTATTGCTTTCCGTTGATAGCAGAAACTTTAGGTCCAAACAACGGAACAGTAACATTTACAGTGGATTTAAGACCTAACCTGCCAACAGGAAACTATAACATAACAAGAGCTATTGAAATAGACCCAATTCTTGAAAGTATTCAGAGATGGATAAATTACGGGCAAGAAGATATAGGGCAGGTAAACGTTGAGGAAGGGAATGCAGAACCAAATATAAACTTAGCAAAAACAGGAGAAACCTTGCCACCTAAAACAGGATTTTTAACAGGAGCAGTGATTCAAGAGATAAAGTCTTTCTTAACCGGGAATCAGATACTAGCTATGACTACAATAATATCGATAACGATCTTGATTGCTATAATTGTAATCTGTATAACATTTTACAAGGTTAAAAAAGTCAGGTAATAATTCTCCAATTTTTAAAAATGGGGAAAGATATATTATTATTTTATTTAATTGTAATATTAATATTATTATCTAATCCCGTATTAGCAACACAAAAATACTTAAATGAAAGCGATGCTTGGGAACAGAATATAACTAAAATATACTATAGCTCAATTGCAAGCGGCGATATAGATTTGGATGGAGATCTAGATTTAGTTACGATAGGAAACTGTGGAATAAGTTGTTATAGTGCTAAGGTATATACAAACAATGGCACCGGTTTCTCTTATAATTTAAGTCTAAGTCAGAATTTGACAAATATGCATTACGGTTCTATTGCTTTAGGCGATATAGACAATGATGGAAGATTAGACTTGGCTTTGAGTGGTTGTAGTTCCGGAGGAAGTTATACGGGTTTGTGTAATAGTGGTGCAGAAGAAGCCCGAATCTATCTCAACAATGGCACTAGTTTTGTAGAGAACTCCACTTGGCAGCAGAATTTAACAGGTGTATGGAGAAGTTCTATTGCTCTTGGCGACATAGATAATGATGGAAAATTAGACTTGGCTTTGAGTGGAGATACTGGTGCCGCATGGATTACAAAAATCTATCTCAATAACGGCACATCCTTTACAGAAAACCAAACTTGGCAACAGAATTTAACTGGGGTGAGGCAAAGTGCAGTTGCTCTTGGCGACATAGATAACGATGGCGATTTAGACTTGGCTTTGAGTGGCAGGAAGACAGGTCCTACTAAATTTAGTATGGTTTATCTTAACAATGGCACTAGTTTTATAGAAAACACAATTTGGACGCAGAGTTTAACTAATGTAGATGATAGCTCCATATCTCTTGTTGATTTTGATAACGATGGGGATTTAGATCTAAGTTTGACAGGTTGTTGTGATATACATAGAGCATATAGGAATAACGGTACTACATTCACACAAATCCAACAGGAAGGAGATCATTTTGATGGTGTATTTGCCGGTTCTCAGGCTTTTGGAGATTATAACAATGATGGCTATCTTGATTTAATCACAACTGGAAGAGAAGAATCGACTATTGTTTACGTTTTTAACATTACAAGCAGTGATTTTATTACTTGGAATTTTGATCCAGAATCACATATACTCAATTTATATTACAGCACTGTTTTATGGACAGATATGGATAATGATACAGATTTAGATTTAATAGAGGCTGGTTATGGTTCGAATGATTTACAAAGATTTGTATACATCAGTAACCTTTCTCTAACCAGAAACAACACCCTCCCAAAACATCCAAACTCAACAGATTTTTTAGCTTCTTATGCAAACAATCAATTGATATTAAGGTGGGGAAATGGCTCTGATAATGAAACTCCTATTAATGGCTTGTATTATAATCTGCGAGTTGGCACATCATCAGGAGGAAATCAAATTGTATCAGGAGTTTATGGTGGCTCATCAAATCCAACTGCTGGCTACTTTGGAAACATGATGCAAAGGAAAAGCATAACTCTTCATGGCTCTTGGCTTCAAGCAAGCACAAATTATTATTGGAGCGTTCAAACAATAGATACAGCCTTAGCAAAATCAAACTGGAGTGCTGAGCAGACATATTCAACAGCAGCAGACATAACTTATCCAAGCATAACTATAAACTATCTAGATGATAATAATTATACATCTTTTACTAATATAACTTTTAATGCGACTGTTTCTGATAATGTTGCTGTAAGCAATGTTTCTGTTTATGGAACTTGGGGAAATTGGCACAGAAATCAAACAAATTCAAGTGGTTTGAATGGAACTGATTATATCTTTCAAGCTAATTTGTCTGCTTATGGGGAAGGCTCTTACACATGGGCAATCCATAGCTGCGACACAACAAACAACTGCAGATTTTCTGCCAACAGAACTGTAATAAGAGATTTAACCTATCCTCTTGTTTATCTTGAAAGCCCTTCTAATGCCTCTTCTTGGACCTCTAGTAATTCAGTAACATTCAGCTTTAATGTTACTGATCTTGCAGTGGCTAATTGCTCTTTAATTGTCAGCTCATCTCGTAAATATAACTTCACATCTGTAACAGTAAATACAACCACTTCTGCCACTATTACATTGGATAATGGCAATTATAACTGGAGTGTGAATTGCACTGATATGTTGCTAAGACAGAATGCTTCTGAAAGAAGGCAATTAACAGTAAATTATCAGGCTC
>CAYSVT010000011.1:4187-9573 GCA_964434685.1 Candidatus Woesearchaeota archaeon
CCTACTCTGTAGGAGAATTGAAAGAATCACAAGAGGTTAATAAGGAATTAGGGAAAGGAGACAGGATTAAGTTCAATCTAACAGGAGAAGAGCATAAGCTGGAAATTAAAAAAATTACAGCAGAAAACACAACCATTGAGCTTAACTCAAGTGCCTTTAACTTTACACTTGCTATAAATGAAAGCAGAAAGTTTAATCTTACAAATTCTGAATTTTATGATTTGTTTGTTAAATTAAATTATATTAAATTCTTTAAGGCAAATTTAACAATTATGGCTATTCATGAAGCTATTTTTGCTAAGCCAGTTGAAAAAGAAAAGCCTGTTGAGAATATTACAGAAAAGAAAGAAAAGCCTGTTGAAGAAGAAAAGGAGAAGTTTTGGCAAAAAGAGATATGGAAGAGTATTCTTGGTCTGGGTTTATTTTTACTTTCTATTCTTGCTATTCTTCTAACACTTGGAAAAATTAAACAATTATCAAGAAGGTTAAAGAAAAAATAAAATGGCTGTAATAAAAATAGATGATGAGTTATATAATAAAATAAAGAAACTGATTAAAGAAGGTTATAATAGATTTGATTATCCTACTGTTAAATCTTTTGTGGATAAAGCAGTTCTTGAAATGTTGAAGAGAAATAAAAAAGTAAAAACTTAAAAATAACAAAACTTTTACATTAACAATAAAAGAGGCAAAATGAGAAAATCAATATTATCATTAGTTATGGTTTTTAGCTTAATCTTTTCTATTAATCTGATTATGTGCCAAGTTACTGCTAACGACGGGGAGACTGATGGGATAACATTAAATTCAACTGATTTGGCAGTTTTGTGGAATATTACGTTTGATGTTAGAAGCGGCGAAGATATAATCATTCAACTTGAATAGCAACATTTATAAAAAAATGCTGTCTTAGCTGCTTATGTTCAAATTAAGGGAGGTTGCGCATATTCTCCTTGCCAGTGCAGTCATCGGATATGTTGTTTCATTTGCAAATATCACCTGGAATTCCTGGATACTTTTCAGCGGATTCGGATTTCTCATGCTCCTTGCCAATGCTCTCGCAAAGAAGCTTGTGGCATACAAGATGGGCTGTGATATCCAGATAGTGCCTTGGACTATTAAGAGGTATTGGTTCTTTGAATCTGCATACTTTCATGGGTGGTCGTTGCCTGCATGGCTTTTGTGGCCAATAATTGTGGCATGGCTGAGCTTAGGCAGGGTGTGGTGGCTTGTTGTTTCAACATTTGAAGTGAGTGCAACAAGAAGCAGGATAGGCAGGAAATTCGCTGAGCTTACAGAATGGGATATTGCATTGATTGCTGTCTCGGGCATCTGCGTTAATCTTGCATTGGCGTTAATATCTGCATACCTGGGATTCCAGGAATTTATGTTCATGAACTTGTGGTTTGTCTTCTTTAACATACTGCCATTCCCGGCATATGACGGCGGAAGAATCCTTTTTGGGGAAATGTTCTTTTATCTGTTCTTTTTAGTGTTCAGTCTTGCAATCATCATACTGCTGCATATAACCCTATCAATAAGCATGATACTAATTTCTGCAGTCATTCTTGCAATAATAGTAGCACTAATTCTATTTGGGCTGATAGCAAAGCCGCTGAAATTTTAGTTACAATAGATAACCCTCCCTATGTCCTTTATATTCTAATTTGTCAATTTTTAAGAATTGATGTTTATTTAAATTTTTTAGCCCTCTGCAAGCAGGCTGAAAATTCCCTTCTGGGCTATTATAAATGCCACAATAAAGAATATTGTTTTAGGGATTGTGATGCTTGTCAGAGAAATCAGGAGCATTACACCCCCAATGATGTCCACTACACTTATTATGCTCAACACAAAGATGACTCCTTTGATTATCAGGTACAATGCAAATGCCCATATCACCCTCTCGGGAATGCTTAGATTAAATGGTGCTATAAACAAAAGAATCGATGCAATTACATCCAACACACCCAATATCTTTATCATCCTAACAGCGATACCACACCCTTTATAAAGTTTTTATGCTTTGTGAATTTATGAATCATGGGTTATCACCGAGAGAGTATCAAGAAAGGATATTTGAGACATGCAGGAAAAAGAACTGCCTTGTTGTGCTGCCAACTGGCATGGGCAAGACACTTATTGCATTGATGCTTGCAAGGGAAAGATTTGAAAGATTTCCGCAGAGCAAGATTCTGTTCCTTGCGCCAACAAGGCCCCTGGCAGCGCAGCATCTGGAATACTTCAGGAAAAATCTGCCAGAATTATACGCAGATATGCAGTTATTCACAGGCAAAGTCCAAAGCAGGAAGAGAGAGGAATTATGGCAGAGGGCAGATATAATATTCTCGACACCGCAATGCATTGCAAATGACCTGAGAAACAATAGGATTAACTTGAAGGAGGTTTCACTCATGATAGAGGATGAATCACACAGATGCCTGAAGAATTATGATTATGTGTTCATCGCACAAACGTATCTCAAAGAGGCAATAAATCCAAGAATATTGGGGCTGACTGCAAGCCCCGGCGCTGATGCCTCGATAATCGAGGAGATATGCAAGAACCTTAGGATTGAGGCAGTTGAAGTAAGAACGAGGGAGAGCAGCGATGTCAAGCCATATCTGCAGGAACTAAAAACTGAGGTAGTAAGGATTGATTTGCCTGAGGAATTTGAAAGGATAAGGGACATCCTGAAAGATATATATAAAAAGAGGATTGAGGAGTTGAAGAACAGGAGGCTCTTGTTCGCACCTCCGACAAAGAAGAATATTCTGGAACTGCAGCACAGGATAATGAGTGCCATTGCTTCGGGGGAGAGGCATTTCAATATTCTAAGGGGCGCTTCAGTCTGCGCGCAGGCAATAAAGATGCAGCATGCGATTGAGATGATAGAAACCCAGGGCACAAACCAATTATATAATTACATGAAGGAGCTGTTTGACCAGGCTGCAAAGGGGAAGAGCAAGGCAGTGCAGCAACTCGTGAAGCAGCAGGACTTCAACATTGCATACACCTCTGTCTCAGAGTTAGTCAATAACAAGATAGATCACCCAAAGATTGCCAAGCTCAAAGAGATTGTTGAAAGGGAATTTAAAGAAAAACCAAAATCAAGGATTATAGTATTCTCCCACTTTCGGGAGACTGTGACAAATATCTGCAAGATGCTAAACAGCATAGATGGTGTTAATGCAAGGGTTTTCGTGGGGCAGGCGAGAAGAGAGGAGGGTGGATTGACGCAAAGGGAGCAGCAGGCAATAATCGAGGATTTCAGGAGGGGCATTGTGAACATACTTGTTGCCACATCTATTGGGGAAGAGGGACTGGATTTACCAGAGGTTAACTGCGTTATATTCTATGAGCCTGTCCCTTCAGCAATAAGGAAGATTCAGAGGACTGGAAGGACTGCAAGGCTTATGCCAGGCAAGCTGATAATGCTTATAACAAGAAAGACGCATGATGAGGCGTATCACTGGGCTGCAGTCGCCAAGGAAAGAAAAATGCATGGAATTCTCAACAATATAAATGAGCATCTGCAAGAAAAAAAGAAACAGCTGAATCTTGACAAATTTTAAAGCCCGAATGCATCCTGGAATTCCCTCATCTTCTTGAATCTTCCGATAAATTCCTTCCCCTGCGGCTTTATGAACAGATAAATATTCTTGCCTTCCCTCTTTTCCTCAACCATCTCCTTTGCAATAAGTTCTTCAAGGTATGATTTCATAAGCTTGTGAGAGAGATTAACCTTGTACATCAAATGAGTTTGCTTGATTCTGCCCCTCTTGTCTATTATAGTCTGCAAGAGGTCATTAACTATCTCAAGCTTTGTCCTCTTCTTCTGCATTTTTCCACCAGTATAAAAAGAGAAGGGGTATTTATATTATTTATGTTCAAAGCCCAGCCCTATCTCATCAGCCTGTATACATTGTAAAACAGCAATAAATATCCTGCCAGCTGGACAATCTCTGACAGCACGTACATCTTCAAATCAAGAAAGATAAATATAAAAATAAGCTGGCTGAGCAGTATCAGGACAAAGCCTAAGAGTGTAAGCAGCGCAGGACCTGTCTTCTTCTTCCTGTATGCCAGCTGATAGTAATGCACTATATACAGCAGGATAACAATGCTTGTAAGGGCAAAGAGCACATATGAATATGCGCTTCCCAATGTCGCTGCCGCCAGTAAATAGATTATCAATGGGAACTTATTCCTCTCCCTTGACTTGCTTAACACCCAGTACACTGAAAATAATCCCAAGAGGAACAGGAATCTAAATGCCAGATGGCCCAGAATAAACAGGATATTTGATTGGCTCATAATCCTCTGTGTTATGATACTGAGATTATGCACCCAGTATGTGATTGTTGGCGAATAAAGGATGGCGTTAGTTACAATCTTTGCAAGGAATGCCATAGTTATTAGGAGGAATGATATGCCAAAATATTTGTAATTCCTCTTGCCACTGAATTTGTAGAATCTGAAGCTGTAAATGGAGATAAGGAGTGTTACCACAAGTGAGAAAAGGTCCAGAAGATTATCAACGCCAAAGAACCATCTTGGGCTGAAAATAAGCTCTACCAATTCTGGATTAAGGGGTGCAACCATCTCTCTTTCAGAGAAAGAGAATTTAAAAAAACCTATGGAACTTTATTCTATAGGTTCGTTCTGTATCAAGTCTTCACAAGCCTTTTTAAATGCCTTTCATTGGGCAAATCAAGCAAATACTGATACTATTTGAGAAGTGTTATGTTAAACACTGGCGAAAAAAAGAAGGTCGTGAGGGGTTACCTCTTATTCCTATCTCACGCCTTCTTCTTTTTCTTTTTGGTATAATAAATAAATTTTAATACTCTCTTTTATTATATGTAGTATGGCAACAAAAGGAAGTGAAAGGAAGGAGGCATGGTTCAGGATTATTGTTGCAATAATCTCTGGCATTGTACTTGGTGTGTGGGGCTATATAATCAGCCTTATTGCATTTATCAACTGGATAATAACTGTTTTTTCTGGCAGAAGAAACAAGGAGTTGGCAGAATTCTGTGAGCCGTGGAATACCGAATACTATAAGTTCATACGATACACCTCCTTCATGTCAAACAAGAGGCCATTCCCCTTCAGCAGTCTTGAGAGAATGAGCAGGTTTGAGTAAGAAGAAGAGATAAATTTTTATATCTGTTTTAGCTTATTCTGTAATGAAAAATCTTGAAAAGATGGTGATTGTTCCATTGGCTGTATTTGCTATTGCTATGTCCTCTGGCTGCACGACAACGCAGAAGGGTGCTGGACTTGGCGCGTTGGCGGGGGCGGCATTGGGTGGTGTGATTGGGCATCAGTCTGGGCATGGCGGCGAGGGCGCTGCAATCGGCGGTGCTGTTGGTGCTATCTC
>CAYSVT010000011.1:9583-15139 GCA_964434685.1 Candidatus Woesearchaeota archaeon
ATTGATTGGCGAGAAGATGGACAAGAAATACTGCCCAAAATGCGGCGCAGAATACACCCCAAGTGTAACTTATTGCTCAAAGGATGGAACAGAGCTGCAGTATAAGAAATAAGTAGTTACGGCAAGCAAAGCTTTTTATACACGAAGAGCCATTTCAGCCTATGGACAAATCTGCTGCGGATTCCTGCCCAAGATGCAACAGCAGACATCTAAAAGACCTTAATTCTATGAGCCAAGCTGAAAGAGAGGAGTTTATTTCTAAATTCTCGCAATCGCCCCCTCTCAAATGCCAGCATGGAAAGTGCTGCGATTGTGGGTGGATTGAAGGACAGGACAATAGAGACACAATAAGAAGGGGTGCAAAGGGTTCAGGGGATAAGAAGGGAGAAAGGAATTCTGATAATAGTTAGGTTAATCTTGCTTAATCTCCCTATTATGCTCTTCTTCACTCTTCCCCATTAAGCTGTCCAATGGTGAAGGAATCTTCTTTAATTCCTCTGCAGATATATGTGTGTAAATCTGCGTCGTGCTTAAATCAGCATGCCCCAGCAATTCTTGAATCTTTCTGATGTCAACACCGGATTCAAGCAAGTGAGTGGCAAAACTGTGCCTTAGCGTATGAGGGTGGATATCCTTTTCAATGCCTGCCTTCAAAGTTGCCTTTTTGACAATCTTTTGTATGTTCCTTGCAGACAGCCTGCCCTTTGGCCCTGTAAAGAGAAGTTCCCTTCCCCCTTTCTTCTGCTCCCCAGCATGCCCCCTCAAATCATCAAAAAGAAAAGAGGGGATGTTGAAAATTCTGTCCTTCTTTCCCTTTGCCTGTCTTACGTGCCCTATCCTTTCATTGAAATCCAGGTCCTCTATCTTCAAGTTTGTCAATTCAGAAACCCTGAAGCCGCAGGCGTACATTAGGCTCAGCATCAGCCTGCTCTTTTTGTTGTTGAGTGAATCGATAAACCTCCTCACCTCCCCCTTTGAAAGAATAGTTGGAATCCTCTTTTCCTTCTTGGGCCTTTTTATTTCAAGTGTAATGTCTTTTTTCAGTATAGCGGAATAAGCATATTTCACTGCAGCAAGAAAGAGAATGGAGTATGAGGAGGATTTATTGCTTAATTTTTCTGCCATGAATGCCTTCACATCATCAACAGTAATCTCATCGGGATTCTTCTTAGCAAAATCAAGAAGGGCAGAGTTTGTGAGCACATAATTCCTTATCGTGTAATCTGAATTCTGCGAGATTTTAAGCTCAACTTCCAATTTCTTCAAAAATTCCTCTTTTTCCATTAAAGAGATTATACGAACTTCTTTATATAATCTTAGATTTATTCTAAATCCTAAGTTCTTCTAACTCCTTCCCTAACTTGCTTGAATTCTTGAATCTCTTAAAGGCAGTCTATTGGAAAGAGTAGTTCTTAGCGAGGATAAATTATGGCCTGAAAGGCGTTTTGGCTAAAAAACTGCTAAATCGCAGGCGATGAGTTTTTATAGACTCCTTGGCTTCTCGAGTGGATGAAAAAGAGAAAGCTCAGATCTAAATGTCTGAAATGCGGGGAAAAAATAGAAGGAAAAATCTGCTACTACCACACAAAAAGATTATGCAGAAGATGTTTTAATAATATCGGGTATGAAAGTGACGGGAGAAGAAGGCGGATAGCGAGAGGGCCGCGAGGACGCCCTCCGATAAATCCTCCAATCAAACTTTTTTAATTTCTAATTGAGGTATTCTATTTAAGTTGCAGGGCAAAGGGGGAAATTGAGGAGGTAGTTTGGGGAAGGGGATGAGGGGGAAAGGGCTAAAAATTTAAGAATATCTTTTCTTGTGCACTGCCAAATATTTCCTCATAAAATAATGAAAGAATTTCTCTTCATCTTTTTGCAGTGCTTTGTAGTATGACATCCTTTTCTTGTATTCTATAACAAGCATGGGATATCCATTATGCCAAAGGATGCTATTCATTATTAATCTTCCAATCCTGCCGTTGCCGTCACCAAATGGATGAACCCTCTCAAATTTGTAATGACTCCTTGCGGCTAACTCGACAGGATTTAATTTTGAGTTGTTTATGAATTTAATCAGCTGGTGCATAAGTCTTGGAACATCCTGCCAGTCTGGCGCTATGTAACTTCCAACCCTGACAAGGTAATCACGATATTTGCCTGCAATGTCTTGCTTTGTTTCGCCGAAAATATCCTTGTGCCATCTTAGAATAAGCTCGTTAGAAATCTTTTCCTTTTTATTCAGCATTTCAAGAAAAACTTTTGAATGCTTTTCTGTTTCTTTTATATCTCTTAACGGCTTGTTTGGAGCAATCTTGTCATGAATAATCTCTCTCGCCTCCTCCAAAGTTATTGTCGAGCCCTCTATTGCGTTTGTGTTGTAGGTAAAGGCTATTGCTATCTCCTCCGCTTCTTTGGCTTTAATGCTTTCAGGATATTTTTTCCATTCTTCTTGAAAGTTCTTCTTTATACTTTCTAATCTCGCATAGAGAGATTCTATAGATTCCTTTTGCAGGTTTGCTTTGATCTGTTCGAGATTCCCAGGAATTTCTTTTCCAAGGTATTTTTCCTTTGTTACAACCTTTCCTTTCTTCCTGAATGAGTACTGCAAGTAGAAGTATTCGTTGTTCCCTTTCTTCCTCTTGATTATTCTCATGATATTATTACCATTACATACTATTTAAATATTGCTATTTTAGTATAATTGTAATGGTAAGAGTTTCTCTAATCTTTAATCCTTATATTCTGTTTAATTTATAGAGCGGGGCTTGGGTTCTGGATAGGTAGTTTTTGGCTAGTTTAAGGTGATTAAAGATTTTTACAGAATTCCTGAATCTTGCTAATTTACAGCAATAAAATTAATATCTATTCTTATCAACCATCTGCCACAAACAATCGAATGAGGAGAAATATTTTCTAGCATAAAGCGCCTTTGGTGATTTGATTAACAATGCTAAGTTTGCCCCAAACCACACAGCAAAAAGATTTTGCGAGTAAAATGATTCGTATATTGATTGTCTCAGGTCGTGGTGTGATTTAAGGAGCTTTAGGGCTGCCTCAGACAAACCCTCCTTATTGCCTGTTCTAACACATATTATCTCTTCAAATGAGATTTCACTCTTGGCTGCTTTATAAGCTATGTTTAGATAATCGGATATAATCCTGTATGCTTCTCTAAAGTCATGGCTTGCTTGGCTTAATGAATTAAATCCTGTTTCAAGCCTTTTAACAAGATTATTCGGCTTCTTCATCTTAAATTAAAGTAAATGCCCTAGTTTTGTCTTTTTTGTTTCCAAGTAAAATCTATTGAATTTATTTGGTTTTACTTCGATTGGGATTCTCGACACAATATACAAGTCGTAACCCTCCAATCCGACAACTTTTCTGGGGTTATTTGTCAGTAATCTTATTCTCTTTAACCCCAGGTCTTTCAAAATCTGAGCACCGATTCCATAATTTCGCAAGTCTGCTTCAAATCCAAGATGCTTATTCGCCTCCACAGTATCGAATCCCTTATCCTGCAGTTTATATGCATTCAATTTATTAAGCAATCCTATCCCCCTGCCTTCTTGCCGCATATAAACAATTACTCCATTTTCTTTGCTTACATACCTCATCGCTTTTTCAAGCTGCTCTCCGCAATCGCATCTTCTTGAGTGAAACGTCTCTCCAGTCAAACATTCTGAATGTACTCTAACTAATGCATCTTTCTTACATAACTCTTCTAAATTTCCCTTGATTAACGCAAAATTTAGATTATTGTCAATTGAATTTCCATAAGCTATTAGCTTAAATTTACCATATTTAGTAGGCAAGTCTGTTTCTAATACCCGTGAAACCAACTTCTCGTGCTTGTTTCTGTATTCAATTAAGTCAGAGATTGTAACTATCCTTATTCCATGCCTCTTTCCTGTTCTCTTCAGTGCCGGCATCCTTGCCATTCTGCCATTGTCTGACATAATCTCGCATATCACGCCAGCAGGATACAAGCCAGAAAGCCTTGCCAAATCAACAGCTGCTTCTGTGTGCCCCGCCCTTTTTAGCACACCGCCCTTTTTAGCACGCAATGGAAATATATGGCCTGGCTTCACCAAATCATCTGGCTTAGTTTTTTCATCTACCAGGGCAAGAATTGTTTTTGCTCTGTCATAAGCAGAAATACCTGTAGTTGTATTATATTTAGCATCAACAGATACAGCAAATGCTGAATGATGCATTGATGTGTTCTCATTTTCAGAAACCATCTGCCCTATATTAAGCTCTTTTAATCTGCTTGATTCGAGTGGCACGCATATAAGACCCCGACCATACTTGGCAAAGAAGTTTATTTTTTCTGGTGTTATTTTTTCTGCTGCTGTAACAAAGTCACCTTCATTCTCCCTTGCCTCATCATCAACTAAAATAAGAAACTTGCCCTTCTGAAAATCATTTATGGCCTCTTCAATCGAGCTTTTCATAATCTTACCAGGATATTCTATTTTAAAATAATTATCAATCTTGAAAAGATAAATTTTTATATATTTGCTGCTGGTAAAACAAAAGAGGCTGAATAAATTAGGAGAACTAAATTTCAGAGATATTCTCGCACATATAAGATAAATTTAAATACTTCTCTCTTCTTTTTTTAATTATGAAAAAAATTGGTGCATTAATTTTCTTAGGCTTGTTCTTCTTGTTGCTGCCTTTAGTTTCTGCTCCAACTCCAAATGCCCCATCCTGCCTGCAGGTAGGAACACAGTATGAGGGATGGTACCAGAATGAGCAGCTGATTATAAATGTTTCTTGCGCAAACTGCAAGGCTGTTTGTGAATACACGGGAACACAGCAGGAAGGATGGTACAACTCTTGTGATAAATCCCTCATTAAGCAGGAAGTTTGTTTGGTGAAGTGCTATAGTGATGCTAACTGCCCTGCTAAATATAGCAGTTATTGCAAGGATTCACAGGCATGCACAGAAACAATAAGCCAAAAATGCGAGAATCCTGGCACAACCAGTTCAAAATGTGTTGCGTCTTCTTCTCTCATCTGCATTGACTGCGTGTATGGCTGCTCAAATGGATTCTGCAAATCACAAGAAAAACCTCAAACAGTATGCATAGATTCTGATGGTGAGGATTATTATACAAGAGGTTATGTGAAAACAGAATCTGGAGAGATAGGGGATAGTTGTTCTGGTGCACAACTTAAAGAAGGTGTTTGTCAAGATGGAAAATACAATGCTATTTCATATGCTTGCCTTCAAGATTGCCAGGATGGCAAATGTATCAAGCAGGAAACATGGACTGGGCTTGTTCATATAGAAATTGTTGAAAACATATGTGAGGAATGCCCTCCTTCTACTGCAAAAGAAAAAGCAACGCTGTGCAGATGTGAATCCATTAAATTGTATCATGCAAAGATTCAATTGTTTGATTCTTCTGGGAATTTAATTGGTGCAGGTGACACTTCAAATGGCTATGTAGAATTTTCTGGGCTAAAAGAAGGAAGATATTCAGCAAAGCTGTCTGCAGATGGATATATTTCTGACCATGCAGAGATTAATGTAGGCCAGAATATAGG
>CAYSVT010000012.1:0-14785 GCA_964434685.1 Candidatus Woesearchaeota archaeon
GCCAGTATGGATGTTCAAATGAGACAAAGGGATGCAAATGCCTTCCAAAGAGCAGTTGTGATGATGAAGTAACTCTGGATTCCACACGTTCAGACTGCACAGGCATACAAACTTTTTGCCCTTATGGCTGTAACAATGGTGTTTGTTTGAATAATACAGGAAATGTCAAATACAGCAAGAGGATAAGATACAACTGCAATGCGCCAGACACAAATAACTGGTGTCCTACTTGCGATGGATGGACCTATACAGTGATTGGTGCTCGTTCAGATGATTCTGCAGGATGCCCTTCTTCCTGCTCAAACATGCAGACAATCAGCTATGACGACCATACAAACTGGCACATTTGCAAGTATACTAAACAGATATGTACACCAAATTGGGCATGCAAGGATGCCAATACAAAGGGTTACCAGAATAGTGACTGCTCTTGGGCTTCTACTACTAGCTGTCAAAATGGATGTAATAATGGTATGTGTTCTGGAGATGTGTGCAGAATTTCGAATATCTATTCTCAGAGGGTTACGGGATATGTCTATAACAATTTTTATATAGATGCGGAGAATCTGCCTTCAGGCACCATTTTCGGCATAACTGGTGCAGATTCATGGAATAATTTGCAGTTCAATATATCCTCTATTAGCGGCAGTAAAACAACTTTGATTGCAACACAGACTGTGAGTGATGGAGGTGTTTCTTATCTAATGGAAAGAAAAAATAATATTTCCCTAACATTAAATGGTGTAACTGTTTGTACTCAGGCACTATCTCAAACATGCACTGATTCAGACGGAGGATTAAATTATAATGTTAAGGGTACTGTAATTAATACTAACTTTTGTAATACTGGCGAGGATAGAACTGCTTCAGATTATTGTGAAACAGGAAACGCTGATTACACCAATTATCTCGTAGAAAATCAATGTGAAAAAGACACACTTAACCCACAATGTGTGTGGAACGTTGTTGGTTCGCATAAGTGGTGTCCACATGGATGCAAAGATGGTGCATGCATTCCTGGACCGAATGTTACAGTTATAAGTTGCACAGATTCTGATGGTAACAATCCTCAAGTAAAGGGGAAAGTAGTTGTTGGTTATAGTAATGGTTTAGTGCAAATAAAAGAGGATGAATGTGGCTATTCAAGTGGGGGTGGTTGGGGAGCAAGAGATTACCTATGCAAATCTTCAACAAATCAAAATGAAGAAGGATACTATTATGTTGTGCATGGTTGTACTTGCAATAATGGAATTTGTACATCACAGAATCAAACATGCACAGATTCTGATGGCGGCAGGAATTATTATGTGAAGGGCACAGCAACTGCTGGCAATCAAAGCCTTTCAGACCATTGCAGTAACGCTTATTCGCTCACAGAAAAATTCTGCTCAGGCAATGAAATAAGGTGGGAGACATATAGTTGCCCACATGGCTGTTCAGATGGTGCCTGTATGCTAAATGTGTCAATAAATACAACTTGCATTAAAAAGGAGGATAAATGCTGCTTGGGCGATAAGTGTGTAATCTCTTCTGTAACCTGCAACATAGGTTACATTCCTGTTTTTGAGGGGTGCAATGAGCAATGTGTTCCTAAAAAAAGCTGTAAACCCTCACACTGCACAGATTCTGATGGTGGGCAGAATTATTACAAATTTGGTTATGTTAACTCTTCTATTAAAGAGTATACCCCAGACAAATGTGCTGATGATAAGACATTGGTTGAGCAGTATTGCAGCAATGGATATCCTGCGGATATAAGCTTTAAGTGTCCAAATGGCTGCAAAGAGGGTGTTTGCTTGAGTTCTCCAGAAAAGCCACCAGTAGAGCCAGCCAAAAAATGTGTTGATTCTGATGGCGGGAAGAATTATTACATTAAGGGTGCTACAAAGGGTTATTATATGAATACATTTGGGCACGGTTATGATTCCTGCCTTAAATCCCCAGATGAGCTGCAAGAGGTTGAATCAAGTCCTTACCTTGGTGAGTTATACTGTAGGGATGACATAAACATAGACTATACAATATACACATGCCCAAATGGCTGCAAGAAGGGCGCATGCATTAAGAGTAGTGGGGAGGGAGGCAATGTATCGGAGGGGCAATGCAATGGTTGTTTATACAAGGGAAAATGTTTATATTGGGGGATAAGGGCTGAAGGTAAATATTGCAGCATATCTACAGAACTTGCAAAACAAAAGTCAGGAGAGGAAGCCTGCGATAATAATTTTGAATGTGAGAGCAATGTCTGTATTAATTCAAAATGCTTGAGCCAGGGATTCATTCAGAGGGTGATAAACCTATTGAAGAGGCTGTTCGGGATGGAAGACAAGGAAGCAGTAGCACAGAATAAATTCCTGCCAACCAGCTTGGCTGTTTGGAATAAGTAATTTAATCTTTTCTTAACAAAAACAATAGTTTCAGGTATCACAAAACAGAGATAATAAGAATGAATTTAAATTTTTCCGAAACAGAAGACGAGAATAGAAAAATAAAAAATAAAAACAAGAAAATCTAGAGAAAACGCTTATTTATCTTTTCTTTTTTTTCTTCGCCATCTTAAAAACCCCTTTTCAATTGAAAATTTGTTGATTAGACAAGCCAATGTTTATTTAAATATCTTCCTGTTTTTTTCAGAAATTTCAAATTTTTTATTGCAAGTTTAATATTCTTAAAATCATTATTTTAAGCCCACTTAACGCACCAGAGTACCGTTAATTTAAAATTGAAATCGGATGGACCTGCCGGGACTCGAACCCGGAACCTTTCCGCAGCGAACGGAACTCTCTAGCCAATTGAGATACAGGCCCATTAATTGGTGGAATCTTACCAATAGACTTCCATAAACAGTATTTATTAATATTCCTTAAATTTAATAATTGAAGAAGTATCTAAGAATATATCCACCAAAGATTTAATAATTGAAGAAGTATCTAAGAATATATCCACCAAAGGAGGCTTATTGCGATAAAGAAGAGTATCATTGCTATCGTGGCATACTTAAACATCCTTTGTGCAATTCTTTTTGATTTTGTTATCCCTAATACAGTCAGATAAAATACCCTGCCGCCGTCGAAAATCCCAAGCGGCATCATATTTACCAGTGCAACACTTACGTTAATGAATATAATCCACCACAGGAGATTATAAAGGAATATTACCAGATACGGCTTGAATCTTGGTTTGTAAAACACAAATGGGTCACGTATCATGCTAGAAATCTTGCCAGCAATCCTCATCAAAAATCCCCCTGATTGGGCTGGTTTAGCAAATCCAATGCCGAGTATTGCCTCACCCTTATTTGCAGGACTTTCTTCTAATATTATATTATAGTATATTGGCTTGTAGCTATTAGTATCAATAGCCTCTACAAGTATCCTATCTCCTGGTTTGAAATCCTTCATTACCCCTTTCATAACACTTTGGTTGGTTATCAGCCATCCATTAATCTTCACGATGGGTTCATTAAGCCCCGCCCTGATTGCTGGAAGGTCATAGAACGCATAAACAGTTTCATTGCCACCACTCTTCTTTATCTGCTCAATTTGTGCAGTCAGGTCAGGAATAGAAAGAAAATATGCCCCATCATATGCCCCACCATAAGCAGTTTTTATCCTTGTGAGGTTTGTTATTTTGCCGTCTATTTTAAGCTGCAGGTCATAATAATTCATGTCAAAATCTTTTAGGGAGGATGTAATTTTATTTATAGAGGGCTTGTCGAAGTTGAGATACCCAAGTGAAGATATATCCGATACATTTATCTTCCCGACAATGAAGCTGCTGAATATCACTCCAGAGGGGGCAAATAATGTCTGAAAATAGATTATTATAATCGCAGTAAATACTACCACTGCAAGCGAATTTGCAAAGCTTCCTGCTGCAAGTACAGAAAGCTGCGCCTTAATCCCTTTCTTTGCAAGCTGCTTTTCGTCTGGCTCAACAAAAGCCGCAAGGAATGGCCCCAAAAATCCAAAGCCGGTTGATTTTATTCTTACTCCATGATGCCTTGCGAAAATACCGTGGCTAAATTCATGCACACAGGCGATGATTGCAATGACAATTATCCAGTATGTGAAGTAGAATGGCGGCAAAAAGGTTACCTTGTAGATTTGAGGCAGATATGGGATGAGGGGCATTAATGGCGGAATCTTTGTGATTTTCACAATCTCGGGGATTCTTATCATTGTTCGTATCAACTCAAAAAAGAGATAGATAGATGCAATCATGAGGATGTATCCAGTAGAGATCACAACGTAATCCATTGTATGGAACAGTCTTTTGTATTTGCTGCCAATTCTGTTTATGAGATTCAAGCCAACCTTTGTCCTGTAAAGAATGAACACCCTGCTTTCTACCCGAAGCCTCTTTCTTCTTCTGTAAAGGAAGATTATGAGGGAAAGGCAGAACAGAATAAGAAATGTAATATCATAATAGATGAATTCTGAACCAAATTTCATTTTATTTTATTCATATTACTGGTTTAGCATTAATAGAACGCATTTACCTCTTCCTTACAGGCCTGAATATCTTGCTATTGCATCTCCTGCACTTTACCTTGCCTTCCAAAATCTTTCGCGCCTCTGAATGAATCTTTGCACTGCAATTCCTGCAGACAAATACATTCTTGAACAGCCTTGCCTGAACAGCCGGAATCTTTACCATTTCAACCAACAACCCTCTTTATTATCTTCTGCCCTTCAACTACCCAATATTCAACCTGTACGCCCTCTTTGATAGCCTCTTTTGCATCTGATGCAATGTCTACTTCTAATGTTTCATAGCTTTCAATATCCATTATACTTGCCATGTCTCCAAGATTAAGCACCTGCCCCCTTTTCTTTTCGACAAGCGGCACTTCCATCCTTTCATGACCCGGCTTTACAAGCACCCTTTTCTTGTCATCAATTAAGCCCACAGCCTCAATCCTACATTTTGATGCACCGTGCTTTCCAGTTTTGCTTATTTCAATGCTTTTTACCACACAGGGGGCGCCTTCAACTATAATATAACTGCCCTCTTTTAAGTCATGCGCATTTACAATCTTTAACGGCATTTAACATTCAGATAAAGATGATTTATAAAAGTTTCTTTCGCATTACAAATCTTTTTAAGATGATTTATAAAAGTTTCTTTACGTTTACAAAGCTTTTTAAATTATATTTCATCCATCTTAAGATGCCAATTTTGAAGAATGATTTTATTGAAGTAGAATTTACAGCAAGGATAAAAGGAAATAATGAGGTGTTTGATACGACTGTTTTAGAGGATGCTAAAAAGGCAAAATTAATGGAAGGGAGAAAGGAAGGCGACTTCAAACCAATCAAGATATGTGTAGGGCAGGGGATGGTTGTAAGGGGATTGGATGATAATCTTGTCAACAAGGAGATAGGGGAGGATTATGAGGTGGGGTTAAAGCCGAAAGAGGCATTTGGCGACAGGAATCCCGCCCTTGTAAGGACTGTCCCCCTTTCAGTATTTCGCCAAAAGGGTGTAGAGCCGGTTGCAGGTGCAATGTTAAACATTGATAATATTCTTGTGAGGATTTCTGCAGTAACATCCGGCAGGGTGATAGCTGATTTTAACAACCCGCTTGCAGGCAAGGAGATTGCATATAAGTTTAAGATTATCAGCAAGATTGATGATTTGAAGGAGAAGGTTGAAGTGCTGGCTAATTTCTTCTTGGGCAAGACAGATGTTAAATTGGAGGAGAACAAGGCAACACTTGAGGCAGAAATTTTGCTGCCCGAGGGCTTTTTAGAGGAATTCAAGAAGAAAGTCAAGGATATTTTAGGAATTGAAGTGGAAATTAAAGAGAAGGAAGAGAAGAAGGCAAAACAGGAGAAGAAAGAAAAGAACAAAGAAGAGCAGGCAGCTGATTAAGATTTATAACTTCAGGATTGAGCCCTATGGATTTTTAGGCAGGAAAATTCTGTTTCTTTATTGAATACTTGTCATACTTCTTTTCTATCTCTGCAAGGACATCCTTCATTTCCTTTTTAGGCCTTTTTAATTTTGGCAAAAAGATTATTGCAAGTATCGCAACTGCTGCCAAAAGCATCAGGACTCCAATCATTTTTGTGCTGACTCCCCTTTTCTTTTCCATACAAGAGCCGATACAGCATTTCTCAACATCGGATGTTTTGATGGTTACATTGCAGATTTCGCTGTTTTTGCAGATTGTGCCATTTTGTTGCATGCAACTCTTGTTTGTGAAGGGTATTGCAGTTATATTAACCAATGACTCATTCTTTGTGAATTCGAGATTCATTGAGAAATTTGCTGTTTTGCCTATTGTAACTGCTATTATGCTGCCAGAGTAGTTTCCTGCCCTTTTTCCGAGTATAGACACCTTTATTGTCCTTTCACCACCAGCTTCAATCTTGTCAAAGCTTGTTGGGGTAATGTTTATTATGTCTCTTAAGTCACGCGTGTATGTAATGCCAACCTTGTCAGTATCACTCTGACCGATGTTCTTTAATGTGAGCAGGATGGGGCGGGTGTCTCCAACAAGGATTCTTGCATAGGGAATGGATGTTGGGGTAAAATAGAAATGCTCTGGCACTGGCTGCGGTGTTGGGGGTGCACTTACATTCTCTATTGCAACGAACACAGGAATGTTAAAGTGATTCTTGCCAGAGAATTTCATGCCGTATTCAATGCTGATGGTGGTATTGCCCAACTCCTCTTTCAGCGTTGGGGCAGTAAGGGTTATTTTAGCACTCTTGTCTTGCTTAATGCTCACATCCTGCATTTGTTTTGCTGCAAGAAGATTCAAGGACGCATTTATTTCAGATACACCCCTGTTTTTTATTTCTATTTCTATTTTGCTGCCGGCATTTGTCTTTGCAACAGCAGGGTTGAATGACAAGACTGGTTCAATTTCAGCATATGGGAAAATAAATGATAACGCCAATACCTTTTCACTTGCATTTGCATTGAAAAGTTCCTTTCTTAGCCACTCTCTTCCGCCTGCAACCCCCCTTTCCTCAAGTGCCATTGTTGCATACACTGTTGCAGCAAAGTTTGCTTCCTGACTTTCAGATAATGCACTATCACTCCAATAGCCATCAGTGTGCATATTATTAACAAGCCACTCCCTTAATTCAGATGAATCCCTAAGATAGAGTGCAATTGCCCTCTCCCTGGTTTTTTGCGCATTCTTTTCAAGCCAGTCAACTGCCTTGCTCTTTTCCAAACCAAGTGCATCCAATACAAGGGCCGCATATGCTGTTGATATGACATCACAACCAGTTCTGTAGCCACTTCCAAAACACTTTTTATTATTGAGGGAGATGCTTGCTGAATTACTTTGTTGTTGCAGTTGAAATTCATTTATGCTGCCGGAGTATGTATGCACAATCTTTGCACTTGTCACAGAGCAATTGACAAGTATGCGCACCTCCTCAGCCTTATTCTTCAAGTCAAGGCTGAATGTATTTGCCCCTGTACTCAGGTTTGCCGTCTTTCTTTCAGTATTGATGAGATAGTCACATGATTTTGCAGAGTCAGAATTTATTGCTAAATCCCACAGCCCAATATCAAGATTGTTTTGCGCATCAACAATCCATTGCGTTTTTGTTGTTGCCTTAATCTTTGCAAGGGCGAACAGTGCAAGTGCAGTGTCTGCAGTATTGCAGCTTGAGTAAGGCCAGCATGTTCCATAATTGGTTTTGCTTAGTAGTGCATTCTTGCCAGCACTTGTCAATACTAAATCATAGGATAATGCAGTTAATGTGAGGGCAGTATCCTGCACAGAGAGGGATTGCCAATTTATCGTTTGAAGGGATTTGTATGCAGATGAAAGGGAGGATTTAATCTCAAAATCAATGCTCTTTTCATCTCCCTTTAAAGTCCCACCCTCATTATAAAGGGCATTCTTAATTGCAAATCTGTAGTTTCCAGCAGTTTCAGGCATATTCACCCACACATAATACCTCTGCCTTGTTATCTCGAGCAGATAGAATGGTAGCTGAATCTCCTTTTCTGTGTCTTTATTTATGAAGAATATATTCTTTACATCCAGTGGATTTGTGAATTCTCCATTAATCTCTGCGACAAATGTCTCATAGGGAAGCAAAGAACTCTTTTGTAAGCTTATCCCAAGGGCATGCACGGAGGGTATTACTGATACTAATAGCATTAATAAGAAGATTCTTTTCATTTTGCCCCTTTTGCCTGCAATTTAAAACAGAAACGTATTAATAAATTTAACCCCTATTTTCCTTCGGTAATCTTTCTTAACTTGCTTAGCGTTTCATCTACCTGCTTGTTTGTCTTATTGCTTCTGAGACCAAGTGGAAATGCTGCACGCCTTGCAGGTGTCAACAGTGAGGGTCTTATTGCAGGTGGAGCTGCACTACGGAGGATTTTTCTTTCAGGCATTGATGGCGTGAAGAAGGGTTTTGGAGGTGCCTTTTTACCCCCACCCTTCTTTTCCATGAAAAAATAATAATAGGCTGCTGCCCCACCCATGATAAGCAGTAACAATAGGATCCATATCCACCATTTGCTCTTATTTTTTATTAAGGGTGCGAACCCCTTCTCTTGGCAGCATATTCTTCCGCCAGTGCATTCATAGCTTTTTTTCTCCTCTTCATCATAACAAGAGGTTCTGCAGATGTACCCCTTATCTTCACACTCATTCACCTGCAATTCTTCACAATCACCCATGCAGCACCAGCCATCCTTTGCAGATTCTGATGTGCCAGCGCATCTCTTTCCATCATCGCAAATCTTCCCACCCATATCACTGCATGTCCTTTCAGGTGTTTCAAACTTCTTGTCACAGCATACATCCCTTCCAGAACATTCATACTGCCTGATTATCTCGCCCCTGCACTCATAACTCGGCAGGCAGTAGTAGCCTGCATCAGTGCATATCAACTTTTGGTTTGGAGGCAGATACACAGATTCCTTTTCCCATAATGCATAGAGAATGAATGACGTGTCCTTTTTGTTGCTGCCCCAGCTGCCAGCATCTGTGCCTGACTTCACTTGCTCGTTTAATATCCAGTTTTTTGCCGCGTCCTTCTTTTCATCGTTGTACTGTTGCAATGCAAGTAATGCAAGTGCAGTATCATAATACTTGCTGTAAGGACTGTCAACCTGCCAGTAACCACTTCTCTTCTGCATTCCAATCAATGCCTTGGCATAATCCTCCTGTCCTGTAAGAATATACAGGAATGCATTTGGTATGAATCTTGCATTCTTATCAGCATATCCGACGAGGTAGGGCAGGAATGTGGAAATGCTCTGCTTCTTTACAAGGGCAAGACTCGCCCATGCAGTTCCTTCATAATCACAGACACCAGAACTCTTGAGGCATACAGCATTTATCCTCAAATCAACAGAGCCCTTAGCAGACTCTTTCTTTGTATCGCTTGAAATATAAACCGTGTTTGAGCCTGGCTTTTTGTAAAAGAGCGTTGCAATGAAATCAGGGTCGCAGGATATAGTGAATGTTTTGTCATGACACGCACTTGAAATCTTGTACCAGTAGTTGCCATCACTCAACATTAAACAGCTGCCAGCAGCCTTATCCAGCTTTTTATCCGCCTTAAGTGTGGTATTATAATCTTTGTCGTTATAACTTATTGTGCACTTTGCTTCATTCGCACTGTCAATCTGCACATACCATACCAAATCAGTTGGTGTGCCATTCTGCTGATTAAGCCATTCTTCTATTCCAGATGTATCCTCACCTATCCTTGATAATGCAAGGAAGGACAATGCAGTGTCCTTTACTTTACAGGAGTCCTTTGGCCAGCACTTTCCATCATTGCTTCTGTCCATTAATGCATTTTTGCCATTTTCTGCACGCTGGGAATCAAATGAGAGTGCAAGCATTGAGAATGCAATGTCCTCTGTGGACATTGAGCTTATGTTCTCATCAGTAACAGATAAAAGCCAATTGTATGCCTTATCTACCTGTTCCTTCTCTTTCGTTGTGTTGATTGCAGGAGCACTTGCAGCATTCACGAGAAGCGTATTCGCAAGAACAATTATCAGTGCAAGACAAAAAAATGCTGATTTTTTGTTCATAATCTTTTGTAGTTAATGATATTTAAAATCCTTTCTCTTTATAAGAAACCTACTGTTTTCTTATCGGGAGTCCTGTTATGTGGCGGGTCTGCAAGGCGTGATGCGACTGAAAGGAGCAAGTAGTGGGCACAAATTTTAAGGGAGGGGGCGGCGAAGCTACTTTCTTTTTACATCATCTTTTATCATTTTGATAATCTCTGGAAACTCAGATATTTTGAAATGTCCATTTTTACTTTCGTAGATTATAATATTTGCATTTTTTAGCTTCTTCCCATATTTTTTAGCGTGAGATACTGGAACAACATCATCATCTTTTGAAAATAACAAATTGAGGTTTTTGGAATTTTTCTTAATCATTGACAAATCTGATTTAAGTTTAAATCCACCAACTAAATCTTTACCAGATCTAGTATTATCAAACGGAGGGCAAATTAAATAAGTTGATAATATCTTTTTAGGGAACTTATTTTCTGATAAATACTTTGCGAGAAAAATTCCGCCTAATGACGAACCAATTAAAATGATGTTGTTTCTCAAGAAAGGAAAATGTCTCTCAAAATGAATCTTCCACTCATCATATTTTACATTATCTTGTAAAGGCATACGTGGTTTTATGATTTCAAAATCTTTACCTAGTTTTTTCTTTAAATAATCATCACTCCACTTTATTTTTTCCTCAATTGATATTTTTCTAGTTTTTAAAAAATGCAAGTAATCTTTTTTACTCTTAAAAGTCATTCCGCCATGAATTATTAATATCTGAGTTCTCTTTTTCGTCATAATTAGTGTGTTTTAATCAAACTTTGTTAATTTATCTCTTCGCCGCCTTCGGGTTGGATATAAGCCATCGCTATTGCTGATAACAACTATTTCCCTTGGCTTTCCTTTGTACTTTCCCCCTTGCCTTCTCTCTTGCCAAATCTGGCTTTCTTTACAGTGTAGTTGATAGGATTTTTTATCATCTTGCATAGGTTGTCAGGATTGCAGACTGCAAGCTCCTTGTAAAGGGGCTTGTCGCAATTTGGAGGCAGTACTGCCTTCTGCCTGCTGAACCATGCAATCTGTGTTTTTATGTAGCCACCACGCAACGGCTTGTAATTCAGTTTGTCCCATTCCTCAATCTTCTTTCGTATTTCGTCTATAGGCAGGTTGACACTCCTGAAGAAGTTTAGAAGGATAAATAATGCCCTCTTCCTGCCATCCTGCTTTATTCCCCTTAAAATAGTTGAAATGCATGGGGGATACATGTCTGCTGTCAAGTCCTTTATCACAATATTCTGTCTTATGGCAGATATCCTTTCATCATGCTTCTTTGCCCCCTCCTTATGCTTTGCAAAATCCAATGCCTGAATTAAGAGTTCCTTTGCCTCATTCTTCTCTGCCTCAGGCAAAAATGGCTTTGGAAAGATTAAGTCTGGCTTGGCCCATGATGGCTGAAATTTTGAAATCTGTTCTGGCTTTATCACAACAGATGCAAGGCATGTCCTTTCGTGCAATGAATACGGCATTCTGAATAAATGCCTTGGAGAGACAAGCACCATATCAGGCATAACCTTCTTTGCCCCCTCAAAATCCTTGACACCCTTTATACCCCCCCCAATGCTAGAGATTCTGTCTAAAAGCTTCTTTGAGATTATTTCATGCAGATACTGTGTGATTTTCCTTGGTGCATCAGGAAAGAGATTCTTTGTCTGTGTATCTCCAATTTTTTCAGGAAATGCCTGCCACGGCACACAAATATGAAATCCAGAGCCGCCGGAGAATTTTATCCCTACTGAATTGACGTTATGAAACCTTAATGCCTCAATAATCAATTCAGCAGCAATCTTCCCATACTCCATATACTTAGTATCAATATCAATAATCAAATCCCATCCCCCTCTTAAGTTATTTGCCTGCTCCTCATTCATTCCCACATTCAACTGCAAGGGATCCTGCCATAGTTCCTCTGAGCAGTGGAAAGAGGTTGCTCCCCTATCTGCGAGGACAGATACATCAGATTCATACTGCAAGATGTCTGGTCTTTTGCCGAAATTTTCTAAAAATCTAGGCACTGCCTCCCTGTTCCTTGCAAATGCAACAAATGCCTTCTGCACATCCCTTCTTTTATAATACCTTCTTGCTGTCTCACTAATCCTCTCTGCATTTCCATCCATAGCCAAACTAAATTTAATCAGTTTAAATATATTTTTCCATTATAATAATCTATTTAAATTAGAATGATTATGATATCCCATGAAAAAGTCTTTAGCATTTCTTTTACTCCTTTGCATACTTTCAATTGCGAGTGTCAATGCGCAAGAAGATGTTTTAACAGCAGAGACGACAGTTCAGACAAAAGCCTATATCTATATTACAATTATCGATCCTGTGCCTGAGCTTCATAATTTAACAATAACAAGTCCTGTTTATCCTTATAGCAAGGTTGAGTGCAAAGCAGAAGTAATTGATAACCTTCCAGAGTCTGTTAAATTGAATTATAGGTGGTATGTTAATGGCGAATTCGTAAGTGAAGCAGAATCCTTGTCCGACAGGGAGGTGGCCCTAGAGCCAGGACAAGAGGTAAGATGCGAGGTGATAGCCTATGATTCAATTGGGCAAGCAAGCAATATTGTAACAGCAAATACAAATGTACAGAAACTTACTGTTTTTGGCGTTACCTCTTATGCTGTGAAGAACCTAAATAAAACAGGGACAGGATTTTTTGCTGTTTTGATACCCTTTATTTTTATAAGTATGGGAATAAGTTTGCGGAAAAGGATTAGATAAACAAGCAAGGTTATTTTTTTATGACTATCTAAGATAGTTATGCATTATAAAAAGATAGCACAAAGGCATTTTTGAATCACAACAAACTTTAAAAACATCTCATTTGTAAGTAGCTAATAAAAAGGGAGAGAAAAGAGATGGGGAATCTTAATTATATGCAAGCTGTTCCAAAGATAAGAAAGGATTTTCTCAAGGAGCTTCTTGATATTCTGGGAAAACCAACTGAAGTTTATTTACGGGCATGGCATAAACAAGAGAAGATTGATGATATAGTTTTAAAAGAGGGCTATTCAGAAAGAAGTTGTGATTGCAGCACAGAGAAGATTCTGAAACTTTATGATGATAATATTCTCGGAAGGAAGAAATCCAGAAGATATGATATAGAAAAGATAATATGGCATGATTTCAGCAAGGATGAATTCTGTCACGGGATTGACTTAGGGATGGAATTCACCCCTTACAGGATTGATTTGAGGATTAATCCAGGGAGAGTTAGTACGGATAAGTTTTTTTCCTTGGTTAGCCTTATAAACAAGTATCAAGTAGAAAATAATATAAAGATTGTTTTTCCTAGAGAGATAGTAAAAACAGGGATAGAAAAAGATGATGCTAAAACTTGACAAGCCCAAATTATTGACAGATGCTGTATCAATACTCTCTGAGCTCGTCACAGAGGTTAGGGCAAAGGTTAGCAAAAGTGGATTGAGCATAATTGCAATTGACCCTGCAAATGTTGCACTTGTAATGCTTAAACTGCCCGCTTCTGCATTCTCCCAGTTTAAGCTTGAGCAGGATGAGGAGCTTGGCCTGAATCTTGTTGATTTGAAGACAGTATTAAGAAGGTGCTCTGATAGCGGTTCTTTAATTCTTGAGAAACAGGATAATCTGCTGAAACTAAGCATTCATGACAGGATAAACAGGGCGTTCAGTCTTGCTCTTATCGAAATAGATGCTGAAGAGAAGCAGCTGCCTTCATTGGAATTTAACAGCAAGATAGAGATTGACGCATCTGCTTTAAGCGAGGCAATAGAGGATGCTGCAATTGTTGCAGATGCCTGCAGCTTTGTGACACATAAAAAAGAGGGTTTGTTTGTTGTTGAAGCAAAGGGCAGCCTGAATTCTGCAAGGATAGAATTTACATCTGATGAGGCAAAGCTTGAGATTGCAGATTCAAAGGCAAAATACTCTCTTGAATACCTGCAGAAGTTCATCAAGGCAGCAAAGATAACCAAAAAGGCAATATTGCAGTTTTCTACTGATTACCCATGCAGGCTGGATTTCAAGAACGAGCATTTAGAGATTGTGTTTATTCTCGCGCCCCGCGTAGAAACAGAAGAGGATTAAATATATTTCATTTGGGAATAGAATGATAGGAAATCAACATTTTTTTGTTCGTCCACTCTTCGTGGTCCCAGAATATGGCATTTCTTATTATGGTAAAAAAACCTATTCAGAGTATAATTATCTAAGATCCGGAATTGTTTCATATATAAAAATAAGACATTTTGAGATGGCTCTTAGACTGACAAAGGATTATTTTCACAAGTGTAATATTATTGATTTTGGTTGTGCAGATGGACCCCTTCTGCCATCATTATCAAAATTTTTTAATCATGTTGTAGGAATAGATCAGAATTGCAATCGCATAAAGGTTGCATCCAAATTATGCGACAAAATGAATCTGAATAATGTCGAGATTATATGCAACAATAAATTGAGTATAAAAGATTTGAAATCAAAACTTTCTGGAAAAGATTATCATATTTTATATTTGTTAGAGACCATCGAGCATATTGGTGATAAAAGAGATTTATTTGGCTCTAAGATAGCATTTCTAGAGCACCTCTCTTCTCTAATAGAGAAAGACGGAATAATTGTAATTTCAGTCCCCAAGATGATAGGCATTCCTTTCTTAGTTCAAAGGATTGGGCTTGCATTGTTTGGCCTTTACAGGCAACCAATCTCCTTCAAAAATTTG
>CAYSVT010000013.1:0-14589 GCA_964434685.1 Candidatus Woesearchaeota archaeon
TTATGTTAAGTTTAAAGATTAAATATAAGCCGAAGATTGCATAAATGACAAGGGCTGCGCATGCCCATACGAGGGATGATGCAACTATTCCCTCTGCTGTTCCAAAACCCTCAAATAGCTTTATCAGGACAGCCTCTCTTGTTCCGAATCCTGAAACAGTTATGGGGACAAGGCTTATTAAAACAGATATTGGGAAGAGGACCATAAACTTAAGGTAAGGGACATTAACGTTAAATGCCCTTGCGCCTAGATATGCCTGTGTGTAAATCATAATCCACAAGACTGCAGTCAGCAGGAATGTAAGGGTTATGCTTTTTAACGAGGGGATGTTTTTGTAGAATTCATTGAATGAGTTTTTTGCCTTTTCCTTTAGCCTTTCCGGAATGAGTATTTTATAAAAGATGTACACAACACTCTTTGTGGCATTTTTGTTTATCAGGATGGCAAAGCCAATCAAGAACAGCGCAAATAGAATAAGGGAAATGTAGAACATATTCAGTATATTCTTCATTATAAGCAATGAGCCAAGGAATGCAAGGGTTGCCACAAACAAGAAGTCTAAAGCACGGTCAATAACCACGCTGCTGCAGCTCTTGCCCAGATTCTTTATATTCTTGTTGATATACGCAATCTTGATAAAACTGCCAACCCTACCAGGTGTTACAGCCTCATAAAACAAACTAATCAGCTGCAGTTTCATTAAATAGCCAAAATTAAATTTTAATTTTTGCTGAATTAGAAGATACTGCCATTTTGCTGTTTGCACAATGAGCATTGGAATAAAAAGTAGGAGCATAAGCGGCAAGTAGTAATAATTTGCAGAACCAAATGCACCAATTATTTTGTTTATTCCTACTTTAGATACGACATAATAAAGCAATGCTACCCCTATAAGGGGCAGCAACCACCTCGTTATTTTCATCCTGCCTTAAGCAAATGAATAAATAAAAAGCTTGTGTTTTCAGTTTTCGATAGCTTTAAATAAATTCCTTATTTTTGCAATGAATGGAATTTCAAATAGTGCATGGCAGGATAGGAAGCGATATCTGGGCGAATACAAGATTAAGGATTTTGAGAAGGATTATCACATCAAAGGGCAAAACAATACTTGATTTGGGATGCGGCAAGGGTTATGTTGGCAAAGCTTTTCATAAAAACAGGGTTGTTTTCGCAGAGATAGATGCCGAACAGATAAGGGGTATTAAGGGAATGAGGGTAATCCTTGATGCAAATCACATTCCATTCAAGAATAATGCATTTGATTATGTAATCTGCGCAGATGTGCTTGAGCATATTAAAGATGATAAGAAAGTTTTAAGCAATATTTACGACATTCTTAAGAAAGGGGGCGAGGCAGTTATTGCCCTGCCGGCTTATTCGAGATTTTATGGACATCACGATAGGCTCATCCACCATTACAGGAGATATGACAAGAAAGCCTTTGCCGTTGTTGCAAAGAAGACTGGATTTAAGATAAAGTCTGTAAGATATTCATGCAGCTTGCTATTTTTCCCCTGGCTTTTAAACCAGTTCTTTGTTAAGAGCAACAAGGCATATATCGGCAAATCAAGTCTTGAAACTAGGATTTTGCCACTGCTTAACTTTTTGGCGTGGCTCGAGGCATCATTAGTCTTGCCATTCGGCATAAATCTCCAATTCGTTTTAGAAAAATGAAACCAAAAGATATCAGGATATCATTGATTATCCCGGCACACAACGCCTCTTCGGTAATAGAAAACAGCATAAGGGAATATTCAAAATTCCTTTCTCAATTTAAAGACTATGAAATTATTGTGGTATGCAATGCATGTCGTGATAATACGGCAGAGATATGCAATAAAGAGGCGAAGATAAACAAAGAGATAAAAGTTATTGAAATTGGTGAGAGAGGCAAGGGATTTGCGATACTACAAGGATTTAATCAAGCGAGATATGAGATTATTGGATTCTTGGATGCAGATAACGCCTTTTACTTAGATTCCATCAAGCAGATGATTCTGCAGCTCAAGGCTTATGATTGTGTTATTGCCTCAAAATGGATTGAGAGGGATTTCTTTGAAATCTCAGAGCCATTAACGAGGAAGGTTCTTGCAGCTGGATGGCGCTTATTGTCGAAATTCCTGCTTGGACTGGATTTCAAGGATACTCAGGCAGGAGCAAAATTTTTAAGAAAAGAGGCATATGAAAAGATAAGCCATAATTTTATATGCACTGGATTTGATTTTGATATTGAGCTGCTCTACAGACTTCAAAAAAGTGGCTGCAGCGTAAAGGAAATAAGGATTCCTGTATCAAAATCCTTCAAATTCAGCACATTCAGACTTAAATTTGTGCCAGGAATGTTCTGGCATATGCTAAAATTATGGAATGAGGAATAAAATGGCAAAAGCAAGAGGAAAGAGCATACTTCTTACATTTGATGCTGAGGAGTTTGATTTGCCTCATGAATACAATCACCATATCCCGATAGAGTGGGAATACAGCATATCTCATAAAGGGTTATTGGTTCTTCTAAATATCTTAAAAAAGGAGAAGGTAAAGGCAACCTTCTTTGTCACAACAAACTTTGCTAAAAGATATCCCGTACTCGTAAGACATATGGGCAAGAAACACGAGATTGCCTCGCATGGATATTCTCATTCTGATGATTACAGGAAGATGAGAAAGGATGTTTTGCAGCAGAGGTTGGGTGATGGAAAAAAGATTGTTGAAAAGATAACTGGAAAAAAGATTCATGGCTTCAGGGCACCGAGATTCCATCTGAGGAGATTGAGATGGTTAGATGGTTTATTCACATATGACTCTTCACTGCATCCAACTTACATCCCTGGCAGATACAACAATTTTTTTACAGAAAGAAGAATCCATAGACATGGCAATTTAATAGAAGTGCCTGTTTCAGTCACGCCACTGATAAGACTGCCCTTGTTCTGGTTTATGTTCAGGAATCTGGGTGTGGGATACGCAAGATTCTGCACGAATTTCTGTTTTTTTGATTCAGATTATATGATGCTCTTTTTTCATCCATGGGAATTTGAGGATATTAGCCATATTAGAGTGCCTTTGTTTATTAGGAGGGACACTGGAGAGGTGCTAAAGAGAAAATTTACAGATTACATAAGATGGGCGAAGAGAAAGGGTTACAAGTTTAAGACGGTTTCAGAATTCTTGCATCAAAATGGCTATCTTGAAAATCATCTTGAAAAATCCTGCAGATGACCCAATACTGCTTTAACACCCCTTAAATTGAACAGGATATCATCAATGCTTTTAATTGACTTAATTCTTTGAAAGATGTATTGCGGTGTGAGAAAAATCTTATAGATGCCATCACAAATATCCATCACTTCCTGCGGCTTCATCGGTGTTTTTAGGACAGCCTCTGACATATCATATCTTTCATAATCTCTTGGATTTATTCTAAATAATCCCTTTTGCATTGCTTCTTTCCATAGGGCAGTGCCAGGGTAGGGGACAAGAATAGTGGACTGCAGAATATCTGCATAGCCTTTTTGCATAAGGAATTTTGCCAATTTCAATGTTCTCAGTGCATCCTCTTTTGTTTCTAAGGGATAACCAACAATCATCGTAAGATGGATGGTTAATCCATATTTCTTCGCATTTTTGCATGCTTGCATAATCTGCTCTACCTTAATTCCTTTGTTGATTCTGTCCAGTGTAGCTTGATTTGCACTCTCTAAACCAATTTTCAAAAGCCTGAAACCAGCACCTGCCATTAATCTTGCATTCTTCTCAGTAAGATAATCTACACGCATATTACATGAATAATCAATCTTCTCATTTAATCCTCTTCTTTTCATGCCCTTGCAAAACTCCTCAAGCCATTTTCCCGGCGGTTGTGCAGGAAAGGTTCCGGCATCATCAAAAATCTCTTTTATATGATACCTTTCAACAAGCATCTCAACCTCATTTAATACATTCCTTACGCTTCTTGCCCTGAATTTAGGAAATAGCACAGGCCATGCACAGAATTTGCAGGCATGCCAAGGGCAATCCCTCCCAGACATTATGTACATATATGGCCTGCCGCGTATATTATACTCTTTCTGGTAGAGCCACCACTTCGTAATCTCTCTGTCGATAAACGGCAGTTCATCAAGACCATGCTGTAGCTGAAAGCCTCCAGTATTGACAATCTTCCTGCCTTTCCTGTAATAAAAGCCACGGGGGATTTTTCTTTTATTTTCTAATGCATCTGACAATTCACCAAGTGCAAAATCATAATCACCCCCAAGAAGAATGAAATCTGCCTTGCTCTTCTGCAAGGACTCTTTGGGCAATGCAGTCACATGGTCCCCCATCAACACAATCCTTGTTTTTGGGCTTATCTCTTTCAGCTTATTGATAGTTTGCCACTGATATTTTATTACAGGGGTTTTTGTCTCTATTGCTATCAAGTCTGGTTTATGCTCGGCGAATGAATCATAAAATTGTCTTGCAGAAAGATTCTCTGCTATTCCATCCCTCCATATCACCTCATGCCCCCTGCTTTGAAGCAGTGTTGCAGCACTTGCAGGAACTACAGGGAAGATATAGGTTGGATTATGGAAGAATTGAAACTGCCTGTTCTGGCTGAGCAAGGGAATCCCCTTGCCGCTCTTTATTGGCGGATAAGCAATCATAATCTTCATTTTATATTATTCCTCTAAAATTGTTTAAATAGTTTGTGTGCACCTAATATTTTTAAACCAGATTGTCTCTTTGCCAGAATGAATTGGCTGATTTTTGCAATATTTGCTTATTTCCTTTGGGCTATTGTAGGCATATTTGATGGTTTGATAATCAAGAAATATGTTAAGAAGCCAGTAGTATACCTGTTTATAGGGACATTTCTTACAGGCTTCTTGCCTTTGTTGATTATTCCATTTACTGGTTTAAGTGTGACCTCATCTTCACAACTAATAGTCGCATTATTAGCAGGAATGATTTTTGTTTATGGTCTTTTGCCATATTTTAAGGCACTGACATTTGAAGAAATTTCAAGGGTTATGCCCTTATGGCATCTAAGCCCGGTATTTGTTTTATTGCTGTCTACTATATTCTTAGACGAATCCTTAACAACCCCGCAGTATTTTGGTTTTTCTTTATTGGTCATCGGCGGGTTCATGATTTCTTTTAAAAAGACAGGGAAACTATTCAAGCTCAGTAAAGCCTTCTGGCTTATGCTGCTTGCTACATTTCTGATAGCAGTGTATTACATTATGACTAAGTATGTGTTTTTGAACCAGGATTTTATCAATAATTTTCTTATGGTAAGAATCGGCACTCTTTGCGGAGCCCTTTCCCTGCTGTTAATGAAGGATTACAGGAGGGAATTTATGTTTGCCTTTTTCAAATTAAAGAATAATGTTAAATCCTTGATATTGGGGGACAGAATGCTTGATTTGGTTGCATTGGCATTAGTGAGCATGGCTGTTATGACTGGCCCAGTCTCAATAATAAGCTCTCTTGAAGGCGTTCAATCCCTTTTCACCCTTTTTATTGTTATCTTCATATCGATTAAATTTCCCAAAACACTCAAAGAAGAAATTGGCGGAAAAACATTGGTGTATAAGCTGTTGGCAATAATTCTAATGGTTGCTGGAATTTATTTTATTGGCACTTAAAAATTCCATTTTTGGCAGATTTTGTAATTCTCTATCTTAAATTCAGTTTTTCAGGCTTTTTTGCAATTAATCCATACAAAAATCCCAAGCCATAAGCAAAGTGTGTGCATATTATGCCTGCAAAGAGATAGGGGATTGCCTTTACATTCTTATTTATGCTTGACAGGATTGTAAGAACAAGATAGAGAGAGATGACTGAGAAATAGATTATTTTGAATATCGGATGGACAAGAGAGAGAATTGCACCAAAGATTACACCAAGAACGAATAGGGATAGCATGGAATAATAAATCTTGTCTATGGAAAATTGTTTCTTTCTCTTTAACAAGAGGGCAATATCCCTACCATAAACCCATGTTTGTTTAAAATGTGGCATGAAAACCTCTCTGCGGTGATGGTAAACAATAACATCTGGTGCATATAAAATCCGCTTGCCTTTCTTGGTGATATTAAAGCATAATTTTGAGTCTTCTGCAGTTAGCAGGTCTGGCTCAAATTTTGTAGCATATTCCCTTTTGACAATAAAATTGCACGAGGGCAGCTCAATTGTGTCCTGTTCCTTTGCAATTCTGTATCTTATAGAAGTCCTGCCCCCGACAAGGAATAGGGAGTAAAGAATCCCAGAGATTTTTTGTTTAAGATTGTCTTGTGGAGGGGTAAGATTTGGCCCGCCAACCATTCCAATAGACTCATCCCTGAGATGTGCGACTGCATTCTTCAACCAGTCTTTTGCGGGATAGGCATCAGAGTCAATAAATGCATAAATCCTGCCTTTAGCCCCTTTCATTCCGATATTCCTCTTTATTGCAGGCATTACGCTTCCTGTCGGGATTACCCTGACTTTTCTGTTGGCAAATCTTTCCTTCCTGTCTGGAAGCACAATTACTTCATACCATTTATAATTTAATTTAAGGCAATGCTCTATGCATTCCCCCGTGTAGGAATCAATCTCCCTGCATGGAATAATTATTGAAACAAATTCCTTGTCCATCTTAAATGAATATGATTAATACAGCAAGCCCTATTGCCGCTTCAACAATCAGAATAAGGTTCACAACATCTGTCTCATAAACCTTGTGAGAGGGTTTTATTCTGTTCAAGAGAGCAATAGCAAGATGCCCTGTTCCATAAATCCCCTTTCTTAATCTCAAAGAACCATCTCTTTTTGCTAGGGCAAAGGATTCAATTCTTAGTTTGCCTCTTGCCTTGAGGAATAATTCTAAGAAGTAAGGTATGAAGAGTATCAATGCAGCCTTTTCCACATTGCCAAGGATTGCAACTGCCGCGATTAGCGCACCGATGATGTATGTTAATGTGTTTCCAGGAAACACCTTGGCAGGAAATTTATTATAGAACAGAAATGCAATTAATGCTGCTACTGCGCAGAATGCAATTAGCGTCACCCAAGAGTTATTGCCCCATGCCAAAATCCCAAGAATTGTGAGGATTATAGCGCCCATTCCCGCCTCTAAACCATTAAATCCAGCAAGCATATTGAATCCATTTGCAGCAGCAGATATTGCTATAGGGATGATAAGGAGGGGATACAACAAACCGATATTGAGCCGATCAATGAACGGGAGGCTGATTGTGGAGTAGCCAGCATTTATGACTGCAAGGGGTATTCCTGCCAGAAGACAGAGAATAGGCTTCTGGTATTGTCTTAAGCCTATCTTCCACCCAAGGATGTCATCAATAAACCCAATTAATGTTATAATTAATATGCTTGCTACCACTGCAAGAATTTCTATTACATATTGCAGGCTGGTGAAATAGAATGTTTTGATTGCGATGTAGAACAACACACCTGCGAGAAATCCCGCCACGACACAAATTCCGCCAACCTCTGCGATTTCTGTTTTCCTGAACTTGTTCATGTCCCTCCCAACAAGTCCTGCCCTTTTTGCCCTTTTAATCCAGTAGGGTGTGACTATCAGAGTGGAAAGAAAGCTTGCTACAATGCATAACAACAGCAGTATTTTCATCTTTGCATCAGAGTGTTGACTTTATCAGCCTTTCATCTGGGTAATTTAATTGCAAATATTCCTCTTTTACCTTTATGTCATCAGGGTAATTCACCTTCCATATCTTTATAGGCCCCAGCACATCTCCAAGTACTACAATCTCAGGGATTGGCGCACCCCCTTCTTTTAGCTCCTTGATCATTGGATAATCCTCTGTGTGCACCAACTGGAAGTTTGTGCTCTCGTTGAACAAGTATAATTTGACCCATAATGCGTTCAGTGCCTTTTCATTCAAGAAGAATGCTGCCCCCAAGTAATTTATGCCGCCTATACTGTTGCCTTGCGATATCAGTTTTGGGATTATGTATAACGCAGCAGGCATGCAAGGCCCATTTTCCTTAAAATCATATATCCTGCCTTGGACATAGGCATAGCACATTGGAATCTCTACCCTTTCGCTCTTCTTGTATAATACCATCAATGATGGCTGTTTTATTGGTATTTCATCTGTTGCATTAACCACCTTTTCTATAGGAAGCAATGCCCAACCGATTATTGCATCAGTGTTTTGGGGGGGGAATATATACTGCTTCTTTGTTTGCTTGTTGAACCATGTGAACTCCTTGCTGAATAGGGTATTTATAGGATAGGGATAAATTGTCTCATTCCTCTTTTCCTGCATCTGCTTTTCATCCACTGTTACAGTCGGTATCCAGTTATATCTGTCATACTGCAAATCTGAGCCGATGGAGCTGTAAGCAGTATACTTTCCAATATCTGTTGAATCTATGAGCAAGTATGAGACGTTATGCGCCTTCAGCACCTCCAACGCCTCTCTTTCATTCTGTCCTGTCAGCACATACCTCCCCATAAGATAGTCCCAGTAACCAATTGTATTGCCCCCGTCAAGGAATGTTGCCCTCTCCCCAATTGTTTGCACCCAGTAACCATAGTCCCACCAATGGCTGAATACTGCATTTTGAGGCGTATTGTCTCTAACCCATGCCATTGCATACTGCCATTGAATGTTGTACGTGCTTGGCCTTGTATACCTTGCTTCATACGATGAACTGCTGTTGAATCTATTGAATGCAGGCATCACTACAAGGGCTATAACCCCTATTGCAACAATCCACATTATTACTTTTGTAACCTGCTCTTTTGATTTTAACGCCCTCCATATCAAATCAGCACATATGAATCCAGCTAGAATTGATGCGATTGGTGCAAGTAACAGCAGAAGCCTTATAGCCCCCCTGGAGGCTATGCTGAACCAAAAGAAGAATACTAGCAGCAAGACAATCTCCTTTTTTATTTTCTTGAATTTTTCAATCTCATTATTGCGGAATGCCACAGAGTAAAGAGCAACAAAACTTAGGATGAATACTACAAAACCGCCAAAGTATACCAATAGGCTGGTGCTGCTTGTTCCATTCATTTTAGGGGCAGAGGCAGAATAACGCGAGAATATCAATGCAATCATAAACAGGAGGTACAGCCCACTCATAATATACCTCTCATATCTCTTAAGTCCCTCAAGCGCCTCATAAAATAGCAGCACAGATGCAAATAAAAACAGCCAGAAGAATCCCATCCCAAATGTTCCGCTCCATGAAGAGAAGTAGGGCTGATTGTTTTCTGCTACTGTCAGCATTATCCTGTCTGTGCCTAATGGATGAATCAGCTTGTTCTGAATGTCTCCGATAGTATGGGTGATAATTTCCGGGTTGATTAATAGGCTCATTACAATTCCCACTATGCCTACAAGAATAAATGAGATGAGTGTGTGAGGGATTTTTGTTTTTAGCTTCTTGTAGAGTGTTTTTGACAACACAAGGTGTATTGACCATATAAAGAAGAGAATGTAAGCTGGCATAGACATTGATGAAAGCAACAATCCTGTTAATCTGCCATACTTGCTTGTTGAAACTGAAAGTAAGAGAGAGAATATAATAAGCCATGAGGCATAGGTGACAAAATCCTTCTCGCTGATATTATCAAGGAGGAAACAGGCAATCATTGCAGCTGCTATCCCTAGGGTTACAAAACCGACAGCACCCCACACAAGCCCCAAAAGTGCAGTGGAAGCCCCCGCCAAAATGCCGAATATTGCGGCATTGGTTTTGTTTTTAGACTGCAATGAAACAACAAACAGATAAAGCGCAAGGAACATAAAGAATATTCCTCCCGCCTCCTTTTCCGGGATTCCTGCAACAGTTCTGTGTATCAGAGAGGGCATTACTGCAAAGAATGCCGTGGCAATTAATGCAGCAACATTTCTTTTATGAACAGAATACTTTGCGAATACTCTTCTTGTGAACAGGAAGAAGGCTATTATCGCAGGAATAAAAAAGATTACAGGATAGATTATTGCAACAAATTCTATTGTTATATTTTCGTGGAATATTTGAAGAAACTTGTATAAATACGCAATAATGTAGGAAACAAGTGCAGTCTCATCTGAGGTTTTATATCCCACTGGGACATACCTCATGTAGTCTATCTTCATCAAACTGCCATGTTCCGCGATATATTTTGCCCATCGCAAGAACAAAAATGGGTCTAGGTCTGGACCCAACGTATAGTTTCCTGTTGTCACATCCCTTAATGCAGGGATATTTGCGGTTCTTACATTAAGAGCATAAATAGCAATCACTATCAGTATCAGTATATACGCTAGGTCTGCCCTTTTTTTGAAGAGATGAGAAAGGAAATTAAGAAACTTCCTTTGCCTTTCTGCTATTACAGAATCAATACCATCCCCGTCTTTTGATATAGCCATGTTCTAAATAGAAGAAAATAATTTAAAAAGTTATCTAAACAACTGGCTTAGTTGAAAATCTCTGATGAATTAATCCTAAACAACTTTTATTGGCTCTAACTCATTAAAAAGCCTCAGCCCATAATTCAGCTTTTTTTCATTTTCAGCATATAATGTTGCAATGTGCTCATTCTTGTTTACCCTGCTTTGGCAGTGTTTTTGGATGTATATCCCCGCCCCCTTGTCTGCAGGGCATCCGACAATTCTTGCAATTGAATTAATCTTCTTATTGTCAATCTCTTTGATTGTGCCAGCCTTTGGGCTTAGGATTTCTTTCTTGTATTTTCCAAGCCCTAATTTTTTGGGCTTCTCAGAGCCGTTTTGTGCCTTAATTATCTCTTCAAATTTTTTTAATGCCATTCGCGAATCCAATATCTTGTATGCTAATTTAAATCCCCGCCCATTTTTTGCCTTTCCTGTAAGTTCCAACAATGCTGCAGCAAGGTTTAATGATTTCTCCTCCAAGTCTAGAGGCCTGTTCTCATCACGATTAAGGAGAGATATGACATCCAGTATCTCAAGCACAGGTCCAATGCCATTTCCTATAGGCTCTGAACCATTTGTTATCACTGTTCTGCATTTGATTTTAAATTTTGAGCAGAGATAATCAAACTTCTTCGCCAATTCCTTGCCTTCTTCTGGACTAAACTTCGCAGATTTGCCGCAGGGGATATCAATTACCAAGTGAGTGGCGCCGACAGATATCTTTTTTGATAGTATGCTTGCAAGCAGCTGAGCTTCAGGGTCCAAATACAGCAATCTTTCAACCTGGATTATCTTATCATCTGCTGGAGCGAGGCCAAGGGCACCACCCCATACAAGACATGCCCCCACTTTTGAAATTATTCTTTTTATTTCCTCTACTGAAAATTCCACATTGGTTATGCACTCCATAACATCTGCAGTGCCTGCAGCAGATGTTATTGCCCTGCTGGAGGTTTTGGGCATTGTAAGCCCTACAGTTGCACAAATTGCAACAACTATTGGTGTGGTGCGATTGCCTGCTACTCCGCCAATGGAATGCTTGTCTGCTATTATCCTATTCCTTAATTCCAGCCTCTTCCCGGTTTTTACTATTGCCTTTATTAGGTAAGCAGTCTCCTCAAGAGACATCCTGTTTATGTAAACAGCAGAAACAAAATATGCAATCTCTGCCTCTGTGAGCCTGTTATCAACAATATCCTTTATAATCTCATAAATCTTTTCTTCTGTCAGAGGCAATCCCTTTATCTTTTCCCTTATATAACGGCTGCTTTTCAATTCCGCCATTGGCAGAAGGTCTACTATTTGATTCGAATCCCGTATTCCCAACCTCTCAATTAATTCTTCCGAGAGTATCACCTCCTCTTTGTTAAAAGCACCTCTTGCAGTGTCAATAATTGCCACAGCCTTCTTGTTTTTGCATTCAACTATCACCTTTTCGTCTACATGCAGATTAAGCTCTTTGGCCTTTTTCTCATGCAGTATTGCAACAGGCCTTCCTGCTGACAACTTTATAGATTTTGCCTTCATCTTAAATCTCCTTGGAGTCTTCAGAAACTTTAAGTTTCTGACAGTGATCAGAAATTACTCCAAAATTTCTGACATTAAGAGACAGAAAATTGTAAATTTTCTTCATTTTATCCGAACAATTCATTCAATGTTTTATTTCTATAAAAATCTAGGAACAATATTAGGTAGCCCAATACAAGCGGACCTATAACAAATCCCATAATCCCGAATAGGTAGCCCCCTCCTAACATGCCTATCAATGCAGTAATCGGGGATATCCCCGCCATCCTTTTTATTATGTAAGGCCTTAATCCAAAATCAATCCATGCAGCCATAAGCAAATTGTACAGGATCATGCCTGTAGCAGCACTCGCATTCCCAGATATGAACATAAATAGGCTTAGGGGTATCCATATAGTCCATGTTCCTACAACAGGCAATATTCCAAATATCACTCCCAAAAGGGTAAGCAAGAGTGGTTGAGGGGCTTTGAATAGATAGAAGCCAATACCACTTGTAATTCCTTGTACTATACCAATAATAAACATGCCGTAAATTACGGATTTGGTTATATCACTGAATTTTGCAATAAACCTCTTTTCTGTCTCTTCTTTGAATGGTGACAATTCTTTTAAAAATCTTACAATCTTGTCCCCATCTCTTAACGCGAAGAAGAAAAGGAATATGAGGACGATAAGATGGACAAATATGGTTGCCAGATTAGACAGCACAGCCTCAAATTGCCCCATAATAGAATTAACTCCCTTAGAGATTATAGTGTTAAATGTTACTGTAAAATCCCTCGTAAATTCTGCGGATGCAAAAAAGTTTGGGGCAATCTGTCTCAAAGGGGCAACAAAATCAATTCTTTGGATTGAGCTGTAAACAATAAAGGTCTGCCTTATTACTAAAGGCAGCAAGAACCAGAGCAACAGCCCAAGCATTGTAACTATTATGATGCTTATTAAAGCAGCAGATACGTTGGCGTTTCTTATTGTCCTCTTGAGCCCAATATAAACAGGATGGAATATATAAGCAAATATCATTGCGGTAAGAATTGTAAGCAAAAAGGGCTTGACTATGAGGAATGAGAGGATTGTAAAGAATACTATAATTAGGATAATAGAAAGATTCTTTATGTGTTCCTCCCTTATCATGTCTTAATACAACAATAGAGTTTTATAAATTTTTGCCATCAAAAAGATTTATAAATTACTCTTTGTAAAAATGAGAGGATGAGCGTTTTAAAAAAGATTTTTGACGGGAAGACAGATGAAGAAGTTCATTCTGATTTTGTAAAATTCAGCAGGGGCGTGTTCGATAACAGGTATCTCGTAGAAGCCAAGAGGCAGAAGGACAGATGGAACATCAAAACTGGTGCAGAGTTTGCGAACTTTCTTGTTCGTACCTGCCTGCAGGAAGTTAAAGGAGAGGTAGAAGTAAAGGGGGTGATTGTTGCCGCATTCTCTGTTGATAAAGAGGCAGAATTTCCGATTGAAAGGATAAAACAGTTTATGGGTATCAAGCAGGCAGTTGTAAGTGCCAAAACCACTGCCGATAAGATATTGAAACTAATGGATAAGTATCCTAAAGCATTTTATGCATTGAGCTTTTCAACTCCATTGTCTGAATTGAAGATAAAGCCTAAAGCGCCAAAGAGCGCAAAGCCTGCGGCTAGTGGAGATAAGGAAGCATCTGCAGATTTTTGCATCATAAAAACATCCAATCAGAGCATTGCCCAGGACTTGCTGTTTGGTTTGCCTGATTTCAGCAAGGCATCAATAAGGCATACGCTGAACATAAAGGAGATTGTTCTGCCGAAGAATATCAATGATCCTGCCCAGTTAAGAGGGCTGGCTAAGAAAAAAGGAACCATAAAAAGAATTGCTAGATTTGATGGAAAAGAGGTAATCAAAGAAGTAGGTTTTGAGGCTTAGTTTTCTTTAGGAAAAATATATAAAAAGGAAGAATAAACTGTATTTATTCGATGTAAAAAAGATGGTGTTTTACAGTGAATTGATTGGTAAGCCGGTTATTGCCAAGGATTTCAGGGTTATTGGAAATCTGAGGGATTTAAGTTTTGTAGACGGATACAAATATGCCAAGATTTCTGCGATAATATGTGCCACGAAAAATGGAATTAAAAAAATTCCTTGGGGGTATGTAGTTGAGCTGGGCGATAAGATAAATGATACAAGATTTAAGGTGGGAATGTATCTTAATTCTTTAGAGTCTGAACTGGAGTATGACAAGAGAGGGGGGCTTTTGCTTAGCAGCATACTGGACAAGCAGCTGGTGGATGTTGATGGCGCAAGGATAATCCGCGTCAATGACGTTGTGCTAGGGGAGATTGATGGCAATCTTTGTGTTGTTGGCGTGGATGTGAGCACAAGAGGAATACTTCGCAGGTTGGGCTTCCTTGGTAAAGTGGGCAGATGTTTTCCAATTCCCGAAGAGAATTTCATACAGTGGGAATATCTCGAGCCATTGAATAGGAATACGGACCATTTGCATGTCAAATGCAGGATGGACAAGCTTGTTAATTTACATCCCGCTGACCTCGCAGACATGATGCATGATTTATCTGCAGAAGAGCAGGTGCTTGTATTCAATTCCCTTGATAAGAAAAAGGCGGCTGAGACACTCATTGTGTCAAACCCTGAGGTGAAAAGGTCTGTTTTTAAGG
>CAYSVT010000014.1:0-14182 GCA_964434685.1 Candidatus Woesearchaeota archaeon
GATTCTCAGCTCCCGCCCTTTTGAAAATGACAAAAGGATTCCGCGACCTCTATCCAGAGGAAAAAGCCATGCAGAATTATATCTTCGCTGTCTGGCGCAGAATAGCAGAAAGATACGGATACTGTGAAGTAGAGGGGCCTGTACTGGAAGACATTGAAATCTATAAGAAATCTGGTGAGGAAATCCCGCAACAGATGTTTGTGCTTGAGGATAAATCCGGAAGAAAACTTGTGTTAAGGCCTGAATTAACTCCAACAATAGCAAGGATGATTGCTGAAAGAATTGATTTGAAAAAGCCAATAAAATGGTTTTCTATTGGAGAGTTCTTCAGATATGAACAGCCTCAGGCAGGAAGGAGCAGGCAATTCTCCCAGTTGAACATGGACCTCATTGGGGCAGAAGGTATGAAGGCAGATGCTGAAATGATAGTAACAGCAATAAAGATAATGCAGGAACTTGGATTTAGTGAGAAGGATTTCTTTGTAAGGATAGGCAATAGAAAATTGACAGAGGCGTTGATATCAAACTTGGGCATAAAAAGGGAATCTCTAAAAGTGATATCAAGAATTCTTGACAAGATATGCAAGTACTCCAAGGCAGAAATAAACGAATTGCTTAAGAAAGAAGGCTTGAGCGAAAAGCAGGTAAACGATTTATTCAAGGTGCTAGGCACAAAAAGGCTTGAAGAGATAAAGATTGAGAATGAAGGCCTTAAGGAATTAAAGGAATTATTCTCTTATCTCAAGCAGTATGATGCTGAAAAATACTGCAAGTTGGATTTAGGCATAATGCGTGGCTTGGATTATTACACAGGCACAGTATTTGAGTTATGGGATTCAAAAATGCAATTTCGCGCTATTGCTGGTGGAGGCAGATACAATGAACTAGCAAAATGGCCTGCTGTCGGATACGGGATGGGCGATGTTGTCCTTGCATTATTACTAAAAGAAAAAAACAAGCTACCAAAGCTTGCAAAGGGGACTGTGTATGTAGCACCAGTAAATGAGAATTCATTCAAGAAGGCGGTTGGGATAGCAGAAAAATTAAGGAAATGCTGCAATGTTGATATTGACTTAACAAACAGAAGCCTGATGAAGCAATTTGAATATGCAAATTCAATAAACGCAACTAAGGTTATTATTGTTGGAGAAAAGTACAAGAACAAATTCACTGTCCGCGATATGAAAACAGGCAAGGAAAAAATTCTTTCTGAATCAGAGATTGTTAAGGCACTTTCAAATGAATCAAAATCTTAGGGATGTTTTGGAAACCAAGCTTAAAAAAGAGGAATTAAATAAATTGCCTAGGGCTTTTGATGTTATAGGAAGCATTGCAATCCTGCAGCTTCCTCCTGAACTGAAGGGCAAAAGGAAAATCATCGCTGAAGCACTTCTTAACTTGAATAAGAATATCAAAACTGTATTGGTGAAATCTTCCAGAGTTAAGGGCAGACTGCGAACAATGAAACTACAGTTTATTGCAGGCAAGAAAACAAAGGAAGCCCTTTACAGAGAGAATGGTTGTTTAATGAAGTTAAATGTTGAGAAATGCTATTTTTCTCCTCGCTTAAGCAACGAGAGACTTGAGATTGCCAACTCAATAAAAGGCAAAAAGAAGGTGCTTGTGATGTTTGCTGGCGTTGCACCATATGCAATTATAATGGCAAAGAAAAATCAATCTGCTGAAATTGTCGCAGTTGAGTTGAACAGATTGGCATGCAAATACGCTGAAGAGAATGTCAGATTAAACAAATTGAAAAATCTAAGGATTACTCAAGGGGATGTTAAAAGGGTTGTTCCTAAACTGAAAGAAAAATTTGATGCTATTGTGATGCCACGGCCTCAGTTAAAAGAATCATTCTTGAAAGAGGCTTTCTTTGCCGCAAAAAAAGGATCTATCATTTTTTTCTACGACTTTGTTGATGCAGAGGAAATTCCTGAAAAAGCAATTTCAAGGATAGAAAAAGAGGCAAGGGAGGCAAAGAAGAAAATAAAAATTTTAAGATGGAAAAAAGCAGGAGATATTGCGCCTTACAGATTCCGCGTGAGGGTTGATTTTAAGGTGTTAAATTAGAATCTTTTCTCAATCTTCACAGCAGTAGGCGCCTCGCCACCATGCCATGTGAATCTAGGCCTTACCCGCATCGGATAAATCCTTTCTGAGTTATCATCCAACAAAATTGCACTTCCCTTTAATGCAGGCAGGTTATTCATCTGTGTTTTTATATCCTCAAGCAAATATGTCTGCATAATCAGATTTAGTGCCTCAATATCTGGTTTTGATGTTACTCTGTGTGAAATCACAATATCTGACTGTGTCATGACATCTGTATGGATAGCACCTGGCTGCTGCGTTGCTAATACTAGCGAGATTCCTGGCTGCCTTCCCTCTCTCAGCAATTGAATCAAGGCATCAGTTGCAGCTGTTCTTCCTACTTTGGGGAGAAACTCATGTACTTCATCAATAAAAAGCCATACAAGAGGCATCTCCCTCTGCTCCTTGTAATACAGATAGTCAAGCCCGTGCCGCACTGCCTGCACCTCCTCCTCTTTCCTTGCAGTCATTCTTTCATTGAACAGCTTCTTGCATATAATCCCTATTGCAAGTGCACGAACATTAAATGTGCCAACTGAATTGTAGCACGACAAGTCGAGAACGCTTGTAACTCCACCCTCAATCAAATCCCTGCTTGTTGTTCCTGCTTCCTGCTTTGATGCAAAAATACCCCATGTCAAGGCACCCTCAAAAAGGTTTACTGCTGCCTGCCTTGAATTTGCATCAGCTTCATTATCCTCTCTTATTAACCCTGCGATATCATGCAGGTCAAACTCCTTTGTTGATTCATGCAGATACGAGACAGCCCTTTCTATGACTATTGCAACAGGGTCTATAAATTCCAAGCCAAATGTTACACACCAGTCATCTGCTGTAAGCTCTTCTACCCTCAAGGCAAATGACTTGTCAACTGGCAATCCCTTTTTCTCATATTCCTCAACGTAACCATAAGGAACAAAGATTCTAACAGGCAGTTTTTGTGGCTTTAACTGCCATTCACTCATCAGTTCATGCTCCTTTTCATTCGCATACTTCATTGTCCAGAATATTCCCATAGTGTCAAATATTAATGGGGCAATATTCTTTGCAGTATCTGGCGGCAGCAATGAAAGCTCTTCTGCAATAACTGCTAATGAATAAGATTTGCCACTCCCGCGCTTTCCTGCCACAAGGATTACATGGCTTCTCGCAACATCCATAAGAATCCTGTTTGAGAGAGAGGTCATCTGACCCATCTTTACATACTGTTTGCCAATATACACAAGTCCCTTATCACCAAACCTTTTCTTGTCAGCTTCATCCCTGCCTACTGCAATGTCATAAGGCATTTGTCAAACCTCTTCTAACCGATATAGAACGGAATGGTTTTTATAATCTTTGTTTTTTGGCAATAGATATCATAAGCTTTATAAATATCAAAAGGGGATAGTGATATAAAATGGTAAAAAGGATTGAAACTAAAATAAACGAGGCAGTGTTAGTGCCTGCCAAGAGATTATACAAAAGGGCTGGTGTGTGGATGATTGCTACTATAGTAGTATCAATCCTTTTAGTGGTATCATTATCTTCACAATGCCCATTAACCAGCCAAGTCATAAGCTCAAAATCTGCTGGGGATAAAACACTTGACCTTATCAACAAGTATTTTGTTCAGGGCGCATCTGCACAGCTTAGTGGTGTCAGCAAAGAAAGCGGGTTGTACAAGGTTTCTATTCTCTATAATGGGCAAAAAACGCCAGTTTATATGAGCCTTGATGGAATGCTTATGATTCTGCCAGGTGCAGGAGTAATCAACATCTCAGAATTTGAGGCGTCTATGAATGAAAAAACGCAGAATACAAATGCCCCTACTCAAAGCAATATACCAAAAACAGAGAAGCCATCTGTTGAATTATTCGTTATGAGCCATTGTCCCTATGGCACACAAATTGAAAAAGGGATTTTGCCTGTTGTTAATCTTTTGAAAGATAAGATAGACTTCAAGGTCAGGTTCGTGCATTATGCAATGCACGGCAAGACAGAAGTGGACGAGGAATTAAGGCAGTATTGTATACAAAAGGACCAACCTGACAAATTCCTGACTTATCTCTCATACTTCTTAGAAGAGGGCAATTCTGACAGTGCATTGACGAGGGCGGGGATAGACAAGAACAAGCTTAATGCATGCATAACTGCAACAGATGCTGAATTTAAGGTTACTGAAAATTATAATGACCATTCAAAGTGGTTAAATGGAAAATATCCCTTATTTAATGTTAACAAGGATCTGAATACAAAGTATGGTGTTGGTGGTAGCCCAACACTTATAATAAATGGTGTAACGGTGCAGAGTGAAAGGGATTCAGCAAGTTTGCTTAAAACAGTCTGCTCAGCGTTCTCAACTACTCTATCAGAATGCAATTCAAAACTCTCTTCTGAAGCACCTGGACCTGGTTTTGGGTATGAAGCACCTGTTACTGGACAAGCAACAGGGCAATGCGGTTAAGAAATCCTTTTGATATTCTTGAATAAGTCTGCCTTTGTTATGACCCCTTTTAATTTTCCTGAATCTTGAATGAGAAGTATCGGAAAGTGTTTTAGCATGTCTGATATAACACTTATGCTTGCTTCCTTGGATATTATGGGCGGGGCATCCTCCATTATCTCTTTTAGAAGCAAAGAATTAAGATTTCTGTCAATGTAATTAAGGATTGTAGCCTCTGAAACTACCCCCAGCAACTTGTTTTTAGAGATTATCGGAACTTGAGAGATGTTATGCCTTTTCATTACGGCAACTGCCTCGCTCACTTTATGCTCCGGCTTTAAAAAAATGATATGCCTATTCATTATATCGACTGCCTTTTTTTCTTCATTCTTCGTCAAATGCCCCAATGCAGCAAAAATCCTTTGGGCATTGCTGTATGTAGGGTCAATCTCTCCAGACTCTATCTTTGCAATAAAACTCTGAGACACATTTGATTTTTCAGCCAATTGCTTCTGAGTCAATCCAAGATTCTTCCTAATCTGCTTTATTTCATTCAGGTTTATCATTGGTATGCCTAATAAAGAGGGTTTAAATCCCTTATGGAATATCTTTTCATGAGAATATTCCAATAGGAATATTATTGTCAGAAGGATTTAAATAGTTACCTTCAAGGTATATCAGCAATGACAGAGAAAAGATTTGTGACAAGCGAATCTGTAACTGAGGGGCATCCTGATAAGATCTGTGACCAGATTGCTGATGCTATTCTTGATGATTTATACAGGCAGGACCCATATTCGAGGGTTGCAATTGAATGCCTCACAACAACTGGCTCGGTGCATGTTGCAGGAGAGGTGACAACAAGGGGGTATTCAGACATACAAAGTATTGTAAGGAAAACATTAAAGGAGATTGGTTACACTAATCCTGAGTTTGGTATTGACTGTGAGGATGCTGGGGTATGGATAAGCATTCATGGCCAGAGCCAGGATATAAGCCAAGGGGTGACAGAAACAGAGAACAAAGAACAGGGAGCAGGTGACCAGGGAATGATGTATGGATATGCATGCAATGAAACACCTGAATTAATGCCATTGCCGATAATGCTTGCGCATAAGCTAACAAGGACACTTGCTGAATTTAGAAAGGATGGGACATTGAATCATGTAGGTCCTGACGGAAAGAGCCAAGTGACAGTTGAATATATTGATAGCAAGCCCAAGAGGGTTGAATCAATCGTAATTGCACAGCAGCATACAACTAATATAAGCGAAGAGGATTTGAGAAAGGATATTTTAGAAAAGGTAATCAAGCCCGTCTGTGGCAGCATGATGGATGAGAATACCAAGGTTTATATTAATGCCACAGGAAAATTCGTGATTGGCGGGCCTGAGGGTGACACTGGTGTAACAGGAAGGAAGATTATAGCAGATACTTATGGTGGTGTAGGAAGACACGGAGGAGGGTGCTTTAGTGGCAAAGACCCCACTAAAGTTGACAGAAGCGGTGCATATGCTGCAAGATACATTGCAAAGAATATTGTTGCTGCAGGCTTGGCAGAAAAATGTGAGGTGCAGTTGAGTTACGCAATTGGCGTTGCAGAGCCTACCGGCATTAATGTTGAATGCTTCGGGACAAATAAGATTCCGCAAGACAAAATAGTCGAGCTTGTAAGAAAGCATTTCCCAGTAAAGCCAGCAGCAATTCTTAAGGAGCTTGACTTAAGAAGGCCGATATACAAGAAGACAGCCGTATACGGGCACTTTGGCAGAACTGAACCTGAATTTACATGGGAAAGAACAGACAGGGTTGAAATTCTTAAGAAAGAAGCGGGATTAAGATAAAGGGATTTTATTGCTAAAAGAGGCAGATAAATATTTTCTTATAGCTTATACAAACCATCCTCATGGTCATGATTCTCTTTGTCTTGCATCTTGTCTATTATCCTGTTAAGATGGAAACCCATAGCAAAGCCAACAATCATAAGCACAGTCCCTAAGACAAGCATTGGCAGGGACCATTCCTTAAGTATTTGAAACGTTTCCTTCTCCACAAGCCCTACAACCCCGGTCATAACAAAAACAAGCCCGAGAACACCAAAGAAAACTAAAAATGAATTATACCTCTCGAGCCTTGATATCCTGCTCACCTTCTTCTCTCTTTCTACCATTCCCATCTCTCTCGGCTTTGTTATTTTTAAATATTTGCCTTCAAAAAAACAATATTTATATATTCTACATTCCTTTGATAAACATGAAAAGAAAAGGGTTCAAGAAGCTTAGTGATTACAGTACACCACAGAATGCTCATTCAGAGCAGACTCCAACAAAAAGGGGGTACACCTCTTTTATAATTGCAATCTTAGGAATAATCCTGCTGGCATTCTCAAATGCTCACTTGACAGGATTTGTTGTAGCAAACAAGACTATTGATTCTTCATATCCAATTGCAGCAGGATTCATATTGCTGATTGTATCCTTGCTCCTTTCTCTAATCAAAAATAAAAAAAGATAAAAATTTGGTTTTAGAAATTAGAAATCATCTATCTCTTCTGAGCCCTCTACAGTCTCTGCTCCTTCGATAGTTGGCTCTAATCCCTCATCATTCTTTTTCGCTTCTGCGCATGACTCCCTTCTCTCACCTTTTTCAGCCTTTCCCAATACTTCAATCTTTCCGAACTTTCCAGAAGTCAATTGCTTTTCGCCCTGAAATTCTTTGACAAAGCCGTTGCTAATCTTAATCCTGTCACCGACATTGATTCTGTCAGCATCATCATTCCACAGGCTAATCTTGATATTTCCGCTTGAATCCTGCAGCGTTGCAGTTGCAACCCTGATGACCCTGCCAAATTTGTTAAATTCTCTGGTCTCAGTCTTGTCTGTTATGTCTCCCTCAACTTCGACTTTGTCCTGACCAACCCTTAATTCTACAATGTTCATTTATTCCTCCTGTTTATTTCGTTTTAGCATGAAAAAACCATTTATAAAACTATCCTCTGATAAAATTCCTTTCCTCCTCACTTAGCCTCAACTGCTGCTGGATGTTATCATTCCTTTCCAATATCCTCTTATAGAACACAAACTCCTTGAGCACCCCCCTCCTTGATGAGTGTGTTGCTCTTGCAATTTTGGAGGCTATGGACTTCCTCCTCGCATTCTTCTGATTAGAAAGCCAAATTTTGAGAATTCTTTCGGGCTTTTTGTATGCTGTAAAACCTAATTTTGCCTGACTCTTCACAGAGGAAATGCCTGCCGTCAGGAATATATTTTCGTAAACAAGGAATCGCCAGTACTGCTGTCTCATAATCCTCCCTCTAAAAACATCTGCCAGGCTCAATGCATTGTATGCCCTTGCAAGCTCTTCCCCATTAAATTCAAGGGGCAGATTCTCATCTATCCAAAGGAAGATGTCATCTATGCTAAGATTAACCTTATCAAATGTGCTAATCAGCTCAAAATCAATCTTTGCTGACTTGAAAACCCTCTGTATTGCCCTGAATACGGTCTCCTCTTTCTCGCGCTCATCAATCAGAGAGGGGATGCATGGAACAAGATGGATTGACTGCAGGTCATTTATTGCTGCTCTGACATCACCCTTAGATTTTATCGCAATAACCTTGAAGAGGTCATCTTCCAATTTTATCTTCTCCCTCCCGCAAATATCCTTCAGTATATTGATAAGAATTTTATAATCAATCTCCTTGAGTGGCACAAGCTCTGTCTTTCGCCTTAACTGATTGAATTTCTGCTGCCATGGATCATTTGCTGTAATTATTATAGGAAATCTCGATGAATCGACTATTTCTGACATTGCCTGCAACCCACCCCTATCCTCTCTCCCAGATATGCCATCAATCTCATCAACAAGCAGAATCTTTGACTTTGCAAATAGGCTTTTCTGTGATGAGGCTGAGTTCAATATAGATTCTATTTGATCACGATTTCTTAAATCAGATGCATTTAATTCAAAAACCTCAAACCCTAAATCATGAGCCAATGCATGCGCTATCGAAGTCTTTCCAGAGCCTACAGGTCCGTACACGAGTGCTGCCTTCTTTCCAAAACGGAAATCAATTATAAATTTCTTTAATCTTGCAACTGCCTCATCCTGCCCCTTTATGTCCTTTAAGCTTACAGCACGATATTTCTCAACCCAAGTTTGTTTAGATGCCATCTTCAATTAAGATTTTTATTTACCAATTCCTCTAATTCATCACACATACTATCAAAACCTAACTCCCTACCAAGCCTAATGTAAAGAGATGTGGAAACCTTGTACTTTATTTTCCATTCCTCTCCAGGCAATGGAGTAGAGATATTATGTATCCTGTCCGCTAATTTAATGAGGAGCACTCTTTTATCCTTGCTTGAATACTCTTGCACTTTCTTAAATGTCTCATAACCATTGCCCTTTTTTGTAACCCCATCCACTAAAAATGCTACTCTCTCTCCAAATTTCTCCCTTATTTCCTTTAAGGCTATATTTGTGTCCTCAACAACATCATGGAGATAGCCCGCTGCTAGAGTTTCGTCATCTGCACCCCACGAATGAAGTATCATCACAACCCTTTTTGGGTGTTCTATATAATCTTCTCCTGTCTTTCTTGTTTGTCCCTTGTGTGCTGCTTCAGCAAGTTTAAGGGCTTCTGCAACTATCTCCTTACTTTTTATCTTTTCTAATAATGCCTTCTCCATAGAACTACTCCCCCTCTTTGAATTATTGCTTTCCCTTCCCAGCCAATACAAATGAAGCAAGTAGTGCCTCAAGTTGTATGAATTCGTCGCTTCCCTCTACTAGCCTGAATTCGGCCTCCCCTGTCTTCTCTGTCAATCTGACCTTGATTTCTGGCTCTATCTTCAAGTTCCATATCTCTTTTTGGATAGCCTTAATAACATCTTGTCCTGAAATGCTTTCGCGAAGCATTACATCAAGAAGCTTCTCCCTTGCCTTCAAGAAATCACCTGACAATGCATACTCTAAAACAACCTTTATGTCAGATGGCTTTGCAGCAGAGACAATTGTATAAACAAGGTCTTTTGTTATCCGCTGGCTTACAGATGAGATTGCCTGCAACAGGTTTATAACCCTCCTGCAATCTCCCTCTGACAGCTCATACAATGCTTCAATAGCATCCTCCTTTAATTCCAGCTTCTCGTTTTCGCATATCTTCCTTATTATCTTTTCAACATCCTTCTTTTCAAGAAGTTTAAAGCGGAATATTGCGCATCTTGATTGTATAGGATCAAGAATCTTGCTGCTGTAATTGCATGAGAGAATAAATCTGCATGTGCTTGTAAAATTCTCCATTGTTCTTCTCAATGCCTGCTGAGCCTCTTTTGTTAATGCATCTGCCTCATCCAAAAAAATGATTTTGAAGGGTACTGAACCAATTGACTTTGTTCTTGCAAAATCCTTAACCTTCTGCCTTACAACATCTATCCCCCTCTCATCACTTGCGTTCAGCTCAAGATAATTCTCGTGCCAGTCCTTGCCAAATAATTCCTTTACAATTATCAATGACAAAGTGCTCTTGCCTGTTCCAGGAGGACCTGCAAAAAGCAGATGTGGAATATTCTGTGAATTTGTCAATGCCTTTACACGCTTTACAATCTCATCTTGCCCGACTATTTCAGAAAAAGCCTTAGGCCTGTATTTCTCTGTCCAAATGTCGCTCTCCATCTTTTGTTCTCTCTCCCTCGTTATATTGGATAGTTGCGATTAAGACTTTTATAAATCTTGCTATTAAAATACAAAAATAAAAAAAATATTCCCCTACCTTACTTCTGTTTTGCTATATTAAGCAGCTCGTTCTTGCCCAACAATGCCAAGCCTGCCTTATTGCCCAATATTTCGACCTTTATTATCTTCTCTGGGTTCTGCAAGTCCACCTTTGGCCTGTCAACAACTTCAGTCAACTTCATGATGAGCTTTATCTCGTCAGGCTTCTCTTTTACTTTCCTCACCTTCAAGTCCATCTTCCACTTCTCGTCCTGCTTTATACCCTTTACAAAGTCCTTTATGTTCTTCTGCATGTCTGCAACTGTATTCTTGCACCACTTTTCTATAGGAATCCAGTGGAAGGTGTGCCCGAATTTTTCAATGTCCTTCTCAGCTATTGCAAACAGCTGCCTTACTGCCTTCTTTGCGTCTCCAACAAGAACCTCAGCAACACCCTCTTCAGTCTTGAGAACACTTGCCTTTTCCTTGACCGCTTTTAACAGCTCATTTATCTCCTTTACAGCTGTCTCCTGATGCGTAGGGTCAAAGGTAACTAGCAAATTTGCCTCTTTTACCATATATAAAAACCAACCTCCTTAAATCTAAGAGAATAAGATATTTTTAAAAGTTTCCTTTCCTTAAATAGCAGCCATTCTTCTTGCCTTTCTCTTATGCTTCTCTCTCCTCAATCGCTTGCGCTGCCACTTCCATCGCATCTGCCCTTTCTTCTTCCACCTTCTTGATGAGCGTTTCATGTTATCTTTTGGTTTGCCTTGATTTAAAAATCTTACTAATACGTATTAAATTTTATTTCTGCCTTTACCATCCTTTTATAAAATTCAATATTCTGCTTTTCATCCTGGCCAAAGTTAAATATTGAATCCAGTCCATACCAAATAGAAAACCATCCGAATGGCTCGAGTAAGACTATGAGCAATGAAAAAATGAACCCTTCGCCCCCATTATGCAAGATAAATGATGCTAACAATGATACTCCTGTTCCAATTAACAAAAACAGCAGGCCATTAATCCTCTTTTTCCTTATTTCATCCCTCAACTGTTGAATATGCTTCCTGAAATACTCCTTTAGCCTCTTGTTGATTACCTCTTCTATACTTGCTTTCCTCTCCTTCTCAGGGATTAAAAAATTAAGTTCCAATGCCTCATCCCTTCTCTCCCTGCTTGCCTTCTTTGCCTCTGCCAGGAAGTCATCTGACAATGTTCTCTGGGAATATGGCCTTGGGTCAAAGTCTGAAAAGATATCATCATATGTATCTAACCACAAACTTATCTCGCTCACGCTAAGCAATTTCTCAGTCTTTGTCTTTCCTTCCCTAGAAACCACTTCTACCTTCTTCTCCGTTTCCTCTGGCATAAGCAAATAATGCAAATAGCCTATAAAAGGCTTACTCTAAGCAAAATATATTTAAAAGAGGTGTTTCTTATACATCTTAAAATGAGGCTGAAAACAGGATTTTTTTCATTTACATGCTGTGAGGGGTGTATTGTAACATTTCTTGAGGTGCTAAACACGAAGTTTTCGGAGTATGAAAAATCCCTTGATATAAGGCATATGAGAATATTGCGCTCAAGCAAGAAAATTGGAAATTTAGATATTGCATTTGTTGAGGGTGCGATATCCACAGAGAGTGAGGCACGAAAGCTTAGGGAAATAAGGAAAAAAAGCAAGTTCTTAGTTGCGCTTGGTTCAGGAGCGGTGAATGGCTTTCCATCAAATCAAAGAAACTTGTTCAGTGAGGAAAAAAAACAGGAGATTGCCTTATTAATCAAAAAATTACATCAGCTAAAGGAAATTTCGCCTCTGAAAAAATTTGTCAAGGTAGATGATGAGATACCTGGATGCCCTGTAAGCGAGGTTGATTTGATTAACAAAATAGACTCCTATACCAAAAATGCACAAACATGAGGATTTTGATTTAAGCATAAAGAATATCTCAAAGATAGAAGGTCACACCCACTTAGATGTAATAGTCAGGAAAGGCCGGGTGATCGAGAGCAAGCTGAAGGTAAGCGAGAACAAAAGATTCTTCACACAGGCTATAATGGGATTGGATTACAAGACTGTGCCTTCAACGATGTCAAGAATCTGCGGCACATGCAGTTCTGCCCATACATTATGCTCCATAGAGGCAATAGAAAAGGCACTCGGTATAAATGCATCAGAACAGGCATTCACATTAAGAAAATTGCTGATAAATGGCGGGCATTTAAGAGACCACGCAATGCATCTGTACTTCTTCTGCCTGCCAGATTTGATTGGCAAGGATTCTGTATTTGATTTCAATGAAAAAGAGCATCAATGGATACATGATGGACTGGATGTTAAATCAGCTGGAAATGCCCTGACAACACTGATTGGCGGCAGGGCAGTGCATCCGCCCTTTGCAGTCATTGGGGGATTCGCAAGAATGCCTGACAAAGATGGAATAAGGAATGTTGTAAAGGAATTAAGAGATTCGAGGGATAAGGTGTTAAGGCTGATAGAGATATTTTACAGCTACAGAAACACCTTCAAAAGAAAAACAAATTATGTAGCTATTGTGAATGATGATTTCAACTTTCTAAAGGGTGTAATAAAGACTGCGTATGGGACTGTATTAACTGAAGAAGATTATCCAGAACACCTTGAAAGGGTTGTCTTGCCTTATTCAACTGCGACAGCATTTGAATTTGAAAGCAGGGAGTATATGGTTGGTGCCCTTGCAAGAATTAATCTCAATAAGGACAACTTGCACAGAAATACAAAGAAGGACTGTGCAAAATACCTTTCAGTATTCCCATCTGACTGCATATTCAAGAATAATCTTGCACAGGCAATAGAGATGCTGCATGAGATTGACAGCTCGATTGAAATGCTTGAAGCAAACAACTTTTCTGCTGAAAAGCCTACAGAGGCAAAACAGAAGAGTGGATTGGGTGTTGGTGTTGTTGAGGCGCCAAGGGGCACTTTATATTACAAATTATTAATTGAAAAGGGCAAGGTGAAGGGAGCTGATTTGTGCATTCCAACTCAGCAAAATATGATCCACCTAGAAAAGGATGTATCAGCTTACGTACAGGGCATGCTGAAAAAGCCAAAGGATAAAATAAGTTTAGAAGTAGAAGAGATGATTAGGGCTTATGACCCCTGCATGAGCTGCGCAACGCACTTTCTTAAAATCAACTGGGTCTGAAATAGTGCCTTCTTGGGATTCATCCCTATTGGAATTGCGATTATTCTCACATCATCAATCATCTTCATCTTCTCCAATAGCTTCAGATTATAACCCAAATCAAAATCGTGCATTGAATATATCTTGTCTAATCCTACTAAATCCAGCCCCAGTATCTCCACATTCCTTATGCCTTCGGCAGAATCAAGTATAATCAAGCCCCTCCCCTCTTTTTGCAAGTCTTCAGTACTGTCAATCTCCTTAAACTCTATATCTGGAAATTCTTTTCTTAATTTTGGCAGCAGTATCAAAGGCAGAGAATCCTTCTTCACAAGTGGATTTCCAAAAACAAGGATTTTCATCATGCAACCTCTTTTAATCATAAAGAAGTAATGTTTATATACATTTTCAGCAGAGAATATTAATACGAAAAAAGTAGATGCCACCAGTGCAAGTACTAGAAACTCAAAACTGCAGCTAGAAAGAAAAAATTAACAAACCTTGTTTGACCCGCTCCAGTCACTTGCACTAAATGTCAGAGTGGCGTTGTGCTGCCCGACGGAAGCATCCTGCGGGACTATCAGCTGGACATTGAAGAAAAGCTCGTCATTGCCGTCCTCAAATCTCATGCACTTGCAAACGTCATTCACAACAGTAGAGGACACTTCAGTGTATGTCGCTGTCAGGTTAATTCCAGCAGATGCTGTGCTGCATGTGCCAGAATCCTTGTTTATGCCCCTATACATAAAGGATGGGTCTGTTATTGCGCCCA
>CAYSVT010000015.1:0-2650 GCA_964434685.1 Candidatus Woesearchaeota archaeon
CTTGCCAGAAGATTTAGCTTTTGAAGTCACCATCTTTTTTATTCCTAGTATTTTTTTATTTTTAAATCTTGCCTTTATTCAATTGGAGTGCCTGATAAGCGAGACTGCTTGCCCGGTATCTGCCCTCCGAGCTCAGCAGGCATGCCTGAAAATCCTGCACCATACATTGAAAAATGCTGGTCAGGCAGCATTGTGCCATATCCAGAAAAATATCCGCCATAGCTTGCCCGTGCCTGATTCCAGAATGGCTGCATGTAAGCAGAATAAATTGGGGAACCTAATGCCTCTAACACAAATGGATGTGGGGAGGTTTTGAATTGCGCAACAAATCCCCCTGCCTCCATAATCTCCTTTCCTGCAAAGCCTGCCTTTTCCATCTCTTTCAAAATTTCTTTGACAGGCACTTCACCCATTCCAACAGGCAAATGAGTGTCAGCATAACCAAAATTATCTGTTAGATGAATATGCTTGACATAAGGGGCTATCTTTTCAGATTCCCTGACAATATCCTCTTTTGTGAATCCACCCTTTCTCAACATGTTAATATGCCCTACATCCCATGTTGCACCAATCATCTTCTCAGCTGCAGCCCTTGCTTCTGATGCCGAATAACCCCCTTCCTTTGCGAGCTCTTCAAAATTCTCCCTGCTTTTCTTAATCAGCTCCCTCATATCCTCTGCCCTGGCAAATGCGCTGCCTACAGGAGGGTTCTCCAAACAGATCATTGGTGCTGTATTTTTGTACTTTTCATATGCCTTGAATGCAATATCTCCAAACGTCTGTGCAGATTTGTTTATGGCAAAGTCCTCTATATTACTGTATATTTGGGGTGTCAGATTAATAATCCTCTCAGGATTCTTGGGGTCAGGATATTCTCTCAACTGCCCAAGTTTCTGGAATGTCTCATCTAAAAGCTTAGATTTAGCGAATGGCATATTGAATTGGTTTATTTTTCCCTTTTCAGCTTCTTCGTGGAATTTTTGCCAGTCGTCTGCTATGCTCTTTAATACCCTCCTCCCCAACTCTGTCTCTTCAGAGTTTGTCCCAACAAATTTATAGGCTGTGTTAAATAACGGCCTGAAGCTTGCCTGCACACTATTAAAAAACATGTCTGCTCTGTTAATCTCCGGCATGCTTCTCTTCATTTCCTCCGCAGTTAGTGTTCCCTCTTTCATCTTTTGTTGTAAGTCTATAAGATTTGGGGCAAGTCTGGTTAAAATCTCGTCCCCATGCTTCTTTGTGATAGCCATGTTAGATATTTTACTGGACCAATCACCACGATTTATCATCCCGAGCTGTTCTTCTGGTGTTCTTACTTCCCCCCCCTTCATTTTCGCTGCAGGTGTCTCTGGATAAAATGCAAACTCTCTTTTCAGGGGAATCATCTGGCCTGTTTCCTGGTCAATCGCAACATCATACACCTTCGCAGCACCCTCTATTGTTTTCATGTAATCTGCTCCCGGAATTGCAGAGGCATGAATTGTTACTGGTGTATTTCCTTGGGGATTTAGCTCATGCGCCCTCTCAACTACTGACAGGAGCCTTCTTTCAGCTGCGTCCCTGAATGCCTCATTCCATCCATGCTCTGTCAAGCCAGAGGGCTCAATTATTGGTGCGTGGACTGTTGTCTCAGTTCCAGTAAGTTTTGACAGGCGGTGAATCTCCTTCATATGCTGTTTCGGGATTGTTTCAAAAATCTCTGGCTGGGTTGTGCCCACTTCGACAATCTTCATGCCTTCAGATAATCTCGCAGAGACCTCTCTTATCTGGTCAGCTGTCTGAATGGAAGTAGAGGCGCCAATCCTCCCAGCAGGAACCCTATATCCACTAAACAGCTCGCCGTATTTTGGGTCTAGGGGGCTTACACTTCCGTAATAAAATGATTCATAATTGCCTGCCATTTTATTATAAATGGATATTTGTTAATAAATCTATTGCATCTGCTTTCTATATTTCCTCAAATCTACCCTCCTGTCAGTTTGAATAAACTCAGGTATTCTATTAGGCGAGGTATCCCTTGCCTCAACCACATACTTGGATTCATCGCTGCCTTCCTGCTTGAGTTCAGGCAAATCAAACATCCTTACCCGAGGCCTTTCAATGGGTGAGAAATCCCATTTTCTATCAACAAACATTCCTACCCTCCTTAAATCATCTATTCTTGCAATCTTTTCTGATGCCTCTTCATTCTGATAAGTGCCTGCAACATCGCTGAACGACGGTGAATTAGTGTATTTCTGTTCTGTTTTTTTCCTTTTGTCTTCCTCTTCTGTTGTCGGGGCATTACTAACTGCCTGCTCTATGCTCCGAATAGGTGTTTCTGCAATTGATTTCTCCCCTTTTATAAGTGGGAGGGACATCTCTGCAGGTAATTCGCTTATAGAAAAGTTTTCAAGCCATTTATCGATATCCCTCTTATCAACCTCCACGCTTTTGCCATTCTTATCCTCCGGCTTCTTCTTTTCCATCAGCAACAAAAGAAAACCAATTATTTAAGTTTTTTTGTTAATCTGCCTTAAAGAAATTCCCTTCTTTTTGGCATAGACTTAAAGTAATCATAGAAGTCTATCCCTCCAGGTATGCTTGCCATATCATGGGTCTTCTTGTATACATCATAAATAAAGAAGCATAGGTCTGCTGCCTGCCATTC
>CAYSVT010000015.1:2660-14033 GCA_964434685.1 Candidatus Woesearchaeota archaeon
TGTGTATGCGCGGATAACCTTTTCAACAAAAGAATCTGGCTCAGCAACCTTTGCCTTTTTCAATTCCCCCTCCCGCAGCCTTTTCGCTTCATCATCCTTCTTCCTTACAATGCTTATCCTGCCTTTGGGTATAAAGCTGAACAATGCTGAAAATGGATTTATATCTTCAGATTCCCTTTTTTCTTCAACTGGCTTATTCTCATTCTTCAGGAAATAGTCAATATCCTCCTGTATCTGTTTTAGTGATTCAGTTGTTGTCTGCTCTATAAGATTAAACGCTACAGCCAAATCAGACTCCCTCATCCTCTCCTTAAGCAGAAAAAGCTCATCATCATTCAATGCAAATGCCTTGAATTTTACAACTGCCTTCCCGCCAAATGCATAATGCCCCTCATGAGATACTCTTTGAGGGATTCCCCTAAATAAAAAGTCAACATAAAGGCAGATATTATACCCCCTTTTTAGTCTGACATTTGCATACTTTAGGGGCAAAAATCTTGGATTTGAATATGCCGCATCCTTTACATCAACAGGTGCTATACCGAAGAGTGCAAGTTCAAAGAGTATAGTGTTAAAAGCTGTCACAAGGTTCGGAGAGGAAAGGTCCTTCATCCTCAGTCTCTCTGCTGCCTTTAAATAGGGCTTTACCCATCTCGTGTAAAGCTGCAAAGAACCAACCTGGCTCTTGAGATAAGACTTTTCAATCTCATATCTCTTTCGCAATTCTGCCTCTGAACGCTTCCACCATTCAAAGAACTCTGCTACTCTCTGCTTTAATATTCTTTTCACCCTGTCATTCAAATCAATCTTGTCTATTTCATCTGCAGATTTTGCAATCATGAATGCGTCAATAAGTGTGGTATACTGAAATTGTGAAGCCAATCCCTTTATGCTTGTATTTCCCCTCTTAATGTCAACATTATCCATCCATATCTGCTTTAATGACAATATTGCTGCATCCTTCTCATCCCTATTCTTGCTCTTCGCATTATCATAATGCTTAAGGCGAATCTCAAACTCCTTCAGGTCATATATTATGTTCAGAATGCTCTTTATTACTGTGTTTACAGCGCCCATTATCTTCATCGCCTCATCCTGCATCTTTGTCATTCTTGCACCCAACTCACCAAAATGCCCTGAGCCGGGTGATGCAGTGAAATTATCGACTAATTTTTCAACAGTCTTAACCCTCTTCTCGAGAAGGTCAAGAATCCAGAAATACACTGGCTCTAAGGTTTCAGACATAGAATCATAGGTAAGCTCCGCCTCAAATATAGGTTTTGGCTTTCCGTCCTCATCCCTGTAACGAGGGCAGACATCTGCTATCATCTGGGGCACATCAGATGAACCCAATGGCTCTTTCTCAAATTCAGCTGACATTTTTTATCAGACACGAAAATCAATTGTAGTTTTTAATGTTTTCTATGCAACTAAAAATTTTGCCTTTCCTATAAAGTAATCACTATAAAGTAGATACTAACAGAAAGATTTAAAAATGCGGGAATCCTGTGGCAAGAATGACGCAGGATAATATCTTACTCAAGGGTGTTCAGGATGCATATAACTTTATCTCGAGAGTGGACAGTAAGTATTGCAGATTTGATATCCTTAATTCTAGAATTGAAACGAAATTCAAACTTTTGCAGGGTTTTACTGGATTATTCTTTAGAGAGTTCAATCTGGGCAGCCAAGGCAATTATGAGAGATATAAGATAGTTCAAAGCATCAGCCCTTACACAGGGAATATTAAGGCGCAGAAGGTGTACAGAATAATGAGGGATTATGCAAAAAGGACTGCACAAGAGATAATCAAAGAAGCTCCATGTATTAAGGGTGATGCGTGCCTTGAAACAATGGTTTGCACAGAACTTCTTCATAAGATTATGGTATTATACGACAGAGAAAGAATTGGATTTGCCAACAAGAGGTACCACAATGGAAGAGTGGAAAAAAAGAGTTCCGAAGAGAATGAATTAATCAGTATCAAGCAGATTATTTAAGAGAAAAGTTTTTTAAGGGCATTTCATTCAGCTTAATTATGGGGGAGAATATGGAAGATTATAACATTTATATAAAACCATTCAGGGTTGCGTCAATAGAAGGGGTCGGAGACTTGCATAGTCGTGACAGAAGGAACTTTGATGGCGGTATTGCATTCATAGACACAAAAACAAATGCAAAGAGATACAAGAATGTTATTTACAGAAGTGGTTCAAATATCACAACAGACCTTCAAGAGTTTAATTTGAATGAATACAGCTGGCATGAAATAAAAGAGAAGTTTAATGATTTACCAAGACCAAAAATAATTGGCAGGATTAAGTTACCAGTCAAGAAAGAGGTGTTACTAAATAGCTTGGAGAGCATCTTAAAAAATTATCTTGTAAAGCATGTGGGGAAGGACCGTAACTTAAGATTTATACCCCTAAAAAGCTGAAATGGGCACAATCAAAAACCCCGCTTCAGAGCATCTAAAAAACAAGGCATTGCCACAAATGAGGGACTTGAATAAAATTTAAAATAAAGATAGCATGTTAGTATCTATTCAAATAAAATGATAAAATTTAAAGAAGGCAAAAATATAGGAAGTCCCGCTAATTAGGCAGAGCCAAAAAACAAAAATTTTAATAAGCCGGATTTCTCTGATTATACATGTTCAACCCATTCAAGAAAAAGGGAAGATACAGCGATTATGTTATAGATTTGGGAAAGCTGAAAGACAGGGGAATAATAAAAGAGCCCATACAACAGGATTCAAATATTACTACTGATTCTAGCAGTTTAGGATTTTTGGGCAGCATGGCGGCATCTGCTGATACTGCTCCCATGTCTGGCGCATCTGAATTGCATAGTGATTGGATTGAGAAGATGAACAATATCTCAGAAAGGTTATACAGAATCCTTGACAGAATTGACTTGCTGGAGCATAAGATTGACCGGCTTGAAAGGAGAGGCGGTTTCAGCGAGAATTATTAAGTATGAAAGGTACAGCAATCTTAATTTTCTTATTCTTGGTAATTGCAGACAGGGTGAGCAAAATCCTCTACAATGGGGTAGATATGTGCAATATTCTCATATGCATTGCTCCATCAACTAATACTGGGGCTGCATTTGGAATACTGGAGGGATTCAACTGGTTGTTTATCTTGGTGGGGCTTTTTGTTATATTATTGATAATTAATGCCTATGGGAAATGCAAAACAACCTCTTTGAAAATTGCGTTAATCCTGATTGTAAGCGGCACTTTATCAAATATGACAGACAGGCTTCTCTATGGTTATGTGCAGGATTTCATTGCATTTGGCTTTATGCCCCAACTTCCAAGTTTCAACCTTGCAGATGCCTTTAACTGCACTGGGGCAGTGATTTTAATCTGGAGATTAATCACAAATAAAAAATTGAAATAAATTTATAAACACTACTTCAAGATAAAGGGTATGAAAAAAAGTCTTCTTGATACCTACCAAACACTTCTTAAGGCATTTGGCGAGCAGAAATGGTGGCCTGCACAGAGCCAAGAGCCCGACCAAAGAAAACTGGAGATTTGTATTGGCGCAATACTCACTCAGAATACATCCTGGAAGAATGTGGAGAAGGCATTGAAAAATCTGGCAGAATTGGGGCTAATAGACGAGCAAAGGCTGTTAAAGGCGAATGAAAAGCAGCTCGCCATGCTTATCAATCCAGCAGGCTATTACAACCAAAAGGCAAAAAAATTGAAGGCATTTGCATCATTTCTTGAAAGGAATAATTTCGAAAGATTAGAGAGAATGGAGATTGGAGAATTGAGGAATCTTCTCTTAACAGTCCATGGCGTAGGCAAGGAAACAGCTGACAGCATCATTCTGTATGCCCTAAACAAGCCTGTATTTGTCATAGATGCATATACTAAAAGGGTATTCAGCAGATTGCTTAACCTTAAACTTGATAAGTATGATGAATGGCAGGAATTCTTCCATTCAAATCTTGAGAAGGACACTCAGGTATTCAATGAGTATCATGCCCTGATTGTTGAGCTTGGAAAGAATCTCTGCAAGAGCCACCCATTATGCGGCAAATGCCCCATCAGCACTTGCTCTTATAAAGCTCATTGATATAGCCCTGCAGGACAGAGGGTCTTATTTCTAAAATTCCTTCCATATAAAAGACGCCATTAGGAACATTTGAAGGGCAGTAGATTACCTTTCCCTCAATTTTTTCTTCTAAACATGGATTCAGTGTTCGTTCCCTAATCCTGTTATTGTGAAAAATCTCCCTTCTTAACTTTCTTAAGGATTTTCTCCTTCCAATATGCAAGTTTTTGCTGTGTCTTCCCATGTCACTTTGCAGTGTTATAATAATCTATCTTGTAGCCCCTCCCCGCAAGATTAACAAGGCCCTGTTCAAGATTCTCAATTGCTTTTTTATCAAGCCTCTTAGAAACAAAACGAAAATGAAGATAAGGATATGGTTTTATCCCAGTTATTCCTAATTCCTTAAAATCCATGACCTCACAAAACTCAAGTGATTTCTTATTGTCCTTACCAGCAGGTTTTACTTCTATAAGGAACCTATGGTCTTTATCTAAAAAACCATCCACAAAATCCAAATAATTCTCAATCTCGGTTTTCATCTTATACAGAAGCGGTATTTTTTTCATCTTTCAAAACAAGCTCATAGCAATCTCTGCTTGTGCATGCATAAAAATCTGCGAATGGATTGTGTTCCATTTTAACAATCTCTGCTAATTCATTATGCCTCACTTCAAGTTTTACTATCCTTCCTCTGCTCTCGGAAATAAAATGCAATTCTGGATTATGCTTATTCTGTATATGGCTGTCTTTAATCCTATTCCTCATGCAGTAATCCCCATAAATACTAAGTATTGTGCAGACGTCAATCTTGTTCCTTAAATCTAAATCTGCAAGGCTGACCTCGGGAAATTCGAAGTTTTCTAAGATATCAGTTATTTCCTTTTCTTCTATCATTTCTAATTGTTACTATGTAGTAATAATAGTATTTAAACATTTCTATAAAATTTCTTTTTTGCATTAATAAAGTTTTAAATAGATTTGTTATTTGCTGTTGAATATGAAAAAGAAAAATAAGGGCAAGAAAAAGAAGATGAAAAAAGAGAAGGTTCAGCCAAGGGATTTCATTCTTGCTTATGCACTGCAAAATGCAGTTAAGTACGATGGGAAGGCAAATGCAGGTGCAGTAATAGGCAAAATTCTCAGTGAGAACCCTGAACTGAAGAGGGAGGTTGAAAGCATAAGGAAAGAGGTGCTTGCAGCTATCAAGCAGATTAACAATCTCAAGAAAGAGGAGCAGATTTCAATGCTTGTGAAAATCTCCCCTCAGATGCTGCAAGAAAATCCTAAAAGGGAGGAAAAGAAGGAATTGCCTGCTTTCAAAAATGTTGGAAAGGGGGTTGTAATGAGATTTGAACCCTCACCATCAGGTCCTTTGCATATAGGGCATGCCTATGTTCTTGGCATCAACCATCTTTACTGCCAAAAATACAAAGGCAAACTTGTAGTACGCATCTCAGACACAAACCCTGAAAATATCTATGAAAAGGCATACGATATGATAAAAGGGGATGCAAACTGGCTCACAAATAACAAAGTAGAATTTGGGGTGCAATCAGACAAAATGAAGGTGTATTACAAGTATGCCGAGATGCTGCTGAATCAAGGCAATTCATATGTATGCACATGCAACAACGAGGAGTTCAAAAAACTGCTTGACAAATCAGAAGCATGCCCCTGCAGGAATCTTGAGCCCAAGGAGCAGATTAAGAGATGGAAAGAGATGTTCGGCAAAACACAAAAGGGCTTTTCTGTTATGAGGATAAAAACTGACTTGCATGATAAAAATCCTGCCTTGAGGGATTGGCCTGCATTCAGAATAAACGAGAGCAGGCATGCAAGACAGGGCACCAAGTATCGTGTATGGCCCCTTATGAACTTTGCAGTTGCGGTAGATGACATTGAGCAGGGAGTAACCCATAGAATAAGTGGGAAAGACCATAGAGATAATGCCAAAAAACAGGAGTACATATTCAAATATCTCAACAAACCCCTGCCTGAGAATATATTCCTGGGAAGGATAAACTTTGCAGGACTGCCTGTAAGCTGCACGCAGACGAGAGAGGCAATCGAAAGGGGTGAATACTCTGGATGGGATGATATCAGGCTGCCTTTTTTGGTTGCATTGAAAAGAAGGGGCTATCAAGCAGAATCCTTGTTAAAATTTGCTGAAGATATGGGCGTTTCTGAGGTGGATAAGACAGTGCCTAAGGAAGAGTTCTTCAAGATTCTTGATTCAATAAACAGAAGGGTAATTGAGGGTTCAGACAGGCACTTCTTTGTAGAGCAGCCAGTAAAGATACACATTAAGGGTGCTGAAAAAATAATTGCAGAGGCCCCCCTCCATCCCGATCATCCAGAAAGAGGTGCCAGAAAATTTGAGACAAGTGATGAACTCTATATTTCAAGTGAGGACTATGGGCAGATAAGAAAAGATGGCGATTACAGGCTAATGCATTTACTTAATTTTAAAAGTGAGAAGGACAGATTCACATTTATCTCTAAAGAGATGAATAAGGAGTTGAATGCAAAGATGATACATTGGTTGCCTGCAGACGGCAAGCAGATCGTGAATGTGGAGATAATAATGCCAGATGCCTCTATTCATAATGGATTTGCTGAAAGGGGTGTTGAAAAATTAAAAGAGGGAGAGATAATACAATTCGAAAGGGTTGGCTTTTGCATACTGGACAAGAAGACAAGGGACAAACTTGTATTTTGGTTTGTTCATAAATAAACTGTTTAATCCTAGCATCAAGTTTGTTCATAAATAAACTGTTTAATCCTAGCATCAAAATGGGAATCTTTGGAAAGATAGTTGAATTCAGAAAAAAGAGGGAGGAAAAGATTAGAGAAATCAAGAAGGTAAAGGAGGCAGGAGCAGTTAATGAATTTAGGATTAAAGAAGCAGTGTCAGGGGATTTTAGCGAATTAATCAGGAAATTTGGGGATTCCTCCTTAATAATGCTTATCACTGGCAGAAGGGGAAGCGGAAAAACTGCACTGGGGATGAAGCTCGTAGAAATCGCAAATATTCTGGGGAAACAAAGTTATGTGATTGGCTTTGAATCTGCAAGGCTGCCAAGATGGATAAAAAAGGCCGGCAGTATTGAAGATGTGAAGAACGATTCAGTTGTAATGATTGACGAGGCAGCATTGGCGTTCTCTGCAAGAGAGAGCATGAAAAAAACAAATAAGGAGCTGGGCAAATTAATGGCTATTGCAAGACACAAGAACCTTTCGCTTGTAATAATAACGCAAAGCTCTGCAATGCTTGATTTGAATGTTTTAAGGCTTACAGATATCCTTTTGTTCAAGGAGCCTTCACTGCTGCAGGCAAGATTTGAAAGGAAGGCGCTTCAGGATATTTTTGAGAATGTGCAGAAGAGATTTGATAACATCAAAAGTGACAGAAACAAACACGCGTATATACTCTCTGATTTTTTTGAGGGCCTTCTTTCCCATAATCTGCCACAATTCTGGAATGATGGAATCAGCAAGTCTTATGCCAAAGCAAAGATTGAATGATTTAGTCTACAAGCTTGTAAATCTTTGCATTATCATCCTCATAGACGAGCCTCAAGCCAGTATTATAGTTCATTGAAAGCCTGTAAGCCATCATGTCTCTGCCAATTATGGTAAACTGCTTGTCCTCTGTCAAAAATCTATTTAAATCTTCTCCTGCTATCACGAGGAGCAAAGAAAGGTCCCATACATACTCTTTTGCAAATAGGATATATGATGAATTATGCTTATGCATAACCTTCTTTGTGATAAGCGGGTCAGTTGTTGTATATGCAATTGCTATATCGCGAATCAGCTCATTTGAAGAAAGATTGCCGCTCTTTTTCTCATCCCATACACCCTCCCCTGTTAGTTCCATAATGTCTGGCGATGGCGCATATGCAATAACCTCTCTCTCACTATAACCGCGAATCATATGGCCGTGTTTCCACCAAACTACAATAACCTCATTTGGATTTGTATTATTTTTGATCCAATTCAGGCTTGGGATGAATCTCACATCAAAGAAGCCGTAATAAACCACATCACCCTTTGAATAGATGAATGTATTTTGTGGAAGGGTGTAGTGCTTCATCGCTCTTGTCTGTATGTAAATATATGCAAATATGCCTCCGGCAACAATTAAGAAGAATAATGCAAGCAGCATCATCCACTTCTTTTTTTGCATACAGAATCAAGTGATTATTTGCTTAAAAATCTTATTTATTCAGGAGATCGGGCAATTCATTTACAGAATTCACAGCCTCGAGGGCACCATAATCTACAAGCCGCTGTCTAGTATTGTAACCTGTTGCCACTCCAAAAAAATCCATACCTGCCCTTTTTGCAGCAATTGCATCATATATGGAATCCCCCACAGCAAGGCATTCCCTGATTGGGATATGTAGCTTGTGTGCAGCAAATATAAACTGTCCTGGATGAGGTTTGCCATTTTTGACTTCATTTATTGTAACAACAAAATCAAAAAGCTCTTGGAAATCCTTGTCAGTAGAATGGGAGAATATAACCTTGCTAGAGCCTGTTGCAACAGCCAGCTTGTAATTCAAGCGCAGTTTTTTTAATGTTGGTATGACTCCTGGAAAGACGATGTTTCTGTTGCCAAGGAACTTGAAGTAATGATACCTCCTCTCTTCCCTTAAATCCTGAATATTCTCCTTGAATCCATATGCCTTCTTTAGCTCTTTCAAAATGTCAGTTGTTGGCATGCCTATCAGCCTTCTCAATCTTCCATCATGAATCCTTATGTTATGCTCCAAAAGCAAATCCTTGAATGCAATGAGATGGTAAGGCAGCGAATTTATCAGGGTTCCATCTAAGTCAAAGATAATTGCCCTGTATCTTGCGTATCTCTTTTTCCCTGTGAACCTAAAAATTTTTGTTATCTTCATTCTTTAAGCTTCCCTTAAAAGAATCAGGCCTTTGTCGTTATGAAACCCCACCAAACACCCTTTTCGCCTACGATGTTTGCGGAGGAATTGGTTGCATCAATCGTTATCTCCTTTCTTATCTCAATTGGAATAATACCCAGAATCTTTCTTTTTTCATCCGCTTTCACCTTGTAGACAGCAATCCCCTTCTCCTCTTTCAGTTCAATCTCTTCAGGCATTAATGTTATCTTATCCATAATCTGCGATGGTCTTACATTAACTGGTGTAACACCCACTTTGACAACACCATCCTTTATGCTAATCTCCTTTGCATTTGCCTTCACACCACTGTCTGAAATGCTAACCTGCGTCTCAGACAGGGAGATTTCTACATTCTGCTCTGCTATCTTCGTTAATATCTTCTTATTGGTAGTAAGCACTACTACATCGTCTGCCTCTATCTTCTTGGGCATTATTTTAATCTCCTTGATAATCCCCTCCATTCCTTCTGTGCTTATCTCATCCCTGCTCTTAATCAAATCAGATATAAGATTATCAATTTCATTTCTTAATTGCTTCAGATTGCTTATCCTGTCCTCAATATCTGCCTTGGGCTCCATTATTGAAGTCATCTTCTTTTTGTAATAACTTAAAATCTCGTTGGTGTTTTCTACAGCTACTAGCGCAATTGCAACAGAGGTTTCTGCTGTGGCAACATTCGAGGTTGTTGCAGTAGTTGAAGTCGTTGCTGTTTCGAGCTCATTGCATCTCTTCTTAAGTTTTTCCATTCCCTCTTTTAATTGTGATAAGACCCTCTCAATCTCCTTTTTGTCTAAATATCCCTTTTCTTTCAGTTTTTCTATAGACATCTCCCGCAATTGAATGTAATACTCATACTTCTTTTCCCACTGCTTCAATTCAGCACATGCATCTACCATTACAACCTTTACCTTCTGGACTGAAGTTACAGTGTTCTTACACCTGGTAGTGTCTTCCTCTATCTGAACCTTGATACTTCTTATCTTCTCTCTCAATGTTAACCTCTGCTGTTCATTATTGTTCTCCTCAGCAATCTTCAGCTCTCTCATTAACTCATCTAATTCCTTCATTAAACCATCATCAACAACGCAAACAGACTGAGTAGTTTTTGTCGGTTTTATTTCCACTGCTTGCGGTACTTTTGCACCAGTGCCTCCCGTTGCAGCACCCCCACCAGGGCATAAAAGCTCTGGATTCTTCTTGCAGCCACAGCCAGCAGCATTTTCAGTTACAATAAGCTCACAATACTTTACCTTCGTGCCATCAGGGCATATATAGTATTTCTCGCATTGCTTGCTGATGCTTGTTTCAGTAACAACATTTGCAGCAGTAGTAGACACAGGAACTGCTCCACCAGCACCACCTAAACTAGATGCAACTTGATTAGAACCAGAAGTAGTGGAATCAACTATAGCTGAGACTAATTGGAAGCTAAAAAAAAGCATAAAGGTAAACAATAAGATTCCCCTCATTTTTGTAGTATATAAACAAAAACAGGGATTATAAATATTTCTGTCTATACCCTTTTTATCATATAATCCCCAACTAAATTATATTCTAACCTCTTGTAATATTCCCTTACACCAACGCCCGAGATAACTGCAATCTTCTTCTTTCCTTCCCCTCTTACAAGATTCTCTGCCTCTTTCATAAGCCATTTCCCCATTCCTTTATGTTGTGCAGCATTTCCCTTCTCTCCTATTTTAAGGCTCTTGCCATAAACATGCAACTCTCGGACAATAGCAGAATCTTTCAGCTCATCAAGAAAGGGTTTGTGGGGGATTCGCAATCTCAGCAATCCAAAAAGGATATTTTGTTTGTTGACAATCTGCAAGAAATATTCCCTGCCGCCAGAGGCAGTATAATCTATTATTCTCAACCTTAAGCCCTTATCAATCCTTTTGCCATCCCTCATCATAAAACCAATCTCTCTGCTCCTTATTTCAGCCAATTTTACCCTGCTCCTTTCAATCTCCTCATTCACTATCCTTCTCAGGTCTATCCTCTTTGTGCCTGCAACAAGGTAGTCTGGTGGAATCTCCCTCATAATACGCATTACACGGCAATATTCCGGCACTACCTTAAGCATCGCAACAATTAAATCAATAATCTCCTGCTCAGAGTAGGGATTGTATCTTCCCTCCATAAACCACTCTTCAAGCTCACTCCCCTTGATTACTTGGCATGGATAAATCTTTAATTGGTCTGGCTTGAATCTTTCATCTGAAAAGAGCATTTTGAACATCTTTAAATCCCTTTCAATTGAACTCCCTGGCAGCCCGGGCATTATGTGATAACCTACCTTAAATCCCGCATCTTTTAAGAGATGGGTTGCTTTAACAACATCCTTGACAAGATGTTTTCTCCTGCTA
>CAYSVT010000016.1:0-7851 GCA_964434685.1 Candidatus Woesearchaeota archaeon
AGTGCCTCAAAATTAAGGATATCCAGAAAGCCTCTATTTTTTTTGCTGTTGCGTTAGTCTTGATTATATTGCTGTCCGCAAAAATTAGGATTCCTGAAAGGACTGATGTTACTTCCCTACAGTATGCGATTAGTGGGTGTGATAGCACCAAGAGTGCTGGCATCTCAACAGCAACACTTCGTTCAGAGAGCAATTATATTGTATTAGAGCAAAGGCTCAGTTATGTTTGTTGCGCAAATCTTACAATAGACTGGGAGAAGAATGGCTACGACATTAAGATAAGGGAGATTAATACAGGAGAGATGTGCAAGTGCATTTGCGCTTATAATGTGAATGCAAGGCTAGGCCCTCTTGAGAAGGGCACATATTCTGTAGAGTTGTATGGTGTTGACTATAAGGGAAGCGGAGAAAAATTACTTTCTGAAAACAAGGTAGAAGTGAATCATCAAAGCAGTGAATGCAAAACTAACAGGGACTGCGTGCCTGCAGAATGCTGTCATGCCAAATCATGTGTGCCTGTTTCTAAGGCGCCATCATGCAAGGGAATAATGTGCACGATGGAATGTGTGGAGAATACAATGGACTGCGGCAAGGGATACTGCACCTGCACAGAGGGCAAGTGCGAGGCAGCCATATAAAATGTTGAGTAAAAAGGATAAGAAAGCAGTATCAGCAATTGTTGCCACTATCTTGCTTATTGCTATTGTTGTAGCAGCAACAGGATTAATCCGTCAAAGAATAATCCCAATGGCAGCCGAGTCATTGGGGATAAGCAAGGCATGTATGAATGCGAAAGTAAGCATTGATACAAAATCGAGTTTCACATGTTACAATCCCCAAAACAATGAAGTAAGTGTTATGTTGTCTAGGGGGACAGGAGATTTCCAGCTTTTAGGAATAGACCTGATAGTCAGCGGCGGGGGGGTAGCAACCAGCTTCATAATAAACAATCGAGCAGATCCCAAGATAAGGATGTATAGTGGCGATTACAACTCAATGCTTGAGTTGCCTAATAAAGAAGAGAAGAAAACTTACGTCTTAAATGTGTCATCATTAAGCGAAGTATGGGATTTGAGAGTTGCACCTATTGTTAGATTAGGTGTTTCAGAACAGGTTTGCGGAATAACGAGCAGGGTGCAAGTACCTAACTGCTGGTAATGGGAAAAATGCCAAAGAAGAGGAATAAAAAGAGGGTTTTGCAGGGGGAAGTATCAAGAATAAAATATAGAACGGCAGTCTCAGCAATTGTTGCCACTGTTCTGCTGGTTCTAATCACAATGGTATCAGGCAGCATAATCTGGTTCGGTGTGACACCAGTTATAACAGAAGCATTAAAGCTGAATGATGCATGTGCCAAGGCAAGATTGTGGGTGGACACGCAATCAGGCTACACATGCTATGATGCAGTGAACAAGCAAGTGAGAGTAATGGTGTCAAGGGGACCAGAGGACTACAACCTTCAGGGAGTTTTAGTGGGGCTTTTATCTGCAGGCAAGACAACAACCAAGGAGATAAGAGAGGGAAGCAAGCAAAACATGCTGCTCTATCTGCCTTTTGATGAAGGCTCTGGCATAACAACAGCAGACGCATCAGGGAACAACAATGCATCTGAAATCTCCCAGGCAGTATGGACAAGCGGGAAATACAGCAATGCCTTGATGTTTGATGGCATTGATGACTTTGTGAATTCAACAATGGCTGGAAGCTATGGGGATGAAATCACAATTGAGCTGTGGATAGCGCCAAACTCAACATCGTGGCAGAATGTCATCGGAAAGGAAAACTCATTCTATCTTGAGACAAACGGCACAGATGCAAACGCCTCTTTCTACATAAATGGAGGCTGGAAATGAGAAGACTGATTTTATTACTGGCTCTTGCACTGATTTTCCTTCTTGCAGCCGCAACAGTTTCTGCACAGCTGGATTCTTATACAAAACTGCTATTGCACATGGACGGAACTGACGGCTCGCAGATATTCATAGATGAAACAGGCAAGGCTGTTACAGCAAATGGAAATGCACAGATAGATACTGCTCAGTATATGTTTGGAGGAGCAAGCGGATTGTTTGACGGAAACGGGGATTACTTGACTCTTGCTGATTCTGATGACTGGAACTTTGGTTCCGGTGATTTTACAATAGATTTTTGGATTATGACTACTGGTGCTGTTGGAGATTGGCGTGGAGTAATTGCACAAGGTGATGACCCTTATAATGGTAATTGGATGTTCCTTATGATACCTCAATATAGCACTAATTCTGCGTATTTTGTTTTTTCATCAAAAGCTGATGGTAATGTTAATGTTATTACTTGGTATATTGATAATACGCCTTGGACTGATAATATATGGCATCATATCGCTATCGTCAGAAGTGGAAATACTTGGTATTTTTTTATTGATGGAATAAGTAAAACTATTACACTTAGTTATGGTGCTTGGGCTTGCACATTGCCAGATGTAGCAAAAGTTTTGGATATCGGATATACTCCCCTGAGTGGTGGGCATCTCTATGGCTGGATTGATGAACTTAGAATTTCCAAAGGCATCGCAAGAATTCCTGTTTTATCATGCACAAATATAACGCAGCCAGGAAAGTACTTTCTTGCGCAGAATATAAACAACTGGAACAGTGCAACTAATGAGGCATGTATAAATATCTCGGTAAGCAATGTAGAACTCGATTGCCAAGGCTTTGCAATTGATGGAGTGGACAGAACAGGAACTTCTGGCATACTTACGGACGGCACAACCAGCGCGACATTAAGCAATATAGCAATAAAGAATTGCAGGATTACTGATTTTAGCAATGGCATTAAATATGATTATACCAAGGATTCTACAATCATCAATTCAACCTTATCAAGCAATTCAGGTGACGGAATCTATATATCATCTGGCTCAAATAACAATGTCACAAATGTTTCCTTGTCCAGCAATGGAGACGATGGAATCTACTTGGACAGCACCTCTTATAACAATCTGACAAGAATAACCTCTTCAAACAATGTCGGGGATGGCATATATATCTCCTCCAGCCCCTACAACACATTAAGGAATTTTGATATCACAAAAGCAGCTTCGAAGGGGGGCATTTATGTTTCAAGTACATTACAAAGCGGTTATGTGCAGAATATAGACAATAGCAATCTTGTCAACGGCAGAGCAGTGCAGTATTTTGATGGTGTAACCAAAACATGCCCAAATGGTCAGACTCTTGATTATGGCAGCACTTACTCGCACCTTACACTAGTCAGCTGCAATAATGTTATTGCAAAGATGAATGCAGATGATATCATAATGCTGGCGTTTACCAGTTATTCGGTAATACAGGATTCAACATTGACTGGTTCAAGGTATGGCATCTTCCTTCGTTCAGGCACCTATAATGCCGTAACAAATGTCAGTATTTCAAATGCCTATGGTGGTATGTATCTTTCAGCCAGCACCCGCAACACAATTGCAAATTCTACTATATCTGATAATTTAGATGATGGTGTGTATGTTACATCGGGCTCGGATTATAACAACTTCACAAGCTTAACTTTATTCAACAATGATAATGGAATAGCCCTGTATGATGGTGCAAGAAGCATAATACACAACATAACATCATTTAACAATTTGTTGGATGGCATAGACATCGCTTCCCTCTCAGATTATACCACAGTTACAGATTCGTACCTCTTTAGAAATGGCGATGAAGGCATTTCAATCGATTCTGATTTGAACAGATTAATTAATATAACCATCTCGGAGAATGATGGCAATGGAATCTATTTTGGTTCTAACAACAATGCCAGGAACGAGATAATCAACAGCACAATAAGAGATAATAAGCAGTATGGGATAGATTTTTATCGTTCAGCAAAAAACAACATAACTGGCTCAAGAATAGAGAATAACTCTGTTTCAGGATATGCAGGACTCTACTTTTCATCACCAACAGCGTCAAGCACAACTAATGCCACAAAGAACAGGCTTTGGAACAATATAATTAATAATACATTGAACTTGGAGACTACTGGCATAAATAGTACTAACTACTTCAACACAACTCTTACAGCAGGGACAAACATTCTTGGAGGCAATTTCATTGCAGGGAACTACTGGAGAGATTATTCTGGAAGTGATGGGAATTCGGATGGGATTGGAGATGTGCCTTACGTTATCAATGGAACATACATGAAGGACTTTCTGCCTCTGCTGTTTTCTGGTGGCTCTGGTCCATCAAATGAAATTTCATCATGCACAAACATAACGCAGCCAGGCTCATATAAATTGACACAGTCAATAACAAATTGGAATGGGGGGGACGGGACAAACGAGATAGGCTGCGTAAAGATAAATGCAAGCAATGTAGAACTCGATTGCCAAGGCTTTACAATAGATGGAGTAGACAAGGGAAGCACATATGGTGTTTTTGCCAAGGCAGAAGGTGGCTCACCGATATCAAATATAACAATCAAAAATTGTTACTTAAGAGATTGGGGTCCTGCTGTAGCCGGTTTTGTTGGTGCAGGCATCGGATTAAAGGTTGCCAATAATTCATTCATAAGCAACATAACGATAGAGAGCTCTTTTTATGGAATCTACTTCACCTCTTTCGCTAGCTACAACAACGTAACAAATGTCAATATACTACAGGGTTCAAGCATTATGACCAGCGAGGGGATAAGATTGGATTCCTTTTCAAATAATAACACATTCACAAAAATTAACATATCCAATACTTCTGATGGATTTTATATCTCTTCTGATTCAAATAATCTCACTAATATAATTGTCTTTAACAACACCCGGGGCGTATCAGTAGTCGCTGGCTCTTACAACTCTATTTTTGCTGTCAGTGCATCTAATGGTGGTTATGGAATCTATTCCTCTTCAGGTTCTTACTATAATAATTTTACAAATATAAATGCATCAAGCAACGCAATGGATGGCATACATCTCGGTCCAACCTCAGATTCTAATATTCTTACAAATATAGAAGCGTCTCATAATCTAGGTAATGGGTTATACCTGCAGCAAACTTCTTATAACGCTATTATTAACTTAACCTCTTCATATAACTTAGGGGATGGAATAACCCTCATGAGTGCTAATACTACTATTAGGAATTCTAACATATTGAACAACGAGGATGATGGCATCTGGGCTGGTTGGAGCGGGGCTGTAAATAATACCTTTATTAATGTAGTAGTATCAGAAAGTGCAGAAGGCCAATCAGGAATATTTATGACGGGTTATTATAACACGCTGATAAATGTAACAGCATCGTCAAATAAAGGTGATGGTATCTCAATTGGTTCATACAGCCAAATCATAAACAGCACAATAAGGGACAATAGATTTGATGGATTGTATCTGCAAGATTCGAGATTCAACAACATAACTGGCTCCAGGATAGAAAATAATTCAAATCCAAATTATGCAGGCATAGCTTTCTATTCCCCAGACCCCGACATGAATTCATCTTATAACAGGCTCTGGAACAATATAATCAATAACACTCCAAATGGTGGTAGAAATTGGCGAATTAGGGAGGGACAAAACTACACAAACTACTTCAACACAACACAGTATGCAGGAACAAACATTCTTGGAGGCAATTTCATTGCAGGGAATTATTGGAGCGATTATTCTGGAAGTGATGGGAATTCAGACGGAATTGGTGACACGCCCTACATTATCAACACAACATATATGAAAGATGGATTGCCTCTCTTCTTGTCTTCAGGAGGCACTCCACCCCAGCCCCCAGCAAGCAACTGGATGCATATTGCAGTGACTTACAGCTCATCCACACATCAGAAAAGGATTTACATTAATGGTGTTCTAAAGAAGACAGAGGCAATAAGCAGCTCAGGCAGTTACACCATAAACAATCCCTCTGTGAATGTCTATCTGTCAGCCCTTAGAGGCATTTCAGGCATTCCGTTCAACGGGACAATTGATGACATAAAGGTATACTCTGCTTCCTTAACTCAAGACAAAATAATGCAAGAATATTCCAACGAGCTAATATTCGACAAACTGCCGCAACAGAATGAGGCAAACACATTCACGCTGCCAGGTGAGGATGTGCAGGAGGTAAGTATTGCGCCTATTGTGAGGGTTGGAAACAAGGAGAAAATTTGCAGTGCAACCACAAGGATTAAATTACCTGTATGTGCTTAAAATCAATAAAATGCAAGCAAAGAAGTTCAAGAGATTGAAGCCAAGCATGAGGCAGAAGAAGAGGTATCTAATTCTTGATACAGGGGATTCCAAGCTTGTTGATGCGAAGCTTCTTGAGGCATTGGGAATAATGGGCTATGCAAAGGCATCCCCCAGAATAATTGGCGTTGAGAAGGGCAAAACAATTTTGCTGACAAGCCCAAAGGCATTGAATGAGGTTAAGTCAGCGCTTGCCCTTTCCGGCATAAGGTGCATAGGTATTTCTGGGACAATAAATAAATCAAGAAAGAAATTTATAAAATAAAAACTATGTAGAAAATCAAGCAGCGCATCATTTAAGAAACTCCACACTAAAGTGTGGAGTTTTGTTATAATAAAAAATTAAATTTTTTATGCAGTCTTCGTGCATGCACCATCTACACAGCTGTAAGGACATGTTATATTGATAGCACGTGCTGTCTTTTCCACACTGCATAGGTATTCTGTTACAACCTTGCCGTCACATGAATCTGCCTTTATTACGCAGTCCATTCCAGTACATGTAGTTACTTCCCCAGGCACATAGTAAGAAACCGAGTCACTATCTGTGCAGGTCTTTGTCTTGTTTGTGCTTTCACTGGTTGGTGGAGTGCTTGGAACACAAGCACCATTTACGCATGTTTCACTTGCCCCGCATGGAATCCTGTCACCCTGAGAACAATCCGCCCTCACCTCATATTTTGAGTTGCCCTCACACTTCAATGATGGCGTGCATGTCAATGGTGCAGGCGGTGTTGTTCCGCCATTTGAAGGTATTTCCGGCTTTATTGCTGCAAACATCGCATAACCGACTGCTATAAGCACCACAGCAACTATCAGTGCAATAATCATTACCTTTGACCCCATTTTTAGCCTCTTTAGATTTATTGTAGAATTACATTTAAATATCTTTTGTTATCCAAAGACGAAATTTATTAAGAATATATCCTACAATTCTTGTAATTTTAAAATAGTAACAAAAGAAAGATTTAAATAGATTACAAGAGCCCTGATTTTATGGCGAATAAAAATCTTGAGGAAAGATTGCGCGGGGTTGTTGAAATAATTGGCAATAAACTCAAGGAAAGGGAGATGGACTCTAAATCATTCCCTCTCGCTGTTCTTAGTGCGCTTAAGGATGGGGAGATTCTTTATGCCGAGGGCTTTCCAGAGGTTAAAGAGCCATTGAATTATCTCTCTTCATTGTTGAGGATGAAGATGAATATAAGGACCTCCCCCGGAATTCTAAGAGATTATGTTTGCTCCTCAGATACTATTCTGTCTGAAGATGCACAAAAGGATGTAACCAGGTATGGAGAGCTGTGCAGGGATGTACACAGCTACTTAAAGAGAAGGGTGGGAGATAAAAGGATGAGGGCGGATGAGTTCAAGAAGATAGTTAGTAAGTATATTGTTGATACCTCCAGGGGCAATATCAGGGTAACTCAATTGGTAGACAGGATGGCAGCAGCATATGAAAAGGAGTTTAATGTTGTTCATGAACCGCTTCTGAAACTTGGTGATTACAGGATGGATGAGATTGAGAAGGCATTGGGGAGCATATAAGGGCTTTGCACACAAATTAACTTTTATTGTAGATAGACTAAATTGTTATTTTTTATTATCATCTGGTAATTTTGAATTTTGTTATT
>CAYSVT010000016.1:7951-13109 GCA_964434685.1 Candidatus Woesearchaeota archaeon
GATAGACTAAATTGTTATTTTTTATTATCATCTGGTAATTTTGAATTTTGTTATTCTTTATTATCATCTGGTAATTTTGAATTTTCACGCAACGCCCCTATGGGGAAAGATTTAAAAATATCCTATTTCTTTTGTAAGAGATTGATAATAAAATTGAGGCAGATTATCCGCTTCTTTTGATATAGAATGGATACACCAATGGAAATGCAGCATCAGGTAATGGGTTATGATAGGGCTGCAACTATGTTCTCACCAGATGGGCATCTTTTGCAAGTTGAATATGCTGAAAAGACAGTGCGTTTAGGTTCAGCGAGCATTGGAATGACATGCTCTGATGGTGTTGTAATTATTGCTGACAAGAGGGTAAAGGACCCCTTAATGGTAAGGGAATCAGCAAGCAAGATATATGAAGTTGACACACATATTATAGCAAGTGCCGCAGGCATATTATCAGATGCCCGCGTAATAATTGAAAGGGCACAATTACTTGCCCAACAACACAGAGTGACTTATGATTCACCGATAGATGTGGAGTCTGTAATAAAGGAAATCGCAGACACAAAGCAGGCATACACGCAGTATGGCGGTGCAAGGCCTTTCGGTATCTCAGTGATGGTTGTAGGAATTAACTCTGACGCACAGGGAAAGCTTTTTGTTTCAGATGTAACAGGCAATTATTTCGGGTATAAGGCAACTGTAATAGGGGAGAATGACGAGAAGATAAAGGAGCTTTTGCAGTTACAATACAAGGAGGGGATGGGCATTGAGCATGGAATAAAAATGGCATTGGAGATATTCAAGAAGGTTTTGGGAAAGAATTTTGATGTTGCAAGATTTGATGTTGGTTATGTTAAATCTAAAGATAAAATAGTAGAGAAGATAAGCGGTGAGGCATTAAAGAAATTTTTGAAGTAGTTAATTAGATTAGTTTGCTACCCGTATGCCTGATTAAGATTATAATATGGCAAATAATGTAACAGCACGAATTAAAATTAAAGGAAAACAATTCGAGATTCTCGTAGACTTAGATTCTGCGCTGCGTTACAAGAAGACAGGGCAGGGCAGCATTGAGAACATTCTTGCTGTGGATGCGGTTTTCTCTGATGTTAAGAAGGGCCTGCATGCCTCTACATCTGATTTGAAATCGGCGTTTGACACTGAGGATATAAGGGGGGCAGCTGCAGAGATAATAAAGCATGGTGAGATTCAGCTGCCTGCAGAATACAGGAAAAGGGAGAGAGAGGATAAGGTTAAGCAGATAGTTGATTTTCTTGCGCGAAATTGTATTGACCCAAGAACAGGAATGCCCCATACACCTTCAAGAATCCAAGCAGCGCTGGACGAGGCAAGGATTAATGTGGATGATAGGCCAATAACAGAACAGATTCCCGCGATACTCAAGGAGCTGCAGGTTCAGTTGCCAATAAGGATAGAAACAAAGAAACTTAGGATAAAGGTACCGGCAGTTTACACAGGGAATGTTTATGGATTATTGCATGGAATAAAAGATAGTGAGGAATGGCTGTCAGACGGCTCATTGCTTTGCGTTGTAAGCCTGCCAGCAGGAATGCAGTCAGAATTTTATGATAAGCTGAATAAGATTACACATGGCTCAGCCATAACAGAGGAGGTTAAGGGAAAATAATTTAATGCTTAGGTTTAAAAAGCATTAAACTGTGTTGTTAAAATGGAACCAGAAAAGGAAACTAAAAGGGAAATAGTAACGCCTGGCGAGGTGGTTGCAAAGGGTTCAGATTACCTTCCTGGCGATTACACGAGGCGTGAAGGTGAAAGCATAGTGGCGGCAAGGTATGGATTAGCAGATATTTCAGGAAGATTGGTAAAGGTTATCCCGCTTTCAGGTGTTTACGTTCCACGCAAGGGCAATTCTGTTATTGGAAGGGTAGTTGATGTAACATTCAACGGATGGATTATAGACATTGATGCACCATATTCATCATTTCTGTCAGGAATGGATGCCGGGAGGTATGTAAACAAGAATAATTTGACAGAGTTTCTTGATTTTGGTGATATGGTCCTTGCCGAGGTGTTTTCAGTGAAGCATCGAAGCGTTGATTTAACAATGAAAGACAAGGGTTTGGGAAAGCTGGAAAATGGATTGATTATCAGAATAAATTCAAATAAGGTGCCCCGTGTTATTGGCAAAGAGGGAAGCATGATTAACATGATAAAGAAGGAAACAGGATGCAGCATTATTGTCGGACAGAATGGGTTAATATGGATAAGGGGCAGCAGCATTGGGGCAGAGCTGCTTGCGAAGGAGACAATACTCTTCGTTGTTGAGAAATCCTTTATTGAAGGCTTGACTGACAAGGTGCAGGAATTTTTGGGCAAGAAGATAAAGAAGGAGGAGAAATGAGTCTCGCTAATTTAATGATGGGCTACTCGCATTCCATATTAACAAAAGAAATGGGCAATAGTTTTGAAAAGAGAATTAGGGACGAGATAAAATATGGGAAGAAGGAAATTAAGGAAGAAAAGCAGGGCAAGATGAGATTACATATTTTCAAAGTTGATGCAGCCCCGCTTTATGATTTGTACATCACTTTAAATGAAGGGGTTGATGAATCAAATAATGAAAGTTATGCTGTCAAAAATATAAGCGAGGTAGAAATGGAGGATTTGATTAATCAATTTAAAAAATTAAAATGAATGATGAAGGAAAAATGAAGGTTTATTTAATCAAAAAGAAAATAGCCCCCCCATTATTTCATGGGCCAGAATACAGAAAAGGCATCGAAGGGGTGTTGTAAATAAAATGGCATACACAAAGAGATATGATGGAAGGGCATTTGATGAAACCCGTGAAATAAAGGCAAAGCCCGGTGTAGTGCCAAATGCTGATGGCTCAGCAATGTTTGCATTTGGAGACACAATTGCGATTGCAGCAGTTTATGGTCCAAGGCCTTTACATCCGCAGCATACACAGAATCCTGAGAAGGGCATTTTGAGGGTTACTTATGACATGTTAAGCTTTTCAGTTTCTGAAAGGAAAAAGCCAGGCCCTTCCAGAAGGAGTTCAGAGATATCAAAGGTGATAGAGTGGGCATTAACACCTGTTCTTGAGCTTGATGCATTCCCCAACACAGTCATAGACATTTTTGTAACTGTATTGCAGGCAAATGCATCCACAAGGTGCGCTGCGATTAACGCGGCATCAATGGCTCTTGCACATGCTGGCGCACCAATGAACGAGCTTGTGTCGTCAGTTTCAATAGGCAAGATTGACAAGTCAATAGTTGCTGATTTGATAAAGAAGGAAGAGGATTACGAGGAGGGTGAGGGCGCAACTGACATTCCAATGGCGTTTTGTGCAAGCAGTGGCAAGATTGCTTTATTGCAGCTGGATGGAAAAACCTCCATTTCTGAACTAAAAAAGGCTGTCGAGTTGGGGCAAGAGGTTTGCAAGAAGATCTATGCTGAACAGAAGAAGGCATTGAAGGTGAGGGATTAAAATGGAGAATACAAAAATGCAGGAATTGGCATCAAAATATGTTAGGAGAGAAATAACAATGACAGAATATTGCGATGGAATGGATAAGATAATGGTAGGAGACATGAATAGATTAGAATCAACTGATAAGATAATGGTGGGAGACATGAAGGGATCAGAATCAACTGTATCAAAAGTTAGTGGTTGTTATCAAAAGAAAAGGGATGACAAGGGAGGACCGATATGAAGATTCCAACTATAACCAAGAAGAGAATAATTGAGTATCTTGCTTCTGGCAAGAGGTTTGATAATCGCGGATTGCTTGAATATAGGCACATAAAGATAGAAACAGGCATATCCAATCAGGCAGACGGCTCTAGCCGTGTGAGAGTAGGAGACACTGAAGTGGTAGCAGGGGTGAAGATGGATGTTATGGAGCCTTATACAGATTCAGAGGATGCTGGTGTTCTTGCAGTGACTGTTGAACTATCTCCAATAGCTTCTGAAAGGTTTGAACTTGGCCCCCCAAGGATAGAGGCAATAGAGCTTGCAAGGCTTGTTGACAGGGGAATCAGGGAATCAGGATTTATTGATTTCAAGAAGCTTTGTTTGAAAGCGGGTGAGAAGGTATGGGCAATCTTCCTTGATATTTATCCGATAAATGATAATGGCAGCTTGATAGATGCATCCTGCTTGGCTGCAGTTGCTGCATTGAAGGATGCGAGAATGCCTAAATATAATGAAGAGAAGGAAAGGGTGCAGTTTGGCGAGTGGACAAGCAAGAAACTGCCTTTGACAAAGAGCATGCCATTCACAATGACCTTTTACAAAATAGGCAATGCAATTATACTTGATCCAGTATCAGAAGAGGAGGAATCAAGTGAGTCAAGATTGACAATATCAATCTCTCCTTACAATGAAACTGGGATGGTAAACGCGATGCAAAAGGGAAAAGAGACAGAATTGACAAAAGAGGAGCTGTTCTATATCTTAGACATTGCAGATAAGGAATGGAAAAAGACTCATAAGCATATTGAAGAGCAGATAGAGGAAGCAATAAATAAGAAATCTTAAAAAAGACAATTTCAATTTTTTATAAGAGGACATACCTTAAAAAAAAGACAATTTCAATTTTTTATAAGAGGACATACAACAAAAATGGACTGGCATGCAGATTAAAAAACTGGAAAATGAGCACTAATATGATTGCGGATATCATGAAGAAGAAAGCAGAGGTGTGGAACAAATTCACAAAATATGAAATTGCGAGGATTCTTGGCGCAAGGGCGTTGCAATTAGCCATGAATGCACCGATGCTTCTTAAATTAGATAAGGAGCAGCTTGAGCAGCTTTCTTATGACCCATTGAAGATTGCCGAGATGGAATTATACTCTGGTGTTTTGCCGATAACTGTCAAGAGGCCTTTGCCTGAAAGAAAACAGGATATGGAGATAGTGATTGAGGCAAAGGAAGATAAAAAGGATAAGAAAAAGGAAAAAGAAAAGCCTGAGGAACAGCCAGGGGAGAAGGTGGTTAAGGCAGAAAAGTCTAAAGAGCAGCAGGTGAAGGAAGCGAAGAAGAAAGAGGAAGCGGCGATTAAGGAGATTGCCGAAGGGGCAGAGATAATGGAATTGGCTAAGCCAGAGGATGAAATTGAAGAGGTTTCAGAAGCAGGCGAGGCAGAGGCAGAATAAATCATAGTCT
>CAYSVT010000017.1:0-3066 GCA_964434685.1 Candidatus Woesearchaeota archaeon
TTAAGTAAGTTATTTCTTGCTATTTATAAATCTTACGACGAGAACTCAGATGTTGTAATATGCTAAAGTAATTTTTGATGGCAGATTGTCTTTGCTGTAAATTTCCATTGAATACATGCTGCCAACACCATAGCTAACATCAAATTTTCCATGAGATGGCTTGTAAAAATCAACCACAAAATCACTTGACTTTATTGTAAGCAGGTCATTATCCAGAACAATGTCCTCAACAGTGCCCCTGTGCGTGCTGTTTTCCATGTCAGAGGCAACCCATACATGCAGGTTCGGCTTGCCAATAAACAGCCTTTTTATCAAGCCTACATTTAGTTTCATCCAATCCAAATCAAATTCATTCTTCTCCTTTACGATACTATTAAACAAGTCCTTGACATCTGCATATTCATCCTTCTTATTTTTTAATCCAAACATGTTAATTTCTCCTATAAGTCCTCAGAAACAGATGAGGTACCTTATTTTTTATTTTTTTATATTCTTCAATTGCTTTAGTTAAACGAGACGCTATATTAGTAACATCCGTGTAATAATATTCTTCTGTTTTTCTTTCCAGTCCCTGTATTGAATTGAAGATTTCTGGAAAGTTACCTATTTTTGGGGATGACAAACCAAATGCTCCTTTTCCTTCGCCCCTTTTTATCTTTGCTTTAATATAAAAATACCTTGGACTATCTAATTTGCCAAGTTTGAATACAGCATGAGCGCATGGATACTCCTCCCAATCGCCTTCTGGGTCATTTGTTATTGTATTATGTAAAGAATCAGTAAGAATACTATACCCAAGAATCTTATCTTCTTTATACAGCTTTGCTCCAACTTTTTGTAGAAGTTCTATAACCTCGCTTAGTCTTTCTTTATAACTTGCCATTTTAACCTCTAAAACCCTCAGAAAAAGCTGAGGTGCTTACCACCCCTTAATAAATATCTACTTCCCGCCGGTTTAAAAATCTATCCAATATCAAAATTTATCACAATCCTCTTGCCCCTTACCTCTGCCTCTGCTTTATGCTTTGATGCAGCCCCCTCCCCTCTTCCTTTAACAGTTAATTTTGAAGCATTTACCCTCTCCTTCAAAAATTTCTCAAACTTTTCAAGCATCCTTGCAAGTTCATCATCTGTCCGCAACACCAGGTTTATCTTCTGCTCTTTTACAAGCCCTGCCTTTTTTCTTGCATCCTGCACGTGTCTTGCAATCTCCCGTGCAAATCCCTCAGCCTCAAGCTCTTTCGTCATCTTTGTGTCAAGCTCAACCCTCTCCTCGCTTGATTCCTTCAATAGAACAGATTTTACATTCAGCTGGCTTTTTATTATACTCTCAAGCTTCTTGACAGCATCAAAATTTTCTTTCTTTGTGAGAACCTTCAAAGAGGCGAGAGGCCATCTCACGCCAATGCCTTCCTTAGCCCTTTCTGCAAGCGCCTTTTCAATAACTCCCCGCACAATTTCCATGCTTTCCTCAAGCCCTTTATTAATCATCTTCTCATCGAATTTTGGCCAATCTGAAAGATGAATTGATTCCTCTTTTACAACCCCCCTTTCCCTTAGCTCATGCCATACACTCTCGGTTAAGAAGGGGATTACTGGTGCAAAAAGCCTTATCAGACCAAGCCTAATCTTGTTTAGTATGTCATAAGCCTCATCCCTCCTGTCTCTAATCATCCGTATATATGTCCTGCTCAAGTCAAAAACTAAGAATCTTTCAAGTGCCTGGATTGCCTCTGGAAATCTGAATTTGTTGTAGTAATCTGATGCATCTTTTACAAGAGAATTAAATCTTGACAGAATCCACCTATCTTCAATTTTTAATGCACTTTCTTTTTTTTCAGTCTGATTGACAAAATTGTTTACATTGTTGAGCACAGTAATCACCTTTCCAATCTCTAAAAATTCCTTCTCATCAAATGCAAAATCCTCCCCCTTGGAAACCCTTGTGAAATAGTACCTTAGGTAATCCCTGCCGTAATCCTTGATTACATCTTGCGGGGAAACTATGTTTCCTAGGCTCTTTGACATCTTTTTCTTGCCTAAATCAAGAACCATGCCATGAACTGCAATGCTGTCAAATGGCTTTCTGCCAAATCTTATTACAGACAGGATTAACTGGGAGTTCCACCACCCCCTTATCTGGTCCTTTCCTTCTATATTCAATTCAGCTGGCCAGAATTCCTTGAATTTGCCCTCCTCTTGCGGAAAGCCGAGTGCTGCCCAGCTTGAAACACCAGAATCAAACCAGACATCCAAAACTTCAGAAACCCTTTTCATCTTCCCCTTGCACTTGCACTTGATTTCAATCTCATCAATCTCTGGCTTATGCACCCCCTTCACCCTCTTCCCAGACAGCTTTTCAAGCTCTTTTATGCTTCCAACAACCCTTCTTGCATTGCACTCTCCACACACCCATATAGGCAATGGTGTGCCCCAGTATCTCTTCCTTGAGACAGGCCAGTCAGAAACACCCTCGAGCCAGGATTTCATTCTAAGTTTCATCCAAGAAGGCACCCATACAGTACTCTCATTTTCTTCAATCAGCTTTTGGTGTATGCTTGAAATCCTCAAAAACCATTGGGGCTGGGAAATCATCAATAAAGGGCTTTTGCACCTCCAGCATAATGGATAATCATGGGAGTACTTCATCTTGTATATCAAAAATCCCTCTTTTTCCAAATCCTGCATTATTTCTTCATCCACAACCCTTGCACTCTTCCCAAAATATTTTCCAGCATCTTCTGAGAACAAACCATCTATCCCTACAGGCGAGGGCATGTCCAATCCATATTCCTTGCCTGCTTCATAATCCTCTTTCCCATGCCCTGGCGCACAATGAACGAGCCCAGTTCCCTCTTCCAGATGCACATGCCTTCCAGACAAGACAACCTTATAGGCATTTTTCAGCTTAAGATTTAGATGCCGTGAAAGCGGATTCTCATATTCCCATTCCTGCATTTCCCTCCCCTTATACTCATTCTTTAGTGTGTATCCTATTTCCAGCTGTGCCATTATCTTTGATACCAATGCCTTTGCAACAATCCATCTTTCACCATTGGAAATCTC
>CAYSVT010000017.1:3076-12425 GCA_964434685.1 Candidatus Woesearchaeota archaeon
ATTGCCTGGCAGTGTCCATGGTGTTGTAGTCCAGATTATCAGAAAGGTATTCTTCCTGCCCTTCAGGGGGAATTTTACGAATATGGATGTGTCCTCCTGCTTTCCATACTCTATCTCATTATAGGCAACTGCAGTCTCGCATCTTGGGCATACATGAACAGGGTATTTGTCCAGATACAGCAGCCCTTTCTTCTCAGCAACCTTGAAGGTGTCCCAGATTGCCTCAATATATTCCGGTTCAAGTGTAAGATATGGATTCTCAAAATCCATCCACACACCCAAATCCTTGAACTCAGAATTCATCACATCAATATACTGGGTGGCAAACTTCTTGCATCTCTCTATAAACCTTTTAACACCGAACTTCTCAATATCCCTTTTTGATTTGCTGCCTATTTCCTTCTCAATCTGGAATTCGATAGGCAGGCCATGAGTGTCGTATCCAGCCCTGTCAAAAACATTGAAGCCCTGCAATCTCTTGCTCCTCATTGCCACATCCTTTAGAATCTTATTAAGGGCAGTACCCATATGGATGTGCCCTGTGGCATAGGGTGGGCCATCCATGAAATAGAACTTCTTGCCCTTGGCATTCCTTTTCTTGCTTTTCTCGTAAATCCTCTCTTTCTGCCAGAATTTCAGTATTTCTGGCTCATCCTTTTTGAAATCATGCATAAATGCCTAAAAACAGCCGTTCTTTATAAAGATTATTCTCATGAAAGCATCCTTCGAAAGTTATTTAATGTCATGAAAAGTGTTTTTTTCATGCGCAAGAAGGTAGTGACTATTGGGGGAGGTTCAGGCAGCTTTAGTCTTTTGAAGGGGCTTAAGAAGTATGCTGTAAGAAGGGAAGATGATGAGAGCATAGAAGATGAAGATGATGATAGTATATACATAAGATTCATGGCTGCGTCAACAGATTCTGGAGGAAGTTCTGGAGAATTAAGAGATGAATTTGGAACATTGCCGCAGGGTGATATAAGGAGAGGTTTGGTGGCGTTATCAGACGCACCACGGTTTTGGAGAGAGCTATTCAAATATAGATATGAAAAGAGCAATAGCAGACTTGATGGTCATAGCCTTGGCAACCTTATGATGACTGCGGCGGTAGATATATGCGGTGGAGACGAAAAGAAGGCATTGGATAGTTTGCACGAGCTTCTTGCCGTGCGTGGCAGGGTAATGCCTTCAACATGGGATAAAGCGCACATCAATGCGTTGTATGAGGATGGAACAATAAGAGAGGGAGAGCATGCAATAGACAGATACGAGAATCCAAATAATGCGAGGATTGAAAGGATTTATTCAAATCAGAAGATGAAGGCAAATCCAGAGGCATTGGAGGCTATAGCAAATGCAGACGCGATTATTATAGGCCCGGGGGATTTATACACGAGCATAATATGTAATCTTCTTACTGAAGGCATTGTGGACTCAATAAAAAATTCGAAGGCATTGGTGGTATACAACTGCAATATCATGACGAAGCCGTCTGAAACACCCAATTATAGCGCTATTGACCATTTTAATGACATTGAAAAATATTTAGGTAAGGGTGTAATAGACATTGTTGTGTATAATGACAAGATAGATTTGGATTCCAGACTGCTGCAGAACTATGCAGCAGAGCGCAAGCAACCAGTAGTATTTAAAGAGCAGGATTTCAGAGGCAGGGATGTTACGCTATACGGCAGGGATTTGGCAAACGTAAAGGATATTGTAAGGCATCACTCTAAGAAGATTGCACGTTTGATGATGGACATAATTTTCCCATGAAAGCAGTATCAAAATTGACAGAAATTCAAAAGAGGGTGCTGCAATTAACAAGGAAGATCCCTAAAGGCAGGGTAACAACATACAAAGAGATAGCATCAAAGCTAAAAATCCATCCTCGCATTGTTGCAAAAGCATTGGCAAAAAATACAAAGCCAATCATCATTCCTTGCCATAGGGTCATTCATGCTGACGGCAGAATTGGGGGATACACGCCTAAAGGACAAAGAGAAAAGATAAGCCTGCTGAAAAAAGAGGGAATAAAGATAAAAAAAGGCAGAATTCTAAGATATGAAGGTTCTCTGCTTCAAAAAGGATAAATACATCAATTAAAGGGGCAATTCTTATAAATACTAATCCCCACTGGAATATCTGATTATTAAAATGTGGACCAAAAACCAAAATTTATTAGTGTATCTGTGGGTCTTTTTTCTGCCAGTGCAGCTAAGCATAACTCAACAATCCCTTGGGTTTAAATTAGCAATCTCTGATATCTTTATATTCTTGTTAATTCCAACACTATTCCTGTCAAAGATTACAAAAAACAAGAATTTTAAAATAACCCTTTTTCCGTATCTTACTGTCATACTCCTTATACTCACTGTCTCTTTATTCAAAACATTCCAAGTCATTGGCTATATTCCTTCTTATGCAGTGGTCAACAAATACCTGGGATTTATCTTTTTGGCGGTTACATTCTGCATCTTATACTTTGTTTTGCGGGATGATATAAAGAGAGTGTATACTGCTATGAAGATACTGTTAGTTTCCTCTTTTATATTTAATATTCTTTCAGTTCTTTCTTACACCCTGAATTTTTGGTTTGGGGTGGCATCCTCTTTTTTATTTTACAACAACAGGATTGCTGGTTTGCTTTTTAATCCTAATGCTTACGGATGCTACCTCCTTGTTGTTTTTATGGTGCAGTTATCTTTGTTGATAAAGGAGGGCAGCATTCTCCCGAAAGCATTCATGTGGCCTAATTTAATCCTTTGTTTTGTTGCGATAGTACTGACTTTTTCAAGAACTACTTGGATAGGGCTTTTTGTCGGAATCGTAATCTTATCGCTGTTTTATGGCCCTCGCTTGCTGACAAAAATTGTTCCTGTTGCTTTGGCAGGACTATCATCTATCTTCATCCTTCTTGGTTTTGGCTTCATTAACGATTTTGTATTCTTTTCAATAAGGAGCACTTCTATAAGTTTGAGAATGCAGATAATCCGCTATGGAGCGGCTTATTTTTTAAGTTACCCAATTTTTGGTATCGGGCTTGGTTCATTTTTAGAATTTTCTGGGCAGTTTCTTGTTGAGGGTAGGACAATCCCAAATACCTATCTCTGGGTGCTTGTAGAAACCGGGATAATTGGCTTCATGGCTCTGATGGCATTCCTTTTCAAGATAACTAAAAATTTTCTTGCAGCGATTAACAATTTTGGTAAAGAAAAACCTTTAGTCATAGGCATCTTCGCCTCTTTTGCGGCTATTTTAGCCTTTATGATGGGCGTAGAAGGATTTTACCAAAGACCATTTTGGTTTACAGTTGTTATATCAGAGGTTTTTTATAATCTGGCAAGAAGGAATAAAGAATGAATAAAAAAAGAAAAATTAAGGTTTTGCAAATCTGCGGAGTTGATTATGTCATAAACTTCTTGTTAAAGCCATTAATTGATTGCCTTACAAAAGAGGATTATGATGTTACTATTGCTTGTTCGTCAGGAGAATATGAAAAAAAACTAAAAAAAGAGCATTACAAAATAGAGGTAATAACGCTTAAAAAGAGCATATATTCAATTTCAAACTTTATTTCTTTATTCAAGCTTTACAGGCTCATGAAAAAAGAGAAGTTTGATATTGTTCATGTTCATAATCCGATGGCCTCCGCAATTGGGAGAATTGCCGCAAGACTTGCAGGAATTCCAAATATTATATACACTGCACACGGATTTTATTTCCATGAGAATATGCCATTTTTGAAGAGATGGATTTATACTCTTGCAGAAAAAATTCTTGGGCGATATTTTACTGATGTGATATGCTAACCGCAATAAAAGAATCCATCACTTGCAAAGAAAAAATAATCTGGATTGGCAATGGAGTAGACATTAAAAAATTCAAAAGATTCAGGAAATTCAAAAGGGCTGGTTTAGGGATAGGGGAAAATGACAAAGTTGTATGTTTTACTGGGAGAATCGTTAGAGAAAAAGGGATTATAGAATTAGTTCGTGCATTCAAAAGAGTTGTTGAAAAATTTCCAGAAGCAAAATTGCTTATAGTCGGAAAACACTTAGAAAGTGATAGAGACAAAAAAATAATTGAGGTTTTGAAGAATATAATAAAAGAAAGTAATTTGGAAGAGTGTGTTATTTTTGCAGGATTGAGAGAGGATATCCCAAAGATATTCTCAATAATAAACGTATTCGTTCTCCCGTCACATAGGGAGGGGATGCCTAGGACTATTATTGAAGCCATGGCCGCTGGCAAGCCAGTAGTTGCGACAAATATCAGGGGATGCAGGGAAGAGGTTATGGATGGGAAAACGGGTATTCTATTTCCTGTTAGCAATACAAACAAACTCGCGAAAGCTATAATAAAAATCCTCTCAGATAACAAACTTGCATTAAAAATGGGGAAGTATGCAAGAAAGATTGCAATCAAAAGATTCAATGAAGAGAATGTTCTAAAAAAGCAGTTGAATGCCTATAAACATTTAAGAATCTCTTAGAGCAAAAGGCAGGAAAGAAAAGATAAGCCTGCTGAAGAAAGAGGGAATTAAAATAATAAGGGGAAAAATATCAGAAGAATTCTTTTATTATTTTAATTGATGGGCGTATAACTGCAGACCAAAAGATTTAAATACTATAATCTTTTATAATCTCTTATAAGAAGTTATAAAATGCCCACAACAATACAAATTTCTGATAATGTAAAAACAATTTTAGACAAGATGAAAATGATTGAAAGAGAAACGTATAATGAGGTAATTAAGAGAATGATTGAAGACGATTTAGAATTAAACGAAAAAACAAAAAAAGAGCTGGAAGAAAGAAGAAAAAGCAAAGATTTTATTTCTCATGAAGAAGCCAAAAAGAGATTAGGGTTATAATGAAATACCAAATCTTCTATGAAAAAGAGGCTTTAAGAGAATTAGAAAGATTGGAGCCTGTTGTCTTCAGAAGAATTGTTGATAAAATTGAGAGGATGTCAGAAAACACTGCTTCCTGCGACATTAAAAAATTGAGAGCGAGCGATTATTACAGGCTAAGAGTCGGAGACTATAGGATTGTATTCATATTTGATAAATCTGTTATAAAAATTTTGAAGATTGGCCATAGACAGCAAATTTACGATTAGCTATTGAATCCTTCTAAAAACTCTGCTTCCATAAAGTGCAGGGCAGAAGGAATAATTATGCATGCAGGCAGTTCAAACTTCTTCTTCATCAGTTCATCAATCTTCCCAACACAAACAGAGGATTTTTTTGTTCCAATCTGCGAGCATACAATAAAGTTCCACGTTACCTCTTCACCCCTATTTTTTGCTATCTGTCTTATATATCCAAGAGCCTCATCAACACCCAATCCAATATCGAGGAGCAGTAATGTATGCGCCTTAATTGCCTGATTCTCTTTAATAATATCATAAAATGATTCAGGCTTGAAATTATCTTTCCAGTGGGGCACAGAGGCGGTCTTTCCGAACTTGTAAATCTGCAAGCCAGTCTCCGTAACAGCATTAAAAACAGAAATTCCATGAACAACAGCAACTTTAATATTCTCCTTTCTTGCCCTCAAAATCAAGTCTATGTGTGTAGTAGCCATCAGCACATCACCATACACAAGAACACACACGGCAGTTTTTTTTGCCTCTTTCAGTATCTCTTCTTTATTTTCAATCAATTCCCTGTCAGCAATCAAAATCCTCTTCTTCAGAACCTTACCCAATTCTTTCACAGAGTAGGGCATTTGTGCAGTGTAATTCTCAAGATACACCCCTTTGCATTTCTTTACTGCACTAAGAGCCTTGCCTGTCAAATCCCCTAATTCAAGCCCCAAGCCAATTAAGTAAAGCATCTTACCTCTTTTGTGGCTGTAATGACTGATTTAATGATATAAAAGAAACTATCCCTATAAACGATGCAGAAAAGAGAACGAATAATCTTGTGTCAAGACTGAAATCAGCAAAAACAGTGAATACAGCAAGTGCAACAGACACAAGCACAAGCGCCTTGAATATAACCCTCCCCTCTTTCAGCTCCTCCCTTGTAACCTTAGCAAGAATAAACCCTGCAGGAATTGCAAGTATGACAACCAATGCAAGCAGACCCAATTGAATCCAACCAATCATCTTTACACAAAACAAATCATATTTTTAAAGGTAACCTAAATTACACAAAACAAATCATATTTTTAAAGGTAACCTAAAGAACTCAACTGCATTCCTGCCAGCCTGCAACCAAACATCCTCAAAAGGAATCTTCTTGACTTGAGCAATCCTTTCTGCAACATATCTGATGCTTAAAGGGGTGTTTCTGCAATTCTTGCCAAACCAAGGCGAATCTGTTTCCAGCATAATCCTGTCAAGAGGCATGTCTCTTACTATCTTTTTTATATCCTTGGAATTTCCAATGCTTGGGCCTACAGAAATGCTCCATCCACCTTCTATTACTTTCTGCAAATGCCTTCTTGAGGAATAGAGGTGCATCATAACCCTTTTTCCTTTCATGCCCTTTTCCTCAAGAATCCTGATGCAATCATCAAAGGCATCTCGGCAATGAACAACAAGCGGCTTGTCAATCTCAGCAGCAACCTCAACAAACCTCAAAAACATGTACTGCTGTTTCTTTCTTAATGCCTCATCCTTAACATGATAATAGTCAAGTCCTGTCTCGCCTATTGCTGAAATCTCTTTCTCATTCTCTTTAATAAAAGAAACTGCTTTCTCTATGTCAGCTTCCTTAACCTTCTCTACATAAATCGGATGTATTGCCAGTGAGATAAAAACAAAATTTTTATACTTCCTATGCATCTCAACTGCCCTTTTGAAATGAGGCAGGTAGGGAGATGAATCTACAACAGCCTTCAGCTCCTTCTTACATTCCTCTATTACAGCATCCCTGTCTTTATCATAATCCTTCTGCTCGAGATGGCAATGTACATCTATCATCTCAAAAGCAAAAATCAAAACTTTAAATAGCTTAGCATAAAAACGGCTTTGCACAATAAATCCATTCCTGCACAATAATATGGTTAATCAATGTGCAAAGCCCATAAAAACATTAATAAATAATACTAACCTTAGCAAAGGAATGCCTCACAGTCACAGGGTATACCACAAGCTGCGTGAAGGGCTAAGAAGGGTTGAGAGTGGGTTAGGGCCGCAGTGCAGAAAAAGAGTCAAGCATATACTTGAGAGTATAGAATCGCACTTAGGCGCATTGTACGAGATGGTTATAAACGACCCCAAGACAGGCGTATATAACAGCAAATTCTTTGATACCATACTTAAATTGGAGATAGAAAAGGCAAAGAGGGGGCACAATCTTTCTCTATTGATAGCAGATATAGACAACTTCAAGACAATAAATGACAGGTTTGGGCACAAAAAGGGCGATGCAATCCTGAAGCATATTGTTAGCCTTATAAATAAAAACACAAGAAAGGTTGATGTTGTTGGCAGGTTTGGAGGGGAGGAATTCACTGTCATGCTTCCATTCACTAATTATGAGAAGGCATTAATCGTGGCAGAGAGAATAAGAAAAAAAACAGCAAGCAGCAGATATCTGCAAAGATACAAAGCAACAGTAAGCATAGGCTTGGCAGAATATGAAAAGGGCGACACAATACAGAAGCTTTTCAACAAGGCAGATGCTGCATTGCTCTATGCTAAAAATCACGGGAAAAACAAAAGCATATACTATAAAGATATTTAATTCTTAAGACAAATGCCATATAATATCGGCAAGCTCAGATACTGGAAAAACAGGCATCTTTCTTTGCAGCATAAGCTTAAGATAAGTAAAAGCCTTGCAAGAATAAGAGTGAAAAGAAGCAGGATAATTAAAAGGGCATACAGGGAAGGCAGACTGCAGATATGGAACAGGGGCAAGCATCTTCCAGCATCAATCAAATCAAAAATCTCTGAAACAAAGAAGAGGCAGTGCAGAACTGAAGCATTCAGAAAAAAGACATCAAGGTTCTTCAGGAATTACTGGAAAGAACATCCTAAAAAGCACAAGGAAATAATGGACAAAACAATTAATTTATGGAAAAGAGACAAGAAAAGAAGGAAAGAGATAAACAGAAAAATCTCCATCGGAGGCAGGATGAGATTCAAGAATCCCGAAGAAAGGTTAAGAATGAGGGGGGCAGTGAAGGATTATTGGCAGAACCACCCCAACCTTGATTATATTTGGAGAAAAAGGATGCTTCTTTATTATGCGCTGCACAGAAAGGCAAGGAACAGACTGCTCGAGCATAACAATAACCCATTCAGACAGCATATAAAAACAAAAGCTGGCTATCTTGTGAGAAGCAAAGGCGAGGCAATAATATCAAATGCCCTCACAAAACTGGGAGAAGAGCAGGAGTATGAAAAACAGCCTTTGTTTTTCCCTGAAGATTCATGCATCCCTGACTTCTGGCTGCCAAAAAGAAGGGTGTTAATAGAATTCTACGGAGGCTATCCAAAATCATGGAAGAAAAAGGTGGCAAAAAACAAAATATACAATAAATACAAAATCCCAGTCATAGCAATCACGCCTGCAGAACTCATCAACATTGAAGGAATCCTGAGAAGAGAAATCAAGAAGCAATCAGGCAATTTCAGCATAAAGAGGTGGCAGAACCCTCTTGTAATGGCAAACAAGGAAGAAATGAAAATCATCTTGAATATGTTTCCCAAACTCAGATAGATTTATAAAATGAAAATCATCTTGAATATGTTTCCAAAACTTAAATAGATTTATAAATAATCTTGCTATTAATAAAAAATGAGCATAAAGAGGTTGATTCTGCAGTACAGAGAATTCTGGAAGATTGCTGATATTGGGGAAATAGCAAGAAGGTATTTTGCCATGAACTCCTTTGATGATGTTCTCATGTTTCTCGGCATTATGCTCGCAGGTTTTTTTGGGGGCATAACTGAAAAGCGAGTTATAATAACTACTATCATCGGAGCGACAATTGCTGCAACAATATCAGGCTTCTGGGGGGCTTATCTCACAGAGACAGCAGAAAGGGAAAGCCAGATTAGAAAACTTGAAAAAAAAGTTTCAGTTAGGTTGAAAAAATCTCCTATTGGGCAGGCACATAAATTTGCAACGTTCGTCTTGGCTATTTTAAACAGCGGGACAGATTTGCTGATAAGCTTGATTATACTAACTCCTTTCTTAATAGGGGATGTTGCAATTAGATATGCTTATCTGCTTTCAATATTTGTGTCTTTTATTGCCTTGTTCCTTCTCGGGGTATTTCTTGGAAGAATAAGCAAGGAGAATATCTGCAAGATGGGGATAAAGATGGTTATCACAGGCATAGTCTGTGCTGTAATAATCTTCTTCGTTGACAAGCTGATAAAATAG
>CAYSVT010000018.1:0-4056 GCA_964434685.1 Candidatus Woesearchaeota archaeon
CAATGTTAATATAGTGTTCCTTGCAATGTCGCTCTTTTTAGTCTCGCCCATTTTTATAATTTTTATTAGTATCCCTTCTTTATATATTTTATCCTTTGGGTTTAGGTGGAAGCCTTTAGCAGACTAATCATTTAGTATAACAAAATTTAAGTAGAAACTTGCTGATATTAATATTAGCCATTAGTATAACAAAATTTAAATAGAAACCAGCCCTTCTAAGTTCATGCGGATAAAAAGGACATTCTTGCTTGTATTGATATTAGCCATTATTGTAATCCCGGCAGTTTATGGCGAGGATAAGCAGACATCCTTCACTCTTGTTTTGAATGAAGAAAGATTTGGCATAGGAGATAAACTGATTGCAAGGGTCTCTATTTATAATGAATTGTGCGGTTTTTTGAGCAAGGATGTATCAATAGAGTTGCAGAATCCAGATGGCCTTGCAGTCATCAAAAGGATTATCCCTTCAACTGATGTTTTAGAGCATACATTCGCACCCTATGATAAACCAGGATACTGGCAGATTAAAGCAACATTTCAGAGTTTGGAGGATGTGAGGCTGATAAATGTAGAGAAGATTGAAAATGTTTCTGTTAGCTTAGTGGATAACCAGCTTCTTATAAAGAATACTGGCAATGTGCCATACAAAAAGACAGTGAACGTAAAATTTACAAGTGACAATATGCAGCGAAATGAAACCTTTAAGTTAAATCTTGCAATAGAAAACAAAACAGCCTTTGAGTTAAGGGCACCAGAAGGAAATTATGATTTGGAGGTGTTAGGCAGGAAATTCAGCAATGTCCCATTGACTGGCAAGGCAACAGCAGTAATCGAGATAAAAGACAAGAAACCAGGATTATTCATGCAGTATCCTATACTCTCATTCAGCATCTTTGTTTTGCTTTTAATTATTGTAGTGTCATTCTTTTCAGGGTTATTCCCGAAATCTTTAGTGATAAGGGAAAAGAGAAGGGATGAATTTGATATTATAGGCGGGCATCAGGTAAAGCCATACTACAATCAGGCTGAGCGGATTGAAGAGCCAAAGCAACAGGTTCAGGCTGTCAGAGAAGCAGGAGTGAATATGCCCGCAATAAAAACAAGCCAGAATATTCCCTTATACCTCATCAAAAAGGCAGAGCCGCGGGTTGTAATGGATGGTGCAAGGCAGAAAACTTCATTTCTTGTAATAAATGCAAAAAATTTGTCATCTTTAAAAAACAAGCTTTCGGCTGTTGCATACGACTCCCTTCATGAACACTTTTTGAAACAGGCGCAGGCAGATATCGAAAAGAATAAAGGGGTGGTGCATAAGATAAATGAATCTGTCTTGATGGCTGTCTTTTCGCCGTTAATGAAACAGTTTAGGCACGAATCCTCTGCTATCAAAACGGCATTGGAGATTGAGAGGGATTTAAGCGATTATAACAAAAGATTGAAGGACAAACTGGAATTTGGCATAGGCATTAATAGTGGGGAGGCTATAGTCAGCCTTCAGCAGGTAATGCAATACACAAGCGTAGGCAGCACAGTGACTATAGCCAAAAGGGTTGCAGACAAGGCATTGCAGGAGGTTCTCATTACAAAGGATGTTTATGACAAGGTAAGCGGCGAGATTAAGGCAGAGAGAAGAGATAATCTCTTAACATCTTCGGGTGCGGTGGAACTATACGCTGTTAAAGGGCTCTTGGGCAGGGGTGCATACAAATCATATGTTACAGATGTTCTGAACAGAATCAAGAGGGAAAGCAAGCAGTGATTATATAATTATATTTAAAAGTGCTAGATTTCTTAAAGAATCAAAAGGGATGATAAAATTACTCATATTTGATTTTGATGGTACGCTTGCTGATAGCAGGCAACTTTACAAAGAAGCAATCTATAAAACATTAAGAAAGCATGGATACAACATTACAAAGGGTGATGTTGAGAGGGTATTAGGAAATAGACTTGAAATCCTGTTGCCTATGCTGAAAATAAAAAAGGGATTTGGGATATTGAAAAGGGAGATTAATGATTATGTAATAATGAGGGCATCGATGCTAAAGCCGTGCCCCTTTGTAAAGGCAATTAATGAATTAAAGGGATTCAAGAAGGTTGTTGTTAGCAATTCTCTGGCAGAGTATATTAAGCCTTTGATAAGAAAGAACAATCTCAAATTTAATGGGATTGTAGGGCCAGAAATGAACTCGAAGCAGCAGATTTTCAGGCATTTGTTTAGAGAATATGGGGCCAAGCCATATGAGGCAGTTTATATCGGTGACAGGGCTCAGGACGTGCAGATTGCAAAATCTGCTGGATGCAAGTCAATAGCAGTAAGCAACAGATACAGCTGGGATTCAAGAAAAGCAATAGAAAAAAATAAGCCAGACGCAATAATAAAAACACTGAAGGAGCTCAATAAGGTGCTGAGAAATTGCTTTGGGGTGTAATATGGGGGTAATACAGCAATTAAATCTGACATCGCGTAACGTAATCCCTGTTTTAGTGCTAATCAATTTTATCATGCTTGTTATTTTAATTTGCATAAATTGGCGTCATATCAAAAAATTTCTTTCTAAGATTGATAAGAAAATGTGTCTTGTTCTTCGAGGATTTGACTTGTGTAATGTGGGAATTTGAGGGCGGGCAATGCAAAACAATTAAATCCAAATTTCCGATGAAACTTTTTAAGTCATATAGAGAAGTATATGAAGAATACAACTTCTATGAGCTATCTAAAGTGCAGGCATAATCTCTAAGAATGCATTCACAATAGCGTTTTTTAATTCAGGATGTTTCTTCTCCATTTTATCTAAGAAATCCCTTATCTTGTCTTTTTTGTTCTCTTTTTGCCTGCCTATAATCAATTTTTTAAGCCTTGCATAAAGCATAATCTCTCTGTCTGAGCAAAAATACAACGGCTTAACCCTCTTCCCTTCTATTGGACCAAGATTCAATAGACTTTTTGCATTCTTATACATCAAATTTCTGATTATCCCTTCAGCCTCTTCATCTAGGCTAGAAGATACCACAACTCTCTTTAAACTTTTCATATCTTTTTCAGTAACCTTTACAATCCCCTGTCTTCTCTCTCCTGCAAATTTTCTTAAGATATAATAAAGGACAGCAGATGCTATTTCCCCTGAGTGCAGAATGCAAATCTTCCCTCCTTGTTCTATAAGCCTGAACTTCCTTATTGTGTGAAACACCTTTTTTTCAATGTAAGCACAAAAGCATTTCTTACAGAATTTTCTCTTGTTTGTCAGTTCATAAACGGGCTTTTTGCTGCATTCAATGCACATTTTAGTTAAATTTTTATAACTCCTCTTGTTTTAAAATCTATGGATGGATTGGAGAGAGCAACATATTGCCTTTCAAGGTATTTTTGTATAGGAGCATTCAAGACTCTGAACTACGGATGGAAGGTATATGGGAAGGAAAATCTGCCTAAAGGAAGGGCAATCCTTGCACCAAATCATGTAAGCTACCTTGACCCAATATTTCTTGGAGTAGGGCTAGGAAAATTGAACTATGTTGCAAGGGACTTGAATCCTGGCAGAAAGTCACTCAATGAGCTGTTTCAGCAGTGGCTTGGGCTGATAGGCGTAATAACGATAAACAAGGAAAAGCCAAGCAGAAGGGACTTGGCAATGATATTAGAGAGACTTAATAAGGGCAATAAGGTAGTGATATTCCCTGAAGGGACAAGGAGTCTTGACGGGAGATTAGGAAATTTTAACGGTGGTGTTGCATTGATTGCAGAGTTGAGTGACAGCCCTATAGTGCCTGTAGCAATAAAGGGCACGTATGAGGCATGGTCAAAATATGGCGGGATAAAGTATTCTAAAAAAGTGAGAATAAATGTCTGCAGCCCTTTATATACCAATAAAGAGATAAAAGACAAGTGTGCGAGGCGGGATGACCTCACAAGTAGGCTAAGAAATGAATTGGAGAAGAGCCTTTATACTCCTAATTCTGCTTAATCCTTAAAGAATCAATCTCCTCCTCAGAGGATGTTTTTACAGTTATCCTTTCCCTTATTTTTTTGCAAGCAGAGACATTAAGTGCAACCTT
>CAYSVT010000018.1:4066-12030 GCA_964434685.1 Candidatus Woesearchaeota archaeon
TGCAGTCAGCTCAGCTGCCCTTTTTATAGTCTTGGTATTAATGTGCCCCCTTTTCCTTATGATTGTAACAGGACCCATAATGTCCTTTGCCTCAAGCATTAGATCAGCTTTATCCATGAAATGCAATAATCTGTTGTTCTCCTGCTCATTTCTGCCAACTATCACCTTAACACCATCAATCATGAAATGCCTTCCTATTCTTAGCAGTTCTACATCTTTCCAATCTATTGTTTTTTCATGCTTAAACAAATCTCTTAATCTTATTGCAAATTCCTTCTCGCATAGCAGGCATCCGCCACCAGGATTAGGGTATTTAATATTGAATTTTTTTGCAAGTTTTATCTGTTCAATTCTACTTCTGCCCTGAATGGCGAGCAATTTGCTCCGGTCAATAAAACCCATTTTCTCTGCATCAGTTTCAGGTAGAAGCCTTGCAGACAATGGTCTCAACAACCTTCCTTTAACCCCTGCTTCTTTTTCTACAATATTTAAAGCAGAAATATGTTGAGACATTGGCCTTTCATTCAGCACCTCACCTGTAACCAAAAAGTCTGCACCAATCCTTTTTGCAAGCTTCTTAGCCTCTTTGGTTATAAATATGTGGCAGTCAATGCAGGGATTCATGCCAACACCATAGCCATGTTTTGGTTTTTTTATCATATTGATGTAGCTGTTAAACAACCTCCCCTTTTTACAGTCAACAATATGCAGCTTTACCCCAGCCATTTGCGTAAAATTGAAAGAGCAGTCTTGCTTGCAACAACCAGAGCCGAATGGCAAATCAAAGTATACTGCCTCTATTTCACACTGCTCCTGAATGAGCTTGCATGCCAGTCTAGAATCCAGCCCGCCGGACAATAAGCATAGTGCTTTAACCTTTCCTTTCATCAATCTATTCCAGAATGACAGTTTAAAATTATTTCCAATTATCCAACTATCTTCCTTTCAAGACTGCTGTATCTGCCAAGTTTTGGTTCTATCCTTTCTTTACAGCAGGCAGGGTACTCTAAAAAGAACAAACCTCTTGCATCACCCTTGTAATTTATAAGTTTAAATGCAGCATCCTGATGCTCGCCATCCTCTAAGCCATTCACCATCCTCAACAGATAAATTTTTGCATTTCTTTTCAATCCATCAATTATTGTATCAATTCCATACTTCAGACTCGTTCCAAATCCCTTCCCACAGAAGGTTCCCAATTTAAATCCCTCCACACCCCCGATTAGTGCAAAGTTGTCCCATCCGTCTATCCTTATAGGGTATCCTCCCTTTTACTTCTCTCATTGGAGCAGCAAAAATATTCTCAGCCATCTTCAAAATCCTCCTCAAAGTCTTTGGAATAGCCATTATGCTCAAAATCAAAATTAAAGAATGTAAGAAATTCATCTGCAATACTTTTGCTTACTCTTGCAGACATCAAAGCATCATACACGTGCCTTGTAAAGCAGTACGGGCATATTGATATTCCTTCATCCTTGCAAATGGCACACTTAACGCCCTCCAATCCATCCGAGTCTATAACCTTGTTTAGCTTTTTTTTGACTTCATTGCCTAACCTTGTGCCATCAAGCCATGCCTCCACCTCTCTTAATAAGCAGGATGGGCATATAGGGTTGAATATGCCTTCATTGCATTCAACACAAATTCCGCGCGAGTCGGAAAAGTTTTTTATCATTTTAGAAGAAAAAACATCATGCAAGAGCCATATCACGAAGCTCTTATCACAATGTCTTAAGCTTAGTTGTGATAGCGCCGCAGATATAGCCGTGCATGCCGCAAGGTGCAAATACTCTTGCGACTAAAGAATTCATCCATGCACACCTACTTTTAAGTTCTGCGAACATTAAATATCTAGACAGAATTAGTTTAAATAATTTTCTATTCGGAAATTCCAGCTCTCTGTCTTATTTTTCTATGTATTCTTTTACGCTTTCAAGAAAATTTCCGGTATCAAAGGGCTTATAGATTACCTTTCCCATCTTTTGTGCCTTTGCATCCAGTTCTGAATTAGCATAGCCTGTTATGAATATCGCAGGAACATCATGCTTATTTTTTTCTTTGAAATACTCTTTTATCTTTTTTACCGTTTCAACGCCGTCTATGCCGGGCAGTCTCAAGTCGCAGACAATAAGGTCAAATTCATTCTCTTCCTTAAAGATTTCTTCTAATGCCTTATAACCATTTTCAGATGCCTTTGCAGAATATCCCTCCTTTGCAAGAAGCCGAGCAATGGTAGTTGTCACAAGCCAGTCATCATCAATAACCAGAATAGACTTTTCCATTTTTTGCTTCTTTATTTTTATTTAAATTTTACTTTCTTCTTGCTGTGAAGTATACAGCAATTGCGGCAATTATCACCAAAAGAAGTAAAATCTGATTCAATCTTGAGCCAAGTCCCTTTCCAACATTAATAACAAACCCTGTTAAGCCAGTTCCTGCTTGCTTGCCACTTTCAGTAGAAGATGTAAATGCTGATACACCCCCAATTCTAGTCCCTGTTTGGTTTCCCTCGCTGCCAACAGACGCTTCTGCACATGAAATCTGGATTATTCTTAAAAATTCTACAAATTTATTGCTCTTGTATAGGTATATATGGGCATTGTAATCACTAGACACTCTTGGAAGAGTTACATCAATTACTATTATTCTGTTTTCCCTGCCATGCAGGTTAAATATTTGAGATCTTTCTTTGATATTCAATTCAGGTATCTCTGCTATCAAGTATGCATCATGCAATTCTTCATGCTGATTATTGTACAACTCAATCCCTATCTGGGAAGTGCCTGCACAGTTGGCGTCGAGATTGAAAGAGCGCAAATCAACATTGTCAATATATTCTTTCTTCTTTTTCGATGGCTCTTCTTGCTGAGTTGGTGTTGGAGGCTGTGCTTGAGAAGTGACAGGAACAATAAGATTGAAAGAACTCGTATTGCTTTTATTGTCAGTCACAGTTAAAGTTATAGAATAGTTCCTTGTTGTATTGAAGGTATGTGTTACAATAACACCAGTGGCATTAGTTGAATCATTAAAATCCCAGAAATATGAAGTGATGTTGCCTATGCTTGAACTTCCATCGAATGTTACTATTTGGGAAGTTGTTGGGTTTGATGGCGAGAATGTGAAGTTTGCTGAAAGCTGTTGTGGTTGCGGTGGTTGTGGCGGAACTGGAGCAGTTGATACATTTATCCATACAGATGCGCTGTTATTCAATGAGCCAGAGTCTGTTGCAACAAGGGTTATTCTGTGCAACCCGGCATTCAGTGTTCTTGAAAAGTTATTACCTTGCCCTATATCCCCTTGGAGATTAGAATACCATTGCAGGCTTGTACCACTCAATGAGCCATCTTCTGCATCTGTTGCACTGCCAGCAAAGTTGATTGTGTCATTTATTGTAAAATTAGAATTGTTTGGCGGGGAGATTATTGACACCGATGGAGCGGTATTCTGGACAATTGTAAAAGAGTTATTGCTCTGCTGTTCTGCATAATTAGTACACATGCAGTCTACCACCCTTGTTTTGGTTTCAATAATGTAATTTCCCGCAGGAAGCAGAGGCACAAGAAAGTTGAAATTTCTATTTGTGCTCCATAATATACCTGCATTTTGTGAAGCAGAGTAAACAGCAGAGGTGGCATTTCTTATTGTTAACAGCACTGTAACATTAGTTGAATAATAATATTGCAAGGAAAGAGGAACTGCTGATGGGCCTTGAGCATTCAAGTTTAATGGGCTTCTTACATTGATCGTTATATTCTGCTGCTGGTTATCAAAAATTTGCGGGGCAAAATTCACAGAGTTTATATTTGATTGGCAGCTATTCTGCTTTGCGAATGTGATTGTGTATTGCCAAGGTCCTGCTCCAGTATTTTCATCAAACCAATTCTTGTAGGAATGTGAAACATGGCACCTGTCAGAAACATAATCATACTCTGCGAAATATTGTGTGCCTGCACCCTGATTTGTTATCTGGTAAAGAATAGGATTTCCAGAGGCAGAGGAAGAAAGGGTTGATGTTGCACAAGATGAATCTGTGCCACAGTAATATACTGCAGCATTGAAATTCATATTGCCGTTAAGTTGTATATTAACTGGATATGCGGCTGCAAAATTAAGAGAGAATAATACAACTAGGAGCAGAAATAATCTCTTGTTCATCTTACTATGGTCCGCCTGGACCTCCGCCCCTGCCAGGAGCTCCTCCCCCAACAGCCCCTCCACCAGCGCCATTATCACCGCCGCCACCATTTGATAACCCCCATATTAAAAGAGCATCCTCCACTATGGCGATTGAACTCTTGCATGGATTATTTTTTATATCACTCAAAAATCCATATTTTTGCCCCCATTCCCAGAATTTTACGAAATCAGCATGAAAATCCTTGTTAAAATCCCCCCCAATGCTCGCATCCCAGAAATGCCCTAAGCCATTGTCAATGGTGTCATTCTCTGTTATTGTATACATTGCTCCTCTTGTAATGCCTTCTCCAATGCCATTTACAGTTCCCAAGCCCCCACCAACAGTCTCAAGCGCGCCAATAGGCATATCAACAACATTCTTTGTTGCTTCTGTTGGGTTTAATGTTAAAACATTATACGCAAATTTGAATGGGCTTGAGACTACCTTCCAAATACCATCTCCAGCCTGATTCAGATTTCTTTTTACCCTTGCAGTAATCGGCGCATGCCTTTTGTCTCGTTCTTGTTTCTTCTTTAATCGTTCTGGGCTATATTCCGGTTTATCATTCGTATAGTTATAACCAGCATTTCCCCATATTTCTTTGTCTTGCTTTTTGGATTCTGCCTTGGCAATTGTGGTTGGCTGTGCCGGTGTTGGTGCAACCACATCTTGTAATGAGTATTTACTATCCTTTCTGGTTTCCTGCACTCTTTGCTCTATTCTCTTGTTATTTTGGTTATATTCACGTTCATAATTCCCCTTTGTTAAGTAACCACCTAAGAAGCAGCTTATTCCAAGTGCTGCAATCAACGCAATATTCAAAAGGGTATTTTTGCCCTTTTTATTAATTAGGGCTTCTTGGGCATTTTTTGCAGAATTAGACCTTTCTGGTTCATTTGTTTTAATAGTCGCAGGATAGGGTGTAAGTTCATTCTGCAATACAACTTTCGCCATCCCCACACATGATTCAAGCTTCCTCTTTGGTTGCTTCATTACACTCTTCCAGTAATATGACTTTTCTTTTTCATTAATGATGTCATAAGCTTTGTCAAGTTCATAAAAATCAGATTTTTGTGCAAGGTTAGATATTACCCTGAGTCTATTCTCAAGATTTCTTAACGCTCCAGTTCCCTTGCCCCTAAAATTACAGTTCGCAATATCTACTATGCTATACTTAGAAGCTAATTCAATCAACTTTACGTAATCTACTTTCTTGTCATCTATTCTGCTCATTCTGTCTCCCCTTAGTTGTGTTAACTATTTAGTGACTACTATTTAAAGGTTTCTGTTTTTATTCTCTGTTAATAAAAAGTTTTAAATAACTTCATTTGTTGAAGGAAAAATGGATGGTTCATATGATGTTGCAATAATAGGCGCAGGACCTGCTGGATTGACAGCCGGAATTTATTCTGCAAGATATGGGCTAAAAACAATTGTGATTGGCAAGAATCTTGGAGGCATGCTCAATGATGTACACAAAATAGAGAACTTTCCAGGTTTCAGCGGAACAGGGACTGAGCTGATAAAGAGAATCTCTGAGCAGGCAAAGAATCTTGGTGTAGATATCATACAAGAAATTATTACTGGCATAAACAAGAGAGGGGAATTTGAGGTGCAGACAAAAAGTAACAGGATTGTGAAGTCAAGGAGTTTGATAATTGCATTAGGGACTGAAAAAAGAAAACTTGACATTGAAGGTGAAGCAAGATTTCTTGGTGGGGGGGTAAGCTATTGTTCAACATGTGATGCAGCATTCTTCAAAGATAAGACTGTTGTGGTGATTGGAGGAAGAAATTCTGCAGCTCATACAGCATTACTTCTTGCTGAACATGCAAAGAAGGTCTGGGTTGCTTACAGGCAGGATAGGCTTAATTGTGATGGGGCTTTAATTAAAAAAATAGAAGAAAACAAGAAGATTAGTGTGGCATATGACACTACGCCCGTTGAGATAAAAGGGGGCGAAGCAGTTGAAAAATTGGTTGTTGAGAAAAATGGAAAGAGGCAGGAGCTTGCTGTTGATGGAGTGTTCATAGAGATTGGCTCGGTTCCTACAACGAGCATAGCAAAAGATTTAGGGATAAGGTTAGACAATGAGGGATTTATAATTGTTGATAATTTTATGCAAACAAGCATCAATGGAATTTTTGCAGCAGGCGATATAACCCCGATTCATTTGAAGCAGGTTATTACTGCAGCTGCCCAGGGGGCAATAGCTGCAAATTCCGCATATAAATTTTTAAAGGATAAAAATATTTAAAGGGCTAAATAAACTTAAATTAAACTTATTAAAATGGCAAAAGACCAAACTAAACTTAAGGTAAGTGTAGACAAGGATAAATGCATCGGTTGCGGCAGCTGCGTTGCGTTATGCGACGGAAATTTTGAGATGAAAGACGGTAAGGCTGAAGCGAAAAAGGCTGTAAGTGATTTGCCTTGCAATCAGGACGCAGCAGATACTTGCCCTGTTCAGGCAATAAAAGTTACAAAGATTTGATATTATTTAGAATTGCCGAGTAATGCTAACGCTATTCGCGTCCAAACATTCATCTTCTTTATTTTTTTGCCCAGTATACCAGCAGATAATTTCTTGAATGAGACACTGCATGGTGCTCGCGACTTGTGAAGAACAACCGGCATTCTTGCATAAACAGACTCTTGAACGCTGGCATCTTCTGGAACGATTGCAATAACAGGCACTCCCAATGCTGTTTCTATATGCCTTACAGTTATCTCGTACTTTTTGCCCTTTACCTTGTTTAATACAATTCCATGGACTGGGACCTTAAGCCTTTTTGCCATATCCATAGTCTTAATGGCAGTGCCTATTGTGGGCATATCTGGTGTTACAACCAGCAATAATCCATCTGCAACCTTCATAGCTATCTGTGCGTCATCCCCAGTGCCAGGGGCAGAATCCAGCAATATTAAATCATAATTGTTCAATTTTTTCAATTTTTTTCTTAATGAATTAGTGTTAATCTTCCTTTTTTCTGTTACAAGTGATGAAGGGATAACATGCAAGCCGCTTTTGTGCTTGTGTACAGAGTGCAATATTGAGATGGGGTCTTTGATTATAGAATGCATGCTTACAGGATGGTAAGTTAAGCCGAGGTTGAGGCCAAGATTTCCAGTGTTGATATTTGTATCAAGCACAAGAACACTTTTATTGAATGTATTGACTGCTGCAGCACCAAGGTTTATGGCAGTGGTTGTTTTTCCAACACCCCCCTTTGCAGAAACTATTCCTATAATCCTATTCTCTTTTTCTCCGTTTGACATTTTAGAAGATATGACTACATTTTTTGTATTTATAAAGTTTTTTAGTCCTGCCTAATCCAATGATAAATTTTGCTGTAATCCAAAATTCATAAGATTTAAAAAGGAAAAATTAATATTCACTATAGTTAACATGTATAACTTGCCGCAGGAGATTGAGGTATGGTATATTATCCCTGCAATAAGAAGGGCTCTTGCAGGCATTTTGATTAAGAAATATAATTTTACTCAAGAAAAGGCTGCAAATGTTTTGGGGGTAAGCAAGGCAGCTGTTTGCCAGTATATGAGCAGAAAAAGGGCAACAAAGGTGAAATTTCCGAAGGGAATAACAAAAGAGATTGAAAAATCTGCAGGAATCCTGGTAAAGAATCCGCAACTCGCTGTCAAGGAGATACTAAGGATACTGGCTTTAATAAAAAAAACAAAGTGCTCTTGTAATATTTGCAAGAGATATAACAAGGGCATACTTAATTTGTGTAATATGAAACCGATAAACACTGGAGAGGTGTAA